>CALRXG020000724.1:0-3039 GCA_943372075.1 Bordetella parapertussis | reverse complement strand
CGAACAGCACACTGACGCTCAAGCTGGCGACGGTGAGCGCGGTGACCGAGATCAGCGTGCGCAGCCAGTAGTCGCTGAGCGCAGCCGGCAGGACATACAGCGCGGCGAGCGCTCCGGCGCACACGGCAAGCTCGCGCAACGGCAATCGTGAAGAGGGAATCAGTGCGGTTGCCTCCAGGCTTCGATCAGTCACGCCAGCTCACCTGTAGACGAAGGTCATGCGACGCTGCATCCACAGCATGGCGCCGACCGCAAAGAGAAAAGGGATCGCGGTGCGGAACGGGCCGATCACGGGGACCGGTGTCAGCAGCGCCTCGCAGACCCCGATCACCAGGCCGCCGGCAACAGTTGCAGGGAGGGAGACGAAGCGCCCGAGCACCGCGGCGGCGATCGCAGGAATCACCGCGAAGGTGAGAGCCTGCCCGCTCAAGCGCTGCAGGTCGGCCAGCAACACGCCGCTGACGCCCGCCAGCAGGCCGGAGATCACCCACGCCCAGCTGTCGACCCGGAGCACGCGAACCCCGAGCATCGCGCTGAGGTCGCGGTTGCTGGCGAGCGCGCGCATCTGCAGGCCAATGCGGCTATAGGCGAGAAACAACATCACGGCGCTGGTCGCCAGCACGCCAAGACCGAATGCAATTGCCCGCGTCATGGTGATCCGGACGCCGAGCAGCTCGAAGCTCATCGTATCCGTGGGCAGGCGGAGCCGGCGCGGCGCCTCGCCCCAGACGTAACCCATGAAGCCGAGCAGGATCAGCGCAAAGCTCAGCGTTGCCACCGCACGCATGATCGGATCGCCGTAGGCAAGGCGGGGAGCAATGACCCGACCATAGAACAGCGAGACGAACGCCGCGGCAGAGACGCCTGCGACCCACGACCAGCCAGGCGGCCCTCCGTGCTCGACAATCGACCAGGAGATGAAGGCTGCCAGGGCGCCAACGGCGCCCTGGGCAAAATTGACAACGCCCGCAGCCCGGTAGAGCACCACGATGCCGACGCCGGAGAGGACGTAGGTTGCCGCGGTCGCGAGGCCCGAGACGAGAAAGGGCGTGAAATCAGGCATGGCTGTTTACTTCGCGATGCCGATCGTCTTCTCGTAGGCATGCACGTCGTCGAGCTCCGGATCTTCCGACTCGATGCACACCGGCTTTGCCACCAGCTTGCCGTCCTTGACGAATGACACGGGGCCCGCATGATTTGCGTTGTGACGCGGCCCGTCGCCGACATACCAGGGCGAACACCACATGTCGCTTTCGAACCGCTTGATGTTGCGCAAAGCCGCCGTCACCGATTTCCGATCGATCTTGGCCGCATCCATCTTCAACAGCGTCTCAGCGGTGACCCGCGCGGCGAGGTAACCGGCCTGCGAGAACGTATCCCTTGGATCGGAGGCCTGGCCATATTTGTCCATCACCGCGAGCCAGTTCAGCATGTCGGGCGTGCCCGCGTCTGCCGCCTTCAGCTCCATGTCTACGGTGACCTTGCCGTCCCAGTATTTTCCGATCGCACGAGGAAAGTCCGGATTGTACAGCGAGGCAGGTCCGGTGAAATGCACCTTGTCGGCAAGCCCCTGCTCTTCCGCCGCGGCAAAGATCGGAACGGCCAGGCCCTTCGGCGTACCAACGCTGATGACGTCAGGTTTGAAGGCCATTGCCTCAAGGACAACCGAGGTGGCGTCGAGCGAGCCCGGGTCGAAGGTGATGATCTTGCCGTCGCCACCCTGCTTCTTGATCCAGGCCACCGCACCCGAGCATGACCATTCACCGAGGTTCGGGATGTTCGGCGCGATGCAGACGACGCGCTTGATCTTGCCCGGATAGGTCTGCGCCACATCCATCACGGCCTTGGTGTTGCTGACGCGCGGGCCGGCGTTGGTCGGTGCGTAGTTCTTCTGGAAGAAGCAGTCGCGCGGGACACCGACCCCCGCGATGACCATGATGTCTTCCTTTTCGTAGATGCCCTGGTTCGCGCCACAATCGACAAAGCTCATATTGCCGACCAGCGCCACGGCCTTCTGATCGCGGATGAGCTTGGCTGCGACCTGCGACGACTGCTCGGGATTCCAGCCGTCATCTTCCATCTGGTACTTGATCGGACGTCCGTTGACGCCGCCATTGGCGTTCAGGCACTTGAAATAAGCCGCTGCTGCCAGGCCGGACGAGCTGAAATTATCCGGTCCGGTGACGCTGACGATTCCGCCGATCACGATCGGCTCGCCGGTCGCCGCCTTGCCGTTGGTGGCGCCGCATTTTGCATCCGCGGCATGGGCTGCGCCGCCGGCACAGCCGAGTAGCGCTGCCGTAACGATTCCCAGGATCGTGTTCCTCAAGCTCATGCGTTTCCCCTCCTTAGGCCACCCTGCGGGATGGCGACGTTGCACCGGCGCGTCCGTTTGAGATTGCGGCGCTCCTTGGAGCGAAGCTGTCCACAATCGTCCGACGCTTATCGAGCTGGCGGATAGTAGGCCCGACCATTCGCAGGCGTCTTGGACTCCGACGCGGCCTGCCTAGGACGCAAACGAGCAAGGCCGGACGCGCAAAAAAGACGCGGCCCACATCGTGAGCCGCGTCGAGGAGGGCCGAGGAGGAAGGAATCCCGGCTCTAGGTCGTCGCGTCAGCAACGAGGCTGGTGTCAGCAAACTGCTCGAAGCGAACAACCCGTCCCTCGTTCATGTCCCAAACATGCACCACGCGCGCCGTCATGGATTTCCCCGTCTGCTTGTAACGGCCCGAATAGGTCCCGACACCAACAATGGTGGGACCACCATCGATCAGCCGTTCGAGCGCAAACGTATAGTCGATCCACTCCTCGCCGATGCGCTTGAACACGCCGTGCACAATGGCGCTGGCGCCAACATATGTGCCCGCGTAAGGAAAGCCCGCCATCTCGGTCCAGCGCGTTTCGGGAGTGATGGGCGCCATCATGCCCGCAACGTCCTTGCGGTCGGACGCCGCGTAGTGCGCCTTGATTGCATCGTAGTTCGAGCTCACTTCGCCTTGCCTCCCGTCAAACCGGTTGCTTGTTGTCGTCGTAAGCGG
>CALRXG020000723.1:0-3049 GCA_943372075.1 Bordetella parapertussis | reverse complement strand
CCCGGCGCTACGCGCCGACCTCTCCCCATGGGAGAGGTGTTCAAAGCGAGCCCGCTGCAACATTTGAGTCAATCATGATCGAGATCAAGCACGTCAACAAATGGTACGGGCCGAGCTTCCAGGTGCTGAAGGACTGCACCACCAGCGTCGCCAAGGGCGAGGTGGTCGTGGTCTGCGGCCCGTCCGGCTCGGGCAAGTCGACCCTGATCAAATGCGTCAACGCGCTGGAGCCGATCCAGGACGGCGAGATCATCCTCGACGGCGTCAAGGTCAACGATTCCAAGACCGACCTGCCGAAGCTGCGCTCCCGCGTCGGCATGGTGTTCCAGCATTTCGAGCTATTCCCGCATCTGCGGATCATCGACAATCTCTGCCTCGCGCAGGAGAAGGTGCTGGGCCGCAAACATGCCGACGCGCTCGCCAAGGGCATGAAGCTGCTGGAGCGCGTCGGGCTGAAGGATCACGCAAAAAAATTCCCCGCCGAACTGTCCGGCGGCCAGCAGCAGCGCGTCGCCATCGCCCGCGCGCTGGCGATGGATCCGATCGCGATGCTGTTCGACGAGCCGACCTCCGCGCTCGACCCCGAGATGATCAGCGAGGTGCTCGACGTGATGGTCGACCTCGCCCGCGAGGGCATGACCATGATGGTGGTGACCCACGAAATGGGCTTCGCCAACAAGGTCGCCGACCGCGTCATCTTCATGGACCGCGGCGAGATCGTCGAGGATGCCAAGAAGGCCGACTTCTTCGGCACGCCCCGCAGCGACCGCGCGCAGAAGTTCTTGTCGAAGATCTTGCAGCACTAGGCGGAGCTGAGGCGCAAGCCCTTTCCCCGTCGTCATTCCCCGGTGCGCAATTGCGCACCTGAGGGCGCGCGCAGCGCGAGCCCGGAATCGATCGGGCCGCATCATTCATGGTGGAATGGATTCCGGGCTCGATGCTTCGCATCGCCCCGGAATGACGGCGGCTGCGGGGTTTATCCCCGTTAACAATTTGCGTATACGAAGGCCTGAAACTTCGCCTTGGTCCACAGGAGAACTCGCGTGGAAAAGATCGCTTACGTCAACGGCTCGTACGTGCCGCATTCCGAGGCCAAGGTCTCGGTGTTCGACCGCGGCTTCCTGTTCGCCGACGGCATCTACGAGGTGGCCGCGGTGCTCGAGGGCAAGCTGATCGACAACGCCTCGCACCTGGCGCGGCTGAAGCGGTCGGTCGGCGAGATCCAGCTGGCGCTGCCGGAGACACTGGAGCGGATCGAGGAAATCCAGAAGGAACTGGTCAAGCGCAACGACCTCGTCAACGGCATGGTCTATCTCGAGGTCACCCGCGGCGCCGACAAGGGGCGCGATTTCGCCTTCCCGAAGGCGGAGGCCAACGTCAAGCCGACGCTCGTGATGTTCACCTCGGAGAAGGACATCATCAACGCGCCCTCGGCCAAGACCGGCATCAACGTCATCACGGTGCCCGATATCCGCTGGGAGCGGCGCGACATCAAGAGCGTGGCGCTGCTCGCGCAGGTGCTGGCCAAGCAGGCCGCGGCGGCTGCCGGCGCCGGCGAGGCCTGGATGATCGAGGACGGCAAGGTCACCGAAGGGGGCTCGTCCTCGTCCTTCATCGTCACCAAGGACGACGTCATCGTGACGCGGCAGAACGGCAACGAGATCCTGCCCGGCTGCACCCGCAAGGCGGTGGTCAAGCTCGCCGAGGAGCGTCAGCTTCGGATCGAGGAGCGCGCCTTCACGGTCGAGGAGGCGCTCGCCGCCAAGGAAGCCTTCATCACCAGCGCCTCTGTGTTCGTGCAGGGCGTGGTCGCGATCGACGGCAAGACCGTCGGCAACGGCAAGGTCGGCCCGATCACCGATCGTCTGCGCGAGATCTATGTCGAGTTCGCCAGGGCGACGGCGGTTTAGGTTGGACTGCGCAGAACTCTCCTCTCGTCATTCCGGGACATCGCGAAGCGATGAGCCCGGAATCCATAACCACGATCGTGAGTATGGATTCCGGGCTCGCGCCAATTGGCGCGCCCCGGAATGACGAGGGAGGGGTCTCACGCCGTCACCTCCACTTTCACCGGATGCACCGCGCGGAAGCCGATCGCGATCCGGTTCCAGGCGTTGATGGCGCCGATAAGCACGGTCAGGTTGACCAGTTCGCCGTCGGTGAACTCGGCATGCGCCGCTTCATAGTCGGCCTCGGGCGCACGGGTTTCTGACACCAGCGTCAAGGCTTCGGTCCAGGCCAGCGCCGCGCGCTCACGCTCACTGTAGAGCGGCGACTCGCGCCAGGCGGCGAGCAGATGGAGCCGCTGTTCGGTCTCGCCATGCTTGCGGGCGTCCTCGGTGTGCATGTTGATGCAATAGGCGCAGCCGTTGATCTGCGAGGCGCGGGTCTTGACCAGCTCGATCAGCGATTGCTCGAGGCCGCTCGCGGTGACCTCGTTTTCCACGGCGACGAGCGCCTTGATGGTGTCGGGGGCGGCCTGGTAGAAATTCATGCGGGCTTTCATGGTCGTTCTCCTTGGTTGTGCTTGTTAATGCGCACCGCCGCCGGCGAGCTGACCCGGCTTCTTCAACAACAGCGTCGCGGCCAGTGCCACGATCAGCGCCACGCCGAGCAGGTAGAACGTGTCGCTGAAGGCGAGGATGTAGGCCTGCTTCTGTACGACATTGCCGATCGCGGCGATCGCGCGGTGGGCGGCGGCGGCCTGGTCGGCGACGCCGTGGTTCATGAAGTACTGCGTCAGCTGATCGATCCGGCTCCGCGTCGCCTGCTCCAGTAGCGAGACCGACTGCATCAGCACGTTGGAGTGATATTGCTCGCGCTTGGTCAGCACCGTTTGCAACACCGCGATGCCGACCGCGCCGCCGAGATTGCGCATCATGTTGAACAGAGCGGAGGCGGAGCCCGCGTTCTCCAGCTCGATGCCCGCGGTCGCCACCGCCGACAGCGGCGCCATCACCAGAGCCTGGCCGATGGCGCGGACGATGTTGGGCCAGAACAGCTGGTCGGTGGCGTAGTCGTTGGTCATGAAGATGTTCATGAAGTTGGA
>CALRXG020000722.1:0-3063 GCA_943372075.1 Bordetella parapertussis | reverse complement strand
GCACCGGTCCGGAAGGGGCGGGTTATCCGGCCCGGCGCCCTTCAATTGGCCGCCGAACACGCCTATATTCCGGCGTTTCCACGAGAGGTGAGAATGCTCCGACCTGTCCGCTTTGCTGCCCTATCCGCACTGTCAGCGTTGGTTTTCATGGGGAATCTTGCCCCAGCCGCGGCCCAGGACCGCCGCGTGCCGTCCTCGCAGGCCGAGCTGCAATTGTCCTACGCGCCGATCGTGCAGCGGGTGCAGCCGGCGGTGGTCAATGTGTACGCCGCCAAGGTGGTGCAGAACCGCAATCCGTTCCTGGACGACCCGATCTTCCGCCGCTTCTTCGGCGTGCCGGGACAGCAGCCGGAGCAGATGCAGCGTTCCCTCGGCTCCGGCGTGATGGTCGATGCCTCGGGTCTCGTGGTCACAAACAATCACGTGATCGAAGGCGCCGACCAGGTAAAGGTCTCGCTCGCCGACAAGCGGGAGTATGAGGCCGAGATCGTGCTGAAGGACAGCCGCACCGACCTCGCGGTGTTGCGCCTGAAGGGGACCAACAAGGAGAAGTTCGCAACGCTCGACTTCGCCAATTCCGACCAGCTCCTGGTCGGCGACGTGGTGCTGGCGATCGGCAACCCGTTCGGCGTCGGCCAGACCGTGACGCACGGCATCATCTCGGCGCTGGCCCGCACTCAAGTCGGGATCACGGATTATCAATTCTTCATTCAGACCGACGCCGCGATCAATCCCGGCAATTCGGGCGGCGCGCTGGTCGACATGACCGGCAGGCTTGCCGGCATCAACACCGCGATCTTCTCGCGGTCCGGCGGCTCGCAGGGCATCGGCTTCGCGATCCCCGCCAACATGGTGCGCGTCGTGGTGGCCTCCGCCAAGAGCGGCGGCAAGGCGGTGAAGCGGCCATGGCTCGGCGCGCGCCTGCAGGCGGTCACGCCGGAGATCGCGGAGACGCTGGGGCTGAAGCTGCCGACCGGCGCGCTGGTCGCCAACGTCGCGCCGAACAGCCCCGCGGCGAAGGCCGGGCTCAAGCTCTCCGATCTGATCGTCTCGATCGACGGCACGCCGATCGACGATCCCAATGCGTTCGACTACCGCTTCGCGACCCGTCCGCTCGGCGGCACCGCCGAGATCGAGGTGCAGCGCGCCGGCAAGCCGGTGAAGCTCACCGTGCCGCTGGAGACTGCTCCCGACACCAACCGCGACGAGATCGTGCTGACCGCGCGCTCGCCGTTCCAGGGCGCGAGGGTCGCCAACATCTCGCCGGCGCTGGCCGATGAGCTGCATCTCGACGCCGGCGCCGAGGGCGTCGTCGTCACGGATCTCGCCGATGACGGCACCGCTGCCAATGTCGGCTTCCAGAAGGGCGACATCATCCTCGCGGTCAACAACGAGAAGATCGCGCGGACCAGCGACCTCGAGAAGGCATCGAAGGCAGGCTCGCGGGTCTGGCGCATCACGCTGGTGCGCGGCGGCCAGCAGATCAACGTGACGCTCGGCGGATGAGCCCCAAGGAATGAGCGCAAAGCAACCGCGCGAGGCCAGCAACCTGTTCGCAGCGGCGGGGATGGAGCAGGACGCGCCACACCCGCTGCCGGATCGGTTGCGTCCGCGCACGCTCGCCGACGTCGTCGGCCAGGACCACATCCTCGGCCCCGATGGGGCGCTGACCCGCATGCTGGAAACGCGGACGCTGGGCTCGCTGGTGTTCTGGGGGCCGCCCGGCACCGGCAAGACCACCGTGGCGCGGCTGTTGGCCGACGCCACCGAGCTGCATTTCGAACAGATCTCGGCGGTGTTTTCCGGCGTCGCCGACCTGAAGAAGGCGTTCGATGCCGCCCGCGCTCGACGTGAGATGGGCAAGGGCACGCTGCTGTTCGTCGACGAGGTGCACAGGTTCAACCGCGCGCAGCAGGATTCCTTCCTGCCCGTGATGGAGGACGGCACCGTGGTGCTGGTCGGCGCCACCACCGAGAACCCGTCCTTCGAGCTCAACGCGGCGCTTCTGTCGCGCGCCCGGGTGCTGGTGTTTCATTCGCTCGATACGGCCGCGATCGAACGGCTGTTTGCCAATGCCGAGAAGGTCGAGGGCAGGAAGCTGCCGCTCGATGCCGAGGCGCGCGCCGTGCTGGTGCGGATGGCCGATGGCGACGGCCGCGCCTCGCTGACCTTGGCCGAGGAGGTCTGGCGCGCCGCGCGCAAGGGCGAGGTGTTCGACGCCGAGCAGTTGCAGGACATCCTGCAGCGCCGTGCGCCGATCTACGACAAGTCGGCCGACGGCCACTACAATCTGATCTCGGCGCTGCACAAGTCGGTGCGCGGCTCCGATCCGGATGCGGCGCTGTATTATCTCGCGCGCATGTTCGATGCCGGCGAGGACCCGCTGTTCCTGGCACGGCGCGTGGTGCGCATGGCGGTCGAGGACATTGGCCTCGCCGATCCGCATGCACTTGCGGTCTGCAACGCTGCCAAGGATGCTTATGACTTCCTCGGCTCGCCGGAGGGCGAACTCGCGATCGCGCAGGCCGTGGTCTATCTCGCCACCGCGCCGAAATCGAACGCGGTCTACACCGCGTTCGGCGCCGCGATGCAGACCGCGAAGCAGGGCGGCTCGCTGCTGCCGCCGAAGCACATTCTGAATTCGCCGACCAAGCTGATGAAGTCGGAAGGCTACGGCACCGGCTATCAGTACGATCACGACATGCCCGACGCGTTTTCCGGTCAGGACTATTTCCCGGAAGCGCTCGGCCGCCAGACCTTCTACGATCCACCCGACCGCGGCTTCGAGCGCGAGATCCGCAAACGGCTGGATTACTGGCAGCGGTTGCGCAAGGAGCGGTCTTCGGAATAGGCAGACCGCGCGCGCGGCCCGCCGTATCCCGCCGAACCGGCCGATATTGCAGCGGATTTGGCCCGATTTCGCCGTGACGATTCGCGGCATTTGCGCTAGGCACAACGCAGGTCTGGAGCCAAAAATCACCATGAGCCGCCGCATCAAGAGAACCACATCGCCGGGCGATCGCGCCAAGGGGCGTGACAGCGATCGCAGCAAGGCCGGATCGG
>CALRXG020000721.1:0-3064 GCA_943372075.1 Bordetella parapertussis | reverse complement strand
GTTGTCGAAGGTGACGGTCCGGCGGATCGGCTGTGGCAGGACCTTGAACAGGCGCACGAGATGGTGGGCGACGCCGGAGGCGAGCTTGCTTGCGAGGGGGACGCCGAGCAACAGGCGGGAGGTGCGCTCATGCACGGCCAAGATCTGCTGACCGTATTTGGAGAACATCATGAGGTCGGCCTCCCAATGGCCCGGGGTCTTGCGATCGGCGACCTCGATGGGGCGCTGATCCAGCAAAACACGGCCTTCGATGAAGCTTGCGGGACTGCCGCCCCGCTTGCCGCGACGACCGCGCTTGCTCTTGCCGCGCGGCAGATAGCGCCGCCAGCTGAAGTCCGATGTGCGGGTGAGCTGGGCATAGATGAAGCGGTAGATGCTCTCATAGGAGATCACCCTGCGGCCGTGCTCACGCGCCAGCCGGCCGGCGACCTGCTCGGGCGACCAGCCCCGACCAAGACGTTCCAACACCGCGCGGCGCAGGCCGGGCTCTCGTTCGAGGCGAGAGCCCGTCCAGCGCCGCGCTCGCATCTGTTGCTGGGCATAGCTGGGCTTGTAACCGACCTGAACGCCAGAATTGCGGTTCAGCTCCCGAGAGATCGTTGATGGCGGGCGATCCAAAGCTGCCGCGATTTGCCGGATCGAGCTGCCACCGGCCGAAAGCCTGGCAATCTCGCATCGCTCCTCCAGGGAGAGCTGCTTGTAAGTCCGCCCCATGGCAACACCTCCAGATGGAAGTGTTGCACTTCGTTTGTGAACTCAGGGGACCCTTAACCACAGGCAGTCATTATTGAGTGACGCCGGAACGACGCGTCTCATTCACAACATCCGCCGCGGCGTATGGGTCCCTGCTTTCGCAGGGACGACGAGAGGAGGAGCAGCGCGCTCATCTCCATTAGCCTAATCCGCCGCTTGTTCCCGCAGCCGCTGCGCATAGACGTTGATGATCAGCGCGGCGAGCAGGATCAGGCCGCGGATCAGGATCTTCAGGAAGCTGTCGATGTTGACGTGATCGAGCCCATTGTTGAGCACGCCGAGCACGAACAGGCCGACGATGGTGTTGCCGATCCCGCCTCGGCCGCCGAACAGGCTGGTGCCGCCGACCACCACGGCCGCGATCGAATCCAGCAGATAGGTGTCGAACTCGTTCTGCTGCGCGCTGCCGAAATGAGCGACGCCGAGCATGCCGCCGATCCCCGAGCACACCGCCGAGATCACCATCACGCTGCCGAGGATGAGCTTGACGTTGAGACCGGCAAATTCCGCGGCCTCGCGATTGCCGCCGACCATGTAGACGTAGCGGCCGAACCGCGTGTAGGTCAGCACCAGATGACCGCCGAGCAGCATCACTGCGGCCACGATCACGATCCAGGGGATGCCACCGATCGAGCCCGAGCCGAGCGTCGTGATCAGCGGCGGCACCTTGTAGGCGATCTGGCCGCGGACCAGCAGCGCCGAGACGCCGGCCGCGATCTGCATCATGGCGAGCGTCATGATGAAGGAGGGGATGCCGATCACGGTCAGCCCCAGCGCGTTGACGAGGCCGAGCAGCGCGCACAGCGCCAGCGCCAGCAGGATCGCGGCAAGACCCGGCATCGGGACGTTGGCGATGTTGACGTAGGATTCCTGCAAAGTGAAGTACGCCACCGCGATGCCGGTGACGTTGGCGATGCTGGCGATCGACAGGTCGATCTCGGCGCACAGGATCACGAAGGTGAGGCCGACCGCGATGATGCCGGTGACCGACACTTGCGTGAGGATATTGCCGAGATTGTCGATGGTCGCAAACGACGGGCTTGCGATCGCGAAGAAGCCGCTGAGGAAGATCAGCGTCAGGAACGGCGCGATGTTACGCATCTGCGAGCGGAGGAACGGCGCCAGTCCGCGCGGCCGCTTGTGATCGGCTGGGCTCGTCGCGCTGTCACTGCTCGTCATCGTTCCACTCCATCCAGCGCGATGAAGTGGTCATCGCGCTTGCTTGATCCGTTTGCGCATGATCTCACCGGAAAG
Organism: Bordetella parapertussis; assembly: GCA_943372075.1. GTDB lineage: Bacteria > Pseudomonadota > Alphaproteobacteria > Rhizobiales > Xanthobacteraceae > Bradyrhizobium. The sequence continues at coordinate 1,057 of CALRXG020000721.1, read as the reverse complement.
CCGCTTCGCCACCTTTCCGGATCATGCTCTACGCTGCTTCGAGCAGCCGATCTTTACTGACCGCTTCGCCGGCGAATTGGCGCACCACCGCGCCGCGCTTGAGCACCAGGATCCGGTCGGCCAGCGACAGCACCGTCTCCGGCTCGGTCGACAGCACGATGATCGCCAGTCCCTTGGCGCGCAGGTCGCGCACGATGTTGATCACGTCGTTCTTGGCGCCGACATCCATGCCGCGGGTCGGCTCGCACAGCACCAGCAGGCGCGGCGGGTAGGTGAGCCATTTCGCCAGCGCCACCTTCTGCTGGTTGCCGCCGGAAAGCATGCCGAGGTCGAGCCCGACCACCGGCGGCCTGATCTGCAATTGCTCGACCTGACGCTGGGCAATGGCGCGCTCGCGCACCGGCTTGAGCAGCAGGGACGAAATTCGATCAAGGATGCTGATCGAGATGTTCTTGAACACCGGCTCCTGGTGGAACAGCATGGCGCGGCGGCTCTCGGGCACCAGCGCAACCCCGGCCCGCCGCGCCGCCGCGGTGCTGCGGAATGTCTTGACGGCGCCGTCGACCGCGAGCGTGCCGCCGTCCGGCTTGAGCTTGCCGAACAGGATGCGCGACAGCTCAAGCTGCCCGCAACCCATGAAGCCGTAGATGACGAGCACTTCGCCGGAGCGGGCCTCGAACGAGACGTCTTGCAGGCTGCGGCGGAGCGAAAGCTGGTCGACCTTCAGCACTGCCGCGCCGCCGCCCGATTGCGGCAGCATCAGGTCGTCGGTGTAGCTGTGCTCCAGCGCCGCGCCGCCGCGACCGATCATGGCCTCGATCAGCGCGCCCTTGGTGGTGTCCGCGGACGCTGTCTCGGCGATCTTCCGCCCGTTGCGGAACACGGTCACCACGTCGGAGACCCGCAGGATGTCTTCGATGAAATGCGAGATGAAGACGATGCTGGTGCCCTGGTCGCGCAGCTTGTGCAGCGTCGCGAACAGGCGTTCGACCTCGGGCGGGGAGAGCGCGGAGGTCGGCTCGTCGAGGATGATGATGCGCGCGCCCGAGAACAGCAC
>CALRXG020000720.1:0-3068 GCA_943372075.1 Bordetella parapertussis | reverse complement strand
ATTTTCCAGTGCGGCACGGAAGCGGCGCGGCGAATTCCTCGTTCGCACCGTCAACGTGCCGCTGGATGCGAAGATCCTCGATCTCGGCGGCGGGAGCGGCCGGCACATCCGCGCGATCCTGCCGTACCACACCGACGTCACGGTTTGCGATATCTCGGCGGATGATTTGAAAGCCGCGCGCGAGCGATTCGGTTTCAAGACAGTGCTGCTGCGGGAGACCGAGCGGCTGCCATTCGACGATCAGGCGTTCGACTTCTGCTTCTGCTCGTCGGTGATCGAGCATGTGACCGGCCCGAAGCAGCAGGTCGTCACGATCGCGAGCGACGCGGCATTTCGCGATATCGCCCGGGCCCACCAGAACCGATTTGCGGGCGAGATATCGCGGGTGGCGAAGTCCTTCTACGTGCAGACGCCGTACCGGTATTTTCCGATCGAGAGTCACACCTGGCTGCCCGGCATCATCGTCCTCCTGCCGAGGCGGATGCAGATTTCGGTGATTGAGCAATTCAACCGCTTCTGGTTCAAGCGGACCGCGCCCGACTGGCATCTGTTCGACTGGCGCGAGATGACGGAGACGTTTCCGGATGCCCGGATCTACCGTGAACGATATCTCGGCATGACCAAGTCGCTGATGGCGATCAAGGCCTGAGGCGGGCGGCCGATCGCCGCGTCACGCGTCGCGCCGCGCCAGCATGTTGATCAGCGTGCCCACGGTGGGCCGGCGATCCAGCGCCGGCGGGAGCGGCGACCCGGCAAAGCCGGTAGCCAGTACCGTGAGGCCGTGTTGCCGCAGCAGCGCCTGCATGGCGACCGGCGAGGCGTCGAATTTGGAGTAGGTGAGATAGCGGAACAGCGGTCGCGGTGACACGCGCGAGGACGCGGCGTGGGCGAGCTTGTAGCTCCGGCGCAGCAGCGAGCCGCGGTTCGGGATCGAGACCAGCAACAACGCGCCGGGCTTGAGCACGCGATGGATCTCGGCGAGGCATCGTGCCACGTCCGGGACATATTCCAGCACGCTGGCGCACAGCACGCCGTCGAAGGCGCGATCCGCGAACGGCAGGCTTTCAATCGTTTGGATATGCCTGAAAGTGAGCCGTTCGGCGAGCCTGCTGTCGGCGCGATGGCCGCGTGCAACTGCGATCATGTCCGGCGATGCATCGACGCCGGTGACGTTGCAGTTGCGCGCGGCGAGCAGGCGGGCGAGCGTTCCAGTGCCGCAGCCGGCATCCAGCCAATGCTGTCCGGAGAGATCGGTTGTCCCGAGCAGATCGAACATCGCGGCGGTGCGCGCCCTGAAGGTGCGGCTCCGGTGCAGCGTCTCCCACGCCGACGAGATCTCGTCGTGAAAGCGGATTTCCGGGCGCTCGATTTGGCCCATGGTGGCCATGGTGATCCCTACCAGTGGAAGCCGCTCACTTTGGCGCGGACTTGTTCGGGCAATCCGATGTCCGACAGTTCGAGCACGACCTGGTCGGGACGAGCTGCGGTCAGCGCCGCGACGAAGCGCGGATCGGCCGTCGTCAGCACGATGATGTCGGCCCATTCGATCGTCGCCGTCACGTCGTCATGCAGCAAGCCGACCAGGTCGGGGTTGCGCATCAGGAACTCGCGGTTGGCGCCGATCAGCTGCGATAGCTGCACATTGGGGTCGAAGATCCGGATGTCGCGCTGCTCGCCGAGCAGGCGCTTGACCAGCGCCACGAACGGGCTTTCGCGGACATCGTCGGTGCCGGCCTTGAAACTGATGCCGAGGAATGCAATGCGGCGGCCGTCATGCGACAGGATCCAGTCGGTGCCGCGCGACATGATCATCTCGTTGCTGGGCAGGATGCTTTCAAGCACCGGCGCCGACAGGCCTTGGCTGTGGGCGAGGTGCTTTAGCGCCTTGACGTCCTTGGGCAGGCAGGAGCCGCCGAAGGCAAAACCCGGCCGCAGATAGGCCGCCGAAATGTTGAGCCTGGTGTCCTGCATGAAGATGTTCATGACATTGCGGCCGTCGATGCCGAGAGTCTTTGCGATGGTGCCGATTTCGTTGGCAAAGCTCACCTTCAGCGCATGCCAGCTGTTGTCGACATATTTGACCAGCTCGGCGGTCTCGACCGGCGGGGTGATCTTGGCGCCCGGCAGATCCTTGTAGAGCGCCATGACGCGGTCGGCGGTGTCCTGGTTGAAGGCGCCGACCACCGTCTTGGACGGCGCGTTGAAATCGGCGATCGCGCTGCCTTCGCGCAGGAATTCCGGATTGAAGGCGAGGTCGAAATCGCGGCCGATCTTGTTGCCGGAGGCTTCCTCGATCAGCGGGCCGACGGTGCCGCGGGTGGTGCCCGGCAGCACGGTGGAGCGGATCGTCACGGTATGCGGCGCGTTCTTGGCACGCAGGCCGCGGCCGATCTCGATGGCGACCTCCCGGATCGCGGTCAGGTCGAGATTGCCGTTGCCCGACGAGGGCGTCCCGACGCAGACCATCGAGATGTCGCTGTTGACGATCGCCTCGGTGGCGTCGGTGGTTGCGGTCAACTGGCCGGTTGCGACCGCGCGTGCCACCTTGTCGGAGATGCCGGGTTCGACGACCGGCGAGTGGCCTTTACGGATCAGGTCGACCTTGGCGACGCTCTTGTCGACGCCGATGATCTGGTGACCGAGTTCGGTGAAGCAGGCCGCGCAGACCGTTCCGACATAACCGAGGCCGAAGATACTGACGTTCATGCTTCGACCTTCGGTAATCCGGAGATGCGGGGATGCGCGGCGATGCCGCGCCTTATCGGAGACGGCGCGGGCGCCATCAAACGATGCTCTCGATTTGCGTGAAGCGGCAGGGCGATCAAGGCGATGCCCGCCCGGCGGCAGCCTTGGCGTTGGAGGCCGGCGCGGTCGACCTCTCGGCGGTCGTGCGCGGTGCGCGGCCCGGCTGCGGTGCCTTCCTGGTGAACAGCGCCTCGTAAGCCGCGAGCAGCTTGGGCTCCTCATGCGTCCAGGACAATTTACGCTCGACGCGGCTGCGGCCGAATGCCCCCATGGTCTGCCGCTGCGCCGGATCATCGATCAGCGCGACGATCTTGCCGGCAAAA
>CALRXG020000719.1:0-3076 GCA_943372075.1 Bordetella parapertussis | reverse complement strand
GCCCTCACCCGGCGCTGCGCGCCGACCTCTTCCCACCGGGGAGAGGTGGACCGAACCCGCGGTCAAGCTGATCTAACCTGACTTCATCCCGTCCTAAGGCTGCCGCCGCCGCGCCGGATTTCCGGCCACGATCGTGCCGGCGGCGACGTCCCGCGTCACCACGCTGCCGGCCCCGACCAGGGCGCCGTCCCCGATCGTGACGCCGGGCAGGATGATCGCGCCGCCGCCGATCCAGACGTCGCTGCCGATCCGGATCGGGCGACCGAATTCCAGCCCGGCGCGGCGGGTTTCGGCGTCGCGCGGGTGGTCGGCGGTATAGATCTGCACCGCGGGCCCGATCTGGGTGCGGTCGCCGATCTCGACCTCGACGACGTCGAGGATGACGCAATTGAAGTTGAGGAACACGCCGTCGCCGAGGCTGATATTGCTGCCGTAGTCGCAGAAGAACGGCGGGCGGATCATGGCGTCCTTGCCGACCTTGCAGAAGCGCTCGGCAAGCAGCGCGTTCAACTCGGCCGCGGAAGCAGCGCCCGACGTATTGTAGCGCGCCATCCAGCGTTCCGCCGCGGAATGGTCGGCGGCGATCTCCGCATCCGGGCGGTACAACTCGCCCGCCAGCATTTTTTGCTTTTCAGTCTTGTTCAATCAATCACTCCGAGCTGCGGGAACGCGTCCGGCGCGGCGGCAAGTTGCGCGCGCGCCTTGGCGCTGTCGTCATCCATCTGGCGTATCAACGCCTCGATGGTGTCGAATTTCAGCTCTTCGCGAATGAAACCGATGAATGCGACATCAAGGACGGTGTCGTACAGGTCGCCCTTGAAATCGAACAGGAACACTTCGAGCAGCGGTGCGCCGTTGTCGAAGGTCGGACGGCGCCCGAAGCTTGCGACACCGTCGAACCGTTGCGAGCCGTTGCCGACCCGCACCGCATAGATGCCGTGCTTCAGGCCGCAATGCTTGTCGAGGCGGATATTGGCGGTGGGATAGCCGAGGTCGCGGCCGCGCTTCTCGCCATGGATCACCTTGCCGGTAACGAACCACGGCCCGCCCAGCATCGTGGTGGCGTCAGAGACCTGGCCCTCGGCGAGCGCCATGCGAATGGCGCTGGAGGACACCGGGCGCTCCTCGATGTCGACATGGGCCTGCACATCGACCTCGATGCCGAGCCGCGGCGCCTCGCTGACCAGCAGGCTCGGCGAGCCGACCCGGCCCTTGCCGAAATGGAAGTCGTAGCCGACGGCGATCCCGCTGATGCCGAGCCGGCCGATCAGGTCGTGATGGATGAAATCCTGCGCCGAGGTCCCGGCGCGCGCCTTGTCGAACGTCATGACCACGGCGCCGGCGAGCCCGGTGGCCGCGAGCAGCCGCAGCTTGTTGGTCTCGTCCGTGAGGCGGAATTGCGGGGTGTTGGGACTGAAGAAGCGGCGCGGATGCGGCTCGAAGGTCACGGCCAGCGCGGGCACGCCGCGCGCCTTGCTCATCGCGAGCGCGGCGCCGATCACCGCGCGGTGACCGAGATGGACGCCATCGAAATTTCCCATTGCGACGACGGCGCCCTTCGGGATGGCGCTCGCGGGGGTGTTGTCGCGGATAACGGTAAAGCCGGTGCTCATGTCAGGTGTTCTTCAAGGATTCTTAAGCATGATCGTTGCGCGCCGGACCGTGACGCGGCAGCGGCGTGGAAGTCAAGCTTGCCGAAAATCGCGTCAAATCCGTAACAATCCGGATTCAGCCGGTTAACGCGCTGTTTAACGCCTGCTGGTAGTCGTTGGCGGAAAGCTGCGTTCGTGCAGAAGCCAGGTTGCGTTAGTCGTTTTGGGGGGAAAGATGGCGGTTGATTTGTCCATGCCGGTTCTGGTGGTCGATGACTACAGCACCATGATCCGCATCATCCGGAATCTTCTCAAGCAGCTTGGATTCGAGAACATCGACGATGCCTCCGACGGCTCCGCGGCGCTCAACAAGATGCGCGGCAAGAAGTATGGCTTGGTGATCTCCGACTGGAATATGGAGCCGATGACCGGCTACGACCTGCTCAAGGAGGTCCGCGCCGATCCCAATCTCGCCACCACGCCCTTCATCATGATCACCGCGGAATCCAAGACCGAGAACGTGATCGCGGCCAAGAAGGCCGGCGTCAACAACTACATCGTCAAGCCGTTCAACGCCGCCACGCTGAAGACCAAGATCGAGGCGGTGTTCCCGGACATGGCGACGGCGTAAGACGCCGTTCGCATCAACCGACATTCGCGTCGTGCCCGGGCTTGCCCCGGGCATTTGCGTTTTTGCGCGTATAAGATTTCGGAATATTAGAAGTCTAGCTCTGAGTTGCCCGACGTGTCAAGGCGACCGGTCGAACGCCGGACGCAGCGGGCTGCTTTGCATGGGGTTGTTTTCGATATTTTGGCAGTGAGCCCCCGCGGAACTGCCCCTACCACTTCAGCTCGCGCATCAGCGCGCGCGGCGGATGGCCGAACAATTCCTTCACCGAGGCCGGATCGAGCTGCTCGATGCCCTCGAACTCCTCGGAATGGATGCCGCGGGTGACGAACAACAGGTCGATGCCGAAGGCATGGGCGCCGGTGAGGTCGGTGCGGACGGAATCCCCGATCGCGAGCACGCGGCCGAGCTCGGTCGGTTTTCCGCGGCGCTCGGCGGCCAGCGCCATCGCGCGCTCGTAGATCGGTCGGTGCGGCTTGCCGTAGAAGATCACCTCGCCGCCGAGCTCGCGATAGAGTTCGGCGACCGCGCCGGCGCAATAAATCAGCCGGTCGCCGCGCTCGACCACGATGTCGGGATTGGCGCAGACCAGCGTCAGCTTGCGCTGAAGCGCCTTTAGCAACGTCTCGCGATAGTCCTCGGCGGATTCGGTCTCGTCATCGAACAGACCGGTACAGACGATGTAGTCCGCCTGTTCCAGCGGCACCATCGTTGCGTCGAGGCCGCGATGGATCGAGCTGTCGCGCTCCGGGCCGATCCAGAAGATCTTCTGGCCGGGATGGTCGGCCACGAAGTGGCGCGTCAGATCGCCGGAGGAGACGATCGCGTCATAGGTCTCGTCGGCGACGCCGAGCTT
>CALRXG020000718.1:0-3082 GCA_943372075.1 Bordetella parapertussis | reverse complement strand
TGGTTCACCACCAACCTCATTCACGGTGACACCAAGAACCCGCGCGATCCCGGCATCACCCCGGGCGGCTCGTCGGGCGGCGCGGGCTCGGCGGTCGCGGCCGGCATCGGCCACATCGCCCACGGTACCGACATCGCCGGCTCGATCCGCTATCCGGCCTATGCCTGCGGCGTGCACGGCCTGCGGCCGAGCCTCGGCCGTATCCCGGCCTTCAACGCGGCATTGCCGGAGCGTCCGATCGGCCCGCAGATCAGCGCGGTGTCCGGCCCGCTGGCGCGCACGGTGAACGATCTGCGCATCTCGCTCGCGGCGATGTCGACGCCGGATTATCGCGATCCCTGGTACGCGCCGGTCCCGCTCGAGGGGCCGCAGCGCGAGAAGCGGGTGGCGATGTGCCTCAATCCCGATGGACTCAACCCGGTGCCGGAAGTGGTCGCTGCGGTCGCCGATGCCGGCAAACGTCTGCGAGATGCCGGCTGGATCGTCGAGGAGGTCGCCGATACGCCGTCGCTGCGCGAGGCGGCCGAGATCCAGACCCGGCTCTGGCTCGGCGATGGCTACGAGGCCCAGCTTGCGTTTGCCGAGCGCGAGGGCGATCCCGGCGCGTGGGCCTGCCTGCGCGGCGTCGGCGCCAAGGTTCATCCGTTCGATCTGTCGCAGGCGCTGACCCGCCGCGCGACGCTGACCCGCGAATGGTTCGCCTTCCTCGACAAATATCCGGTGCTGCTGATGCCGGTGTCCGGCGAATTGCCGTTCCCCGATCATCTCGACCGCAAGGACGAGGCGTCGTTCGCGCGGGTGTGGCACGCACAACTGCCGCAGATCGCGATCCCGTTCATGGGGCTGCCCGGGCTCGTCGTCTCCACGGGGCTCGTCGGGCGGATTCCGGTCGGCGTGCAATTGGTCGCCGCCCGCTACCGCGAGGATCTCTGCCTTGCGGCAGGCGAGGCGGTTGAAGCCGGCGGCACGCCGTCGGCGGCCATTGATCCGGTGACCTGACATGGCGACGGTCTATGATTTCACCGCCAAGTCGCTCGCCGGCGACGACATGCCGCTGCGGCAGTTCGAGGGCCAGGTGCTGCTGATCGTGAACACGGCGAGCGCCTGCGGGTTCACGCCGCAATACAAGGGCCTGCAGGAGCTGCACGCCGGATTGTCGCCGCGCGGCTTTGCCGTGCTCGGCTTTCCCTGCAACCAGTTCGGCGCGCAGGAGCCTGGGACGGCCGAGCAGATCGCCACCTTCTGCGAGACCAACTATGCCGTGACGTTTCCGATGTTTGCCAAGATCGACGTCAATGGCAGCGGCGCGCATCCATTGTACGAACACCTGAAACGTGAGAAGTCGGGCCTGCTCGGGCCGGCGATCAAGTGGAACTTCACCAAGTTCCTGGTCGATCGCGCCGGCAAGGTCGTGGCGCGGCATGCGCCGACCGCCCGGCCCGAAGGATTGAAGAAGGACATCGAGGCGCTGCTATGAGCGATAACAACGACGACACCACCAACGATCAGTTTCCGGACCGCCTCTCGATCGATCCCAAGAGCCCGTATTACAACGAGGCAATCCTGTCGCGCGATGTCGGCATTCGCTTCAAGGGCGCCGAGAAGACCAATGTCGAGGAATACTGCATCAGCGAAGGCTGGGTGCGGGTCACCGCGGGCAATGCCAAGGACCGTTACGGCAATCCGCTGACGATCAAGGTGCACGGCCCGGTCGAGCCGTATTTCCGGGATAAGGCGAAGTCCTGACCGGCTCCTTCCGCCGTCATTGCGAGCGAAGCGAAGCAATCCATCGCGCCGCAAGCCGAAATATGGATTGCTTCGTCGCTTCGCTCCTCGCAATGACGATGAGGAGAGGGCGGCGAGCCTAACTCAGAGAGCACGAGCATGTCCGTCCGCATCGTCGACGTCCGCGAGGTGACAAAACCGATCTCCTCGCCGATCCGCAACGCCTACATCGACTTCACCAAGATGACCTCGAGCCTGGTCGCGGTGGTCACCGATGTGGTGCGCGACGGCAAGCGGGTGGTCGGCTATGGCTTCAATTCCAACGGCCGCTACGGGCAGGGCGGGCTGATCCGTGAGCGCTTCGCGCCGCGCCTCAAGGAAGCCGATCCGAAATCGCTGCTCGATGCCAGCGGCGACAATCTCGATCCGGATAAGGTCTGGTCGACGCTGATGTCGAACGAGAAGCCGGGCGGCCATGGCGAGCGCTCGGTCGCGGTCGGCACCATCGACATGGCGGTGTGGGACGCGGTGGCGAAGATCGCCGGCAAGCCGCTGTTCCGGCTGCTCGCCGAGCGCCACGGCGTGAATGCCGATCCGCGCGTCTTCGTCTACGCCGCCGGCGGCTACTACTATCCGGGCAAGGACCTCGGTGCGCTGCGCAAGGAGATGCGCGGCTATCTCGATCGCGGCTACAACGTCGTGAAGATGAAGATCGGCGGCGCTGATCTCGCCGAGGATCGCGCGCGCATCGAGGCGGTGCTCAAGGAGATCGACCGCGACGCGCAGCTCGCGGTCGACGCCAATGGCCGCTTCGATCTGGAGACCGCGATCGCCTACGCCAAGATGCTGCGGGAGTATCCGCTGTTCTGGTACGAGGAGGCCGGCGATCCGCTCGATTATTCGCTGCAGGCCGCTTTGGCCGAATTCTATCCGGGCCCGATGGCGACCGGTGAGAACCTGTTCAGCCACCAGGATGCGCGAAACCTGATCCGCTATGGCGGCATGCGGCCGGACCGCGACTGGCTGCAATTCGATTGCGCGCTGTCCTACGGGCTGTGCGAATATCAGCGGACGCTCGCGGTGCTGAAGACCCATGGCTGGTCGCCGAGCCGCTGCATCCCGCATGGCGGCCACCAGATGTCGCTCAACATCGCAGCCGGCCTCGGCCTCGGCGGCAATGAGAGCTATCCCGACCTGTTCCAGCCCTATGGCGGCTTCCCGGACGGCGTGCGCGTCGAGGGTGGCCACATCGTGATGCCCGATCTTCCCGGCATCGGCTTCGAGGGCAAGTCGGACCTCTACGCGGAGATGAAGGCGCTGGCGGAGTAGGGGACGCGGCCGTCGTCGCTGCGCTCCC
>CALRXG020000717.1:0-3084 GCA_943372075.1 Bordetella parapertussis | reverse complement strand
GTCAACACCGTACATCGCGGCGGTGACGTTCGGGTTCTGGGTCAGCGCAAGCTCGACGGCCGCGGCCAGTGTCCCCGGCAGAAAGCGGTCGACCGGTGAACCCGGAGCAAGATTCTCCGGCTCGTTGCCGATGATGCGACGGAAATTCGAGCGCGTCGTGGTGAGATTCGATTCGGCCGTCAGCTGCTGGGTGCGGCCGGCCGCAAGCTGCGCCTCGGACTGCGCGACGTCGGTGCGCGTCACTTCACCCACATTGAAGCGATCCTGGGTCTGCTTCAGCGTCTGCTCGAGCACGCGGGTATTGCTGCGCTGAACCTCGACGATCGCGGCGTCGCGGAGATAATCCATGTAGATCGTGGCCGCGTTCAGGATCACGGTCTGCTCGAGCACGCGCAAACCTTCGCGCGCGGACGAGACCTGGCTTTCAGCGGCGCGGACCCGTTGCGGGGTCTGGGCGTTGAACAGCGACTGATTGACTGTCAGTCCAGCACTGGCCGGATTTTGCGGGCTGCTGATCGCAGTCTTGGAGCCCGTCAGCTCTTGGTCCGTGTATTGATAGCCGGCGCTCGCGGTCAGCGAGACCTTCGGGCGGTAGCCCGAAAGCGCCTGCGGCACGTTTTCGTCAGTCGATCGCACCAACGCACGCTGCGCGTTCAGCTGGGGATTGTTCTGATAGGACCGCACCAGTGCAGCCTCGATCGTATCGGCCAGAGCGGGCACCGGGCCCAACTCTGCCAGCAGAAGGACCGCAATAGCAGCCGCGGTGACAACCTTCACCCCACGCATCCCCGGTAATCCATTCATTTTTAGTCGCCGTCTCCACAAGCACAAGAGTCCGGCGTCGCTTCAGACGAAGTGAGTCCGGCCTCACCTTAGTCCGCAGGTAAGGACAGCGGAACTACCCCGCAACGGAACACGGCGGAAACTCTTCACATGGGGCAAACGGGCCACACTTCTGATTCAGAACGGTATTTTATCAACCGGTGCAGCGCGGTAGCCTCAGAAGACGAAGGCGGGACGCTGTTCGAATCCAGGCAGCACGGGGGCCGTCGCATCGAACAGCTCGCGATGTCCGAAATCCCCGTGTGAATGGGTCACGAGGGTGGCGCGCGGCGGCGGCGTCAGGCCGAACACCCCGACCAGCCGGCCTCCCTCCTTGAGCTGGCCGAACAGCCCGGTCGGGACGATCTCGGTCGCACCGTTGAGGACGATGACATCAAATGGCGCGCCCGAGGCATCGCCATCGGCGGCCGCGGCGGTCTTGACGGTCACATTCTGGATGCCGAGCTGGGCGACCGCGGCGGTCGCCTTTGCAACCAGCGCCGGATCGCTCTCGGTCGCGCTGACCCCGGCGGCAAACCGCGCGACGACGGCCGCGGCGTAGCCGGTTGCGCAGCCGACCACCAGGACACGGTCGGTGGCCTTGATCTCGGCGGCCTGCAGCATCCGCGCCAGCAGTGCCGGCGTGATCAGATAGCGCTTGGCCGCGCCGCCCTCAGTCACATCGAGGTCGAGGTCGAGATAGGCCAACGCCTGCTTGCTGGCCGGCACGAAGACCTCGCGCGGCACCGTCAGCATGGCTTCGAGAATTCGATCGTCGGTCACGTCGCTCGGACGCACCTGACCATCCACCATGTACTGGCGCGCGGTCGAAAAACCGGTCATTGGCGGGACCCTGCAAGTCGCGGCATTGCCGCTGGAGAAGCTAGAACAGGGCCATCTTTTGGAACAAGCTCCGCCAAAACGCAACACAGCGTTGGCGTGCAAAAAGTGCCTGGCGGGTGCCGTCTACTCGATCGTGACGGCGAGCCGGCCGATCAGGCGTGCCACTTCATCGAGATGCTCGGAATCGTGTGCCTCGACGGCCCTGGCGAGCCGGCGGACGCACTCATCGTCGCTGATGTCGGGGGCATCGTTGGGAACGAGTGTCGGCTGCGGCATCGACAGGTCGATCAGGTTAATCGGCATCAGAATCACCTCTCAACACCCGGCGAACGCAGTCTCGATGGCTATTGAGTCGATTTGAGGACGATTTTGGTCTGCATATTGCGGACCACGTGCTTGTGATTGCCGATGGGAAGGATCGATGGGGCCAGCAAAGCTGGCTCCCCGGGCTGGATTCGAACCAGCGACCATTCGATTAACAGTCGAATGCTCTACCGCTGAGCTACCGAGGAATAGGCGAACATCTGTTCGCGAGCGGGCAGCGTATAACAAAGCCTTTCAGCCTTGCAAAGAACCAAATGGGCCTCCGCCGAAACTTTAGCGCGGGACGGTAAACCTCTGCATTGCAAGGGTTTGCCGGCATCCCAGGCGATGCAGGCCCGTTCCGGCTGTCCGGCTATCGCCGCGGCAGGCCGCCCGGACATCCTGCCCGGCGGGCTATTCCGCCGCGGCTGTGATTCTGGCTCGGGCCCCAGCCGCGCGCCGCGAGATCATTCCGCGACGAATGAGGTGGCCTTGGTGCCGGGGTCGTCACGCAGGCCGAAGCGCTCCGCCATTTTGGATCAGCGCGCAGCGATGGCTGCGATGAACAGCGCGGTCGCTGCAAGCGAGGCGACGGTCCGCACATGGTTCCAGAAGGTCCAGTCGGCCAGATAACGCGCCCAAAGCGGCGCGGCGGCGGCGCTCGCGGGGTCGGCTGCCGCGAGTTGATCGTTCAGCGGCACGTTGCAGATGATCGTGACGATGAACATGCCGACGACATAGAGGACGCCGCCGCAAACCATCACGGTGGCGCCAGGCTCCTGCCATCGCAACCCGCCGAACACGACCAGCACGGCGCAGGACAGCGTGGTGCCGAGGAAGACCGGCATGAACAGCGAGCGGACGATGTCGGCATTGATCGCGTTCATCGCCGAGATGCCGGCGGCCTGATCGATCCGGCCGAGCGCGGTCATGACAAAGGCCGAGAACGCGAAATAGAGCCCGGCAAGCAGGCCGCAGCCCAACGCAGAAAACCACAGCAGCCCCGTGGTCAGGGTCTGGCGCATCATTCCAGCTCCAAATGCGAGTAATCCTCGTATTTGAAGAATGGGATAAACTCTCGTATTGATGCCGTCAACCGCTGAATGCGGAGGAGAG
>CALRXG020000716.1:0-3099 GCA_943372075.1 Bordetella parapertussis | reverse complement strand
AAATCCCAGACCACCAACCTCGCGGTGGTGGCGCCGGGCATTGCCGAGGCGCTGCTGGCGACGGCGCTCGGGCTCGTTGCCGCGATCCCGGCGGTGGTGATCTACAATCTGTTTGCCCGCCAGATCGGCGCCTATCGCGCGCTGCTCGGCGACGGCTCGTCGGAGATTGCGCGCCTGGTCGGCCGGGATCTCGACGATGGCACGATCGCCGCCAAGCGGCTGCGGTTGGCGGCGGCGGAGTGATCTGATGGCGATCAACCTCAACCAGGCCGGCGGCGACCTCGCCGAGGTCAACGACATCAATGTGACGCCGTTCATCGACGTCATCCTCGTGCTGCTCATCATCTTCATGGTCGCGGCGCCGCTTGCGACGGTCGACATCGCGGTCGACCTGCCGGCGTCGAATGCGCAGCCGCATCCACGCCCTGACAAGCCGGTCTATCTGACGGTGAAGCCGGACCTCTCGCTGGCGGTCGGCGACGCGACCGTGAGCCGCGCTGCGCTCGCCGCTGCGCTCGATGCCGCCACCAACGGCCAGAAGGATGCCCGCATCTTCCTGCGCGGCGACAAGACGGTTCCCTATGGCGAGATCATGCGGGTGATGAACGGGCTGCGCACCGCCGGATATCTGAAAGTGGCGCTGATCGGGCTGGAGCAGACGGCTGAGCCATGAAGCGTCTCGCCGCCGACGATGCGTCGGATCTCAAGCGCTGGAGCTGCAGCAGCCTCGCCGTCCTCACGATCTACGCTGCCCTTGCCGCATCATTTGCGTCCTGGCAACGGCCGGACGATGTCGAGCCGGCCGAGCCGTCGGGCGCCGTCGTGGTCGACCTTGCGCCGCTGCCGGCCGCACCATCGACGACGCCGACCGATAGTCCGCCAGGGCCGGAGCAGGTGATGTCCGAAGCGCGCCCCGAGGCGAAGCCCGAGCCCGCGCAAACCGACGATGCCCCGGAGCTTCCACAGGCCGCCAATCCCGAGGCTGTCCTCGATGCGCGCACCAGGGCGCAGCCGGACGCTGCGCCGGAGCAGCAAGCCGCCGCAGCGACATCGGCCCCGGCGGCGCTGTCGGAACGCGCCGCGCCGGTCGCCGCGGCGCCGACGCAGGGCCAGCCGGATCAGAAGGATTCACGGGCCGTTGCGACCTGGCGTTCACAGATCCTGGCCCTGGTCGAGCGCAACAAGCGCTATCCGGAAGCCGCGCGATCGCGCCGCGAGCAGGGCATCGCGCAGGTCCGCTTCACGCTGGACCGTAACGGCATCGTCGGCGAGGCACGTGTGATCCAGAGCTCGGGCTCGGACGCGCTGGACGGTGAGGCCGTCGCGCTGCTGAAGCGGGCGCAGCCGTTTCCCGCGCCGCCCGATGCACTTGCCGGCGACGTCGTGGTGATCCGGCTGCCGATCCGCTTCACCGTCAGGTAGACGGCGATCCGGCGCGCGATGGGCTGTGACCGATCATCGCGCGCTGGATCCTTGTTCAAGCATGCTCGACCCGGACAGCCGCTGCGGGCTCTCCGGATCATGCATCAGTCGCTCAGGGCCGTGGCGCCGAACTTGTAGTTCACGCCGACGCGGATCGCGTCGAAGCGTACCCGTGCATCGGAATCGAACGACGTTGCGACGCCGGCCGCGGGAGAGGGGCTGGCGCGGAACGAGCCGAGGTCGGAGTGGAGATATTCGATCCGGCCGGTCCAGTTGGCGAACAGCCGGCTTTCAAGCCCGGCGCCGACGGCCCAGCCGAAGCTGAACGTGTCGACGTTGAAAGGCGTCGTCGTAGCTGCGCCGGTCGCGGTGAAGCCCGACACGGTTCCCGATGAGGACACGGTGCCGAACGGCACGCCGGCGGTGAGGTAGGCGAGCGTGGTCGGCGTCACCGCGACGCCGACGCGGCCGCGCAGCGACGCCAGCCAGTCGAGCCGGTAGTTCAGGCTGGCCGTCATCGCGGCATCGAGCGGCAGCAGCGCCGGATTGCAGGCGGCGCCCGGACAGGCTGCCGAGGATTGGCCGCGCTGGTTGGCGTAGACGAAGTCGCCTTCGATGCCCGCCACCATCCGGCCCATCGTCCAGTTGTAACCGGCCTGGACGCCGAGGCCGGCATGATCGAGGCCGGCGCTCGGACGTTGGCCGGCAAGCGGGGTTTCGCTCGCATCGTCGATGAAGCCCGCATAGGTGCGGGCCGCGCCCCACGAATATCCGGCACTGCCGCCGGCGTAGAATCCGCTCCAGTCCCACGCCGCGGCGTCCGGCGCCTTGCGGAAGATCGATGCGACGTCGCGATCGCGCGCGGCGCCGAACGTCGTGGTCGCCGGCGCATCGGCACCGTATTTGACATTGAGGAACAATTTGACGGTCCGGCCCGGCTGCAGGATCTCGTCCTTGTGGAATTGCACGGAGTTGCGGATATCGGCGTTGAGCAGATTGTCGCCGATCAGGCCGGTTGCCACTTCCACCGCGCCCCACGGCGAATCCTTCCAGCGTTGCCGGTGCTCGAGCTGGAACTTGAGCAGATTGTAGCCGTCGGTCGGCGTGTCGAACTGTGCGTAGTCGTTCTGCGTGAAGGCGTGCAGCAGGTTCAGTCGGGCGTACCACGCATCGCTGCGCCAGTAGACGCCGCCGCCGAGCCGCATCGGCGGAATCCGCGGCACGTTGCTGCCGTCGGTGAAAGTGGCGCGCACCATGTCGAACTGTCCCTCGATCCCGAAGATACCACTGGACAATGGGGACACGTCCCATTGCCAGGACAATTCGCCGCCGCGGAAGATCGCGTCGCGCTGGGAGTAGGCGACCTGGATGTAGTCGCCGTTGCCGCCCGCAGCGCAGGTAGCAAAGGTCGCGCCACAGAAATTACCGGTGGCCTGGCCGAAGATGAACTTGTCGTAGCGGGTGTAATAGAGGTTGGCGTCGAACCTGACATCGCCGCGGGTTCGCTTCAGGCCGATCTCCGCGGTGTTGGCGGTCTCAAGCGTCAGGTCGGGATTGCCGATCTTGAAGGTCTTTTCAGAGTCGTCGGGACCGCTCGCGAACAGTTCGAGCGCGCGCGGCGCGCGCTGGATCCGCTGCAGCGTCAGGCTCGCCTGCAGATAGGACGGTAGGTCCTTG
>CALRXG020000715.1:0-3103 GCA_943372075.1 Bordetella parapertussis | reverse complement strand
TGCCTGCGACCCCGACCGCAGCCGTGGCCGGCTGGTCACGGAGCCGCCGAGCCGGACCCGCAGCCCGTTCCGGCGCGATTGCGACCGGGTGATCAACTCGACCGCCTTCCGCCGCCTCAAGCACAAGACCCAGGTGTTCGTCTTCCACGAGGGTGATCATTACCGCACCCGGCTGACCCATTCGCTGGAGGTCGCGCAGATCGCCCGCGCGCTGGCGCGCCAGCTCGGCGTCGACGAGGATCTGACCGAGACGCTGGCGCTCGCGCACGACCTCGGCCACCCGCCGTTTGGGCATGCCGGGGAGCGGGCGCTCGACGCATGCCTGAAGGATGATGGCGGCTTCGACCATAATGCGCAGACGCTGCGGGTCGTCACCTCGCTGGAGCACCGTTATCCCGAGTTCGGAGGGCTCAACCTGACCTGGGAATCGCTCGAGGGCATCGTCAAGCACAATGGGCCGCTGACCGAGCGCAACGGCGCCCCGGCCGGCCGCTACCTGGAGAGCGGCATCCCGATCGGGATCGCCGACTACAACAAGACCTACGACCTCGAGCTCTGGAGCTACGCCTCGCTCGAGGCGCAGATCGCGGCGTTCGCCGACGACATCGCCTATGATGCGCATGATATCGACGACGGCCTGCGCGCCGGCCTGTTCGCTGTCGACGACCTCAAGGAGATGCCGCTGACCGCAGAGATCATCGCCGCGATCGACCGGCACTATCCCGATCTCGACGAGGTCCGGCGCGGCGCCGAGCTGGTGCGCGAGCTGATCTCGCATTTCATCAACGGCGTTTTCACCGAGGCGAGCCGGCGGCTTGCCGCCGCTCAGCCGCAATCGGCCCACGACGTCCGCAACCACAATGGCCCGCTGATCGCGTTCCCGTCCGACGTGGCCGGGCAGGAGGCGGCGATCAAGGCGTTCCTGTATCGGCGGATGTATCGCCACCAGCGGGTGATGCTGGTGATGCGGGAGGCGGAGCAGGTGGTGCGCAATCTGTTCGAGCGCTACCGGCAGTCGCCGGAAGATTTGCCGGCGGAATGGGTCGAGGGGAGCGCGGACGAGACCGCCAGCGCGCGGAACAGGCGGATCGGCAATTTCATTGCCGGGATGACCGACCGGTTCGCCCTGATCGAACACCAAAGGCTTTTTGACTCGACCCCGGATTTGCGTTAGCGCCCTGCCATGGCCGATACCACTGCTTCACCACACCTTTTTGCCGACATGCTGACGCGCGTGCACGCCATCTGTGCCGCGGTCGCTGCCGAGGACAACTGGCCCGCGGGCGTCGACCTCTCGCGCGTCGTGGTGGAGCCGCCGCGCGACGCCAGCCACGGCGACATGGCGACCAACGCGGCGATGGTGCTCGCCAAGGATGCCAAGGCCAAGCCGCGCGAGCTCGCCGACAAGATCGCCGAGCGGCTGCGCGCCGATGCGCTGGTGGCCTCCGTCGACGTCGCCGGGCCCGGCTTCATCAATTTGATCTTGAAGCCGCAGGTCTGGGCGGATGCGCTGCGCGCCGTGCTGGCCGCCGGCTCTGCGTATGGACGCAGCGACATCGGCAAGGCCGAGAAGGTCAATGTCGAATACGTCTCGGCCAATCCGACCGGGCCGATGCATGTCGGCCATTGCCGTGGCGCCGTGTTCGGCGACGCGCTGTGCAGCCTGCTGCAATTCGCCGGTTACGACGTCTGCCGCGAATATTACATCAACGATGCCGGCGCCCAGGTCGACGTGCTGGCACGCTCGGCGTTCCTGCGCTACCGCGAGGCGCTCGGGCAGGACATCGGCGCGATCCCGGAAGGACTTTATCCCGGCGACTACCTCGTGCCGGTCGGAGAAGCGCTCGCCAAGGAGCACGGCGAGAAGCTGCTCGACATGAAGGAAGCCGAGTGGCTGCCGATCGTGCGCGACAAGGCGATCGCCATGATGATGGAGATGATCAAGGGCGATCTCGCCGCGCTCAACATCCATCACGATGTGTTCTTCTCCGAGCGCTCGCTGATCACCTCGGGCAACAACAAGGTCGCCGAGACCATCGATTTCCTGCGCGCCAAGGGCGACATCTATGAGGGCCGGCTGCCGCCGCCGAAAGGCAAGCCGGTCGAGGACTACGAGGACCGCGAGCAGTCGCTGTTCCGCGCCACCGCCTATGGCGACGACGTCGATCGGCCGCTGATCAAGTCGGACGGCTCGTACACGTACTTCGCCTCCGACATCGCCAACCATCGCAACAAGTTCGAGCGCGGCTTCACCAACCTGATCGACGTGTTCGGCGCCGATCACGGCGGCTACATCAAGCGCATGCAGGCAGCCGTGAAGGCCGTGACCGCGGGCAAGGCCGTGCTCGACGTCAAGATCGTGCAGCTCGTAAAGCTGCTGCGCGATGGCGAGCCGGTGAAGATGTCGAAACGGTCAGGCGATTTCGTCACCCTGCGTGAGGTGGTCGACGAGGTCGGCTCCGACGCCGTGCGGTTCATGATGCTGTTCCGCAAGAACGATGCCGTGCTCGATTTCGATCTCGCCAAGGTGATCGAGCAGTCCAAGGACAATGCCGTCTTCTACGTCCAGTACGGCCACGCCCGCGGCCACTCGATCTTCCGCAATGCGCGGGAGGAGGCGGTTCCAGACCTGCCCGAAACCGACGAGGCCCGGCTGGCTTATCTCCGTAGTGCTACGGTCGAACGGTTGACCGATCCGGCCGAGCTGGATTTGCTGAAGCGGCTTGCGCTTTATCCGCGGATGATCGAGGCTGCGGCGGTGGCACATGAGCCGCACCGAATCGCTTTTTATCTATATGATTTGGCCAGTGAATTTCACGCGCTGTGGACGAGGGGGCGGGATTTGCCCTATTTACGCTTCATTATCAATAATGATGCAGAGATCACGAGGGCGCGACTGGCAATGGTTCAGGGCGTCGTCTCGGTTCTGGCATCGGGCTTAGCTGTACTAGGCGTCCACGCTCCGACCGAGATGCGGTAGGCAGGGGCATTAGGCCCTCACGAGTGGGGATTTGTGAGGGCATCTGGCAGGGGCCAACTCGTTCGGACCGGCTGTGCCGGCGATCTTGGCGCTGTCCCGAAGGGGATGCATCATCACAATGGC
>CALRXG020000714.1:0-3104 GCA_943372075.1 Bordetella parapertussis | reverse complement strand
GCTGCTCAGATTGATCTCCTCCGACGGCCCGATCGTGTTCCTCGGCAAGGACATCCAGGGCCTGCGCTTCAAGCAGATGCGGCCGTTCCGCCGCGACATGCAGATCGTATTCCAGGACCCGTTCGGCTCGCTCAGCCCGCGCATGTCGGTGGCTGACATCATCGCCGAGGGGCTCGAAGTGCACCAGCCGCAGCTGTCGCGCGAAGAGCGCGAGGCGCGGGTGATCAAGGCGTTGAAGGATGTCGGGCTCGATCCGGAATGGCGCTTCCGTTACCCGCATGAATTCTCAGGCGGCCAGCGCCAGCGTATCTCGATCGCGCGCGCGGTGGTGCTGGAGCCGAACTTCGTGGTGCTGGACGAGCCGACCTCGGCGCTCGACATGCTGTTCCAGGCGCAGATGGTCGATCTGCTGCGCGACCTGCAGCGCAAGCGCGAGCTCACCTACATGTTCATCTCGCACGATCTGCGCGTGGTGGCCTCGCTCGCGAGCCATCTGATCGTGATGAAATCCGGCAAGGTCGAGGAGGAGGGGCCGGCCTCCGAGCTGTTCAAGAATCCGAAGAGCGAATACACCCGCGCCCTGTTCGCCGCCGCGTTCCGCATCGAGGCGGCCGGCGACGGGACGGTGGCGACGTGACCCATGCTCGTCATTCCGGGGCTCGCGAAGCGAGAGCCCGGAATCCATCAGGCCGCAGATTCTGACGATGAATGGATGCCGGGCTCGACGCTACGCGTCGCCCCGGAATGACAGTGCAAGCTAAAGCCGCTTGATTGCCAGCACTTCGCTGCCGGCGGCCTTGATCCGCGCAATCGCAGCCTGCGTGTTCTCCACCACGGTCGCCATGTGATGCGCATTGGCGTGCACGATCGTCGTCGCATCGCGCACGATGGCGACATGGCCCTTCCAGAAGATCAGGTCGCCGCGCTGCGGATGCCTTGCTTCCGCTGCAGTCAGTTCGCGGCCGAGCCCATCCTGCTGCATGTCGCTGTCGCGCGGGCAGCCGGTGCCGGCGGCCGTCAGCGCGATCTGCACCAGGCCGGAGCAATCGATGCCGAGGCTGGATTTGCCGCCCCACAGATACGGCGTGCCGACGAATTGCTCGGCGACGCCGACGAAATCCGGTGCCATCGCATCGAGCGGCGCAAGATGCTGGCGCGGCAAATGCCAGCCTTCGCGTGTGACCGCGAACGCACCGTCCTCGCGGAGGATGGCGAGCTTCGTTCCCATCGGCAGTGCCTCGACCGGCGGCAGCTTGATCGAGGCGCCCGGAAACGCCAGCGTGCGCAGCGCGGTCACCTTGTGGGTCGGTGCGGCGCCGGGCGCCGTCAGCGCGGCCTCGGGAATCCAGCCGACATAGCCGTCATCGGCGAGTTGGCCCCAGGCCCAGCCTTCGCCGTTGCGATCATACACCGTGACACGCTCGCCGCGCAGTGCTTGCGTCATCTGTTCGGCGTCGGCCGCCGGCGCGCGGCGCAGCGGCGCGATCGCGTCGCTGACCTCGAATACCTTGCCTTCGACGAAGCGTGCGGCCCTGACCTTGCCCTCGAGATACTTTGCCGCGATGTCGTCGCGGAGCGGGGTCAGCCTGGGATCATGCATAGCGCTGGCTCAGCAATTTGTAGATTGCGCGCGCGGCCTGGCACTCACCGCCCTCGGGGCGGCCGGGCTTCGCCGAGGGTGTCCAGCCATAGATGTCGACATGCAGCCAGCTCCGCGCGTGCTCGACAAAGCGCTGCAGGAACAGCGCGCAGGTGATCGAGCCGGCGAAGCCTCCTGACGGCGCGTTGGTGATGTCGGCGGTCTTGGAGTCCAGCCAGGAATCATAGGCAGGCCACAGCGGCATCCGCCACAACGGATCGCTTTCGCGCCTTGCATGCGCAGCGACGTCGTCGGCGAGTGCGTCGTCATTGGTGTAGAATGGCGGCAGGTCCGGGCCCAGCGCCACCCGCGCCGCGCCGGTCAGCGTGCCCAGGTCGACCAGCAGATCGGGCTTTTCCTCGTCGGCCAGCGCCAGCGCGTCGGCCAGCACCAGCCGCCCTTCGGCGTCGGTGTTGCCGATCTCGACGGTAATGCCCTTGCGCGACTTGAAGATGTCGAGCGGGCGGAACGCGTTGCCGGCGACCGCGTTCTCGACCGCCGGGATCAGCACGCGCAGCCGCACCTTCAGCTTTGCGTCCATCACCATCTGCGCCAGCGCCAGCACATTGGCGGCGCCGCCCATGTCCTTTTTCATGATCAGCATGCCGCTCGACGGCTTGAGGTCGAGCCCGCCGGTGTCGAAGCAGACCCCCTTGCCGACCAGCGTCACCTTGGGATCGGCCGGATCACCCCAGCTCAGTTCGATCAGACGCGGCGCCCGTGTCGAGGCCATGCCGACGGCGTGGATCAGCGGAAAATCTTTCGCGAGCTCGTCGCCGCTGACACAATTGAAGGCGGCGCCGAACCGCGTTGCGAGATCGCGCGCGACTTCCGCGAGTTCGGCCGGACCCATGTCGTTGGACGGCGTGTTGATCAGATCACGCGCGAGCGCGGCCGCGTCAGCCATCCGGGTGATTTCGGCAGCGTCCACACCATCGGGCGGCACCAGGCGAACCTCGGGCGCCTTGTTCTTGCGATAGCGGCCGAAGCGGTAGCAGCCGAGCGCGAAGGCGAGCGCGGCGAGCCTTGCGTCATGCGGCGCATTGGCAAAACGGTACAGGCCCGGCGGCAGCAGGCCGGGCAGCGCCCCGGGGCGGAACGGATCGCGCGCCTTGTGGTCGGCGTCCTCGAGGCCGAACAGCACCTGCGCGATGCCGCCATCGGCCGCCGGCAGGGTGAGAGCCTTGCCGGGCTTGGCCTCGAAGCCATTGGCCTCCGCGAACTGCCGTGCCGGCGCCGGCAGTGCGCCCCGGATCGCATCCCAGGTCGCCTTGGTGACGAAGGTGATCGGCGTGGCGGCGGTCGTTGCGGCGGTCTCGAACACGGATGGCATGCGGCTCTCGGCTGTTCTGGCGTTGCTGGTGACTAACACGCCTGTCGCGGTCGATGGTAGCGCGCCCGCGGCTCGCGCGCGTGCGGGGCCGGAACCGGACGCGGCGGCTGCGAGCCGGCCCAGTTAACCAGA
>CALRXG020000713.1:0-3127 GCA_943372075.1 Bordetella parapertussis | reverse complement strand
TGCATTCACAACGGCGAAGCCGCTCTCCCCAGGATAGACTGACGAAATCGAACGGAACGCCCGGTGCCCGTTAGGACTCAGCGTCATCGTCCGGATTGCGCGTGAATGGGGTCCACGCAGCACGCGCTGATCGCAACTGAAGTCAATGTCCACCACCGCCGCATCGCAAATTGCCGTTTCCAACTTGAAACGACGCGAGATGCGTCACAATGCCCGACTGGTCGGTTTGTGTTCTCGGCCTGGCGACGCCTAGTCTAGCGGTGGGCCTTGGCATCACGTGCCATTTCCAGGCAAATCAACAGCTCGACATAGCTGCCGCTACCATCGGCAGTTGTCGCGCGCGTGCAGGTCAGCCTGTCGGCAGCTGCAAATTGAGCCCACTCGGGCTGCAGTTGCGAGCGCGCCTGCTCCTCGTCTTTCGTACATCGCTCCAGGGATACGTCCGACCCGCTCTCCGACCGGCATTCCCGCGCGATATCGAATTTGGGCATGGTACTTGTCGCAGCCGTCGGCGGCAACGCAGCCAGCATGACAATCGGCAGGTGCAGGAACATCGCGCTCTCCCAAGCTCCATCTTTAATTACTTTTGCCACCGCCTCACTTGTGCGGGATTGATCGATGTCAAGAAGTCCGAGCTGAAGACCTCACGAGCGACCGCGTTCAACGCGTGGGTCTTCACCTTGTTGATCCAGAGCAACAACGCGCCGCTGCGATTGCATTTGAATTCGGATCATTTTGCATCCGGAGGCTCTGCGATGACGAATGAAACGGCTAAAGCCCTTTTGATGATTCTCCTGTTCGGATCACTTTCAATCGCGCTGTACGCGTCGGAAAGCAGTGCGACGAAGCGACTGAGGGTAGCGGCACTGCAGGCACTACGCCGCACTCGACGTGGATAGCGCGACGGCACGCGCACTTCTCCTATCCAGACGCTCGGGCTTCGTCGGGTGTCCGGCCAGGACGATGTGCTCGATCACGTCGACCGCGCGATCAAGGTCTGGCGGCGCGGACGGCGTACCGACCGGCCGCTGCCGTTCCTGATCTGCGGCGTCGGCGGCGTCGGCAAGACCGAGGTCGCCAAGGGGCTGGCGGAAGCGCTGTTCGACACCGACAAGGCGTTGAATCGCTACGACATGGCGATCCGGAATTCAGCAAGGCGCACGGCGGCATCATGATCCTGGCGACGATCGTCGTCTGTTATCTCGTCTATGACGCGGTGACGGTCGCGGCGACCTTGCCGTGGTACCTTGCCACGGTACGGCACGACGAGCAGCTCTATCTGTCGAACTCGCAGAACCTCTCCAGTTCGCAGACCGAAGGCCTCGAGGTCCACGAGGTCTATGGTTGCGAGACGCTGCCCTGCACCGAGCAGAACACCGTGACGTTCCGGGTGCGCTCGACCTGGTTCAACGAGCTCTGGAGCATCCTCCACCACGGTTCGCTGTTCTATCCCGGCTACGTCGCCGCCGCCGTCAGCCCGGTGCTGAACCGCTGCGTCATCACCTCCTACGGCGTGCGCCGGAAATTTTTGGTGCGATCCTGGGAGCTCTATCCCGACCTCGTGCAGGTCGAATGCATGCCGACCGGCGCCGACGGCGGCAAGGACAGCAAGACGATTAACAATAAGGATTATCGGTAGGTGGCGGCTGATGCGCGGCTCCGCCACGCGTAGCCCTAAGGGCGAAGCGTGGTGCCCAGGGGCGGGATCGAACCACCGACACTGCGATTTTCAGTCGCATGCTCTACCAACTGAGCTACCTGGGCATACCCGCGGGGCCGAAAGGCCGGTGCGAGCGGGCGGTTTATAGAGAGGTCGGGGCGCCGTGTCCACCCGGCTTCGCGAAACGCTTCGCCGGGCGCTGCCCGTCCCGTCATCTTTCCCCAACTCGTTGGGAAAACTCGGCTATTCCGGGTCTTCCGCGTCGTCTTCGCGGCCGGGCACGACATAGGAGCCGGTCAGCCAGCGGTTGAGGTCGACATCGCGGCAGCGCGGCGAGCAGAACGGGCGGAAGGCCTGCTCGGCCGGCTTGCCGCAGATCGGGCAGGCGCGCGAGGTGGCCGGGGGCGTTCGGGGTTGGTCGGTCATGGCTGGGACTGAGTTTACACTTTGGGTGCAGCAGGCGCAGCTACCTCTTCCCTTCTCCCCTTGTGGGAGAAGGTGGCGCGCAGCGCCGGATGAGGGGTCTCTATCCGCGGAGACAGACCCCTCACCCGGAATGCAAGCTATCGCTTGAATTCCGACCTCTCCCACAAGGGGATGAGGTGCACCTTCCATGCGGCAGCTACCATTATCAATCGAGCTCACACCGCCGCTGTGTTGAGCCAGCCGTAGCGGATCGGGAAACCTTCGCCGCCGAGCAGCGTCACGGTCTCGTAGAGCGGCAGGCCGACCACGTTGGTGTAGGAGCCGACCATCTTGACCACGAAGGATCCGGCGATGCCCTGCACGGCATAGCCGCCGGCTTTGCCGCGCCATTCGCCGGAGCCGATATAGGCCTGGATGTCGTCCTCGCTGAGCCGCTTGAAGCGCACGCGGGTCTCGACCAGGCGCTGGCGGAACGCCTCGCGCGGCGTCACCACGCAGATCGCGGTGTAGACCCGGTGATTGCGGCCCGACAGCAGCCGCAGGCATTGCGCGGCCTCGTCGACCAGATTGGCCTTGGGCAGGATGCGGCGGCCGACCGCGACCACGGTGTCGGCGGCGATGATGAAGGAGCCGCGCAAATCATCATCGAGCTGCACCGATTTCAGCGCGGCGTCGGCCTTGGCGCGCGCCAGGCGGTTGGCGCAGGCGCGCGGCAACTCTCCGCGCCGCGGGGTCTCGTCGACGTCGGCCGGACGCAGCGCATCGGGCTCGATGCCGGCCTGGTTGAGCAGCGCCAGCCGCCGCGGCGAACCGGAAGCAAGAACGAATTTGGGACGGCCTAGCATGCGGGCTTTGGGGCTGAATCGGGGGGACGGACGCGGGCGGAACCTATCGGATGGGGCATCGATGCACAACCTTGGAACCGGCTGCGAATCGCGCGCCCGCTGGGAGACAAGGCCCCATAAGCACAGCTGTTTGTCAGTCTGGCGACAAGGGGCAGTCCCGCCACTCGGAACACGCTGAACGTCAGCCGCTGGCGGC
>CALRXG020000712.1:0-3132 GCA_943372075.1 Bordetella parapertussis | reverse complement strand
TACGGCTGGTGCATCATGCCGAATACCGGCGTACCTTTATGCAGCAACGCGATCAGCGTGCCCCAGATCGGAAAGCCGGCGATGAAGGACTTGGTGCCGTCGATCGGATCGAGCACCCAGACATAGTCGGCGTCCTCGCGCTCATTGCCGAATTCCTCGCCGACGATGCCGTGCTGGGGGAAGTTCGATTTGATCAGCCGGCGCATCACCGCTTCTGCGGCCCGGTCGGCCTCGGTGACCGGATCGAAATCGTTCGAGCTCTTGTTGTCGATCGAGAGCGAGGTCCGGAAGAACGGAAGGATGGTTTCACCGGATGCGGTCGCGAGGCGGCCGATGAAGGCGGTAAAGTCGATGACCGTCACGGCATGTCCCCGAACTGCGCAAACGGCGCGGTAGAAATTGGATGCACTCTTGCCTAGCTCAATCCGGTGCGGCGCGCACGATTAACGAAGTGTTATCCCAGCCTGATGACGTGGTTCCGGACTTTCGATTGGCTTTGGATTCGAAAGTCTCCCTGGCTCTGGACCGGATCACGAAGTCGCGAGTTCTGGTATACAAGCTATGCGCAAACCGCCGTCTGATCTGGTTTTTTCCTGTAATTATCTGATTTTAAACAGGAAAAAATGACAGCGTGGGGATGTGACAATTTCGACAGCCTACTAACAAATACGCAGGAAATGTTGCGAAAGTTCTTGCGTTTTGTGCAGCGCGGTCGCATATTGTTGCGGTGCGGTAGCGCCTCGCGCTATCGCTGCCCTCCTTGGGCGTTTCCTCCCTAGACTTGGGCCGCTTGTTCATTCAAGCGGCCCTTTTTTCTTGGGTCGTCATTCCCGCGAGTGAACTGCGAATCCAGTTTGAGCGCACCGCATCGCCAACTTCGAATTCTTGGTTCATGGCTTCATCGGCTTCACAGCGCCGAGGAAGAATTGCTTACTCCGCAGCGGCCTGGAACGGGCCGAGATCTCCGAACGGAATCTTCGCCAGCGCGTCCGCAAGCGTCGCGAAGTCGGCGGCGACCTGGGCGAAGCGCGGCCCGCGCTCGCGGCGGCGCTCGTCCATATAGACCGCGCGGTTGAGCTCGATCTGCACGGTGTGCAGGCCGCTTGCCGGATTGCCGTAATGCTCGGTGATGAAGCCTCCGGCATAAGGTTTGTTGCGGCCGATCGAATAACCGAGCGAACCCATGATCTCCTCGACCAGATCGGGCAGCAGCGGCGCGCAGCTCGTGCCGTAGCGGTCGCCGATCACGACGTCGGGCCGGCGCGGTTCGTCGCGCGACACCCCGATCGACGGCATCGAATGGCAGTCGACCAGGATCACGGTCCCGAACGCCTGGTGCGCCTTGTTGATCAGCCGGCGCAGCGCGCGGTGATAGGGCTTGTACAGCACTTCGATCCGCCGCAGCGCCTCGTCGACGTCGAGCCGCTCGCGATAGATCTCCTGGCCGTCACCAACCACGCGCGGGATGGTGCCGAGTCCGCCGGCCACCCGCATCGAACGCGTGTTGGCAAAGCTCGGCAGCCGGCCGGTGAACATCCGCGGGTCGAGCTCATAGGGCTCGCGGTTCACGTCGACATAGGACCGCGGGAAGTTGACCCGGACGATCGGAAAGCCGCGATCGCTGACGCCCGCGATCAACTCGTCCATAAAGGAATCTTCAGAGCGGCGCAGCGAGGTCACATCGATTCGCGACGCTTCGAGGAACTCGGCCGGATAGACCGAGCCCGAATGCGGGGAATTGAAGATGATCGGCGCGCGCCAGGCCTGCGGCTCAACGATCTCGAACGGGGGCGACAACTCGCCGGCAAATTCGGTCATTCCCTTGGCGCCGTCCCTTGCGTCCGCCTTGCCCCGCAAGAAACTGATTCTGCCGGAAAAGCGGAGATTTATGGGCACGCATTGTCGGTAATCGCGATCATTCTGCCAAGTGAAAAGAGAGTGGTTTCGGCTGGAACGCGTCTTAAGAGCAGGAAATGCCGCAGCCGATGGCCTGGACGCATGGTCAGGTCCACAAATAGGTGGTGTCGGGTGCCGCTGGCTTGACATAAATTTCACCCGAAATTTACTGACTGTCGGGCTTACTGTTCGGACAGATCCTCCAGCCGGATTCGACGATTCCTGCCATGCCGAAAATTCTCCTCGCCGAAGACGACACCGATATGCGCCGCTTCCTGGTCAAGGCGCTCGAAAACGCGGGTTTCAAGGTCTCGCCGCACGACAACGGCATGTCGGCCTACCAACGGCTGCGCGAGGAGCCGTTCGAAATGCTGCTCACCGACATCGTGATGCCCGAGATGGACGGCATCGAACTGGCGCGTCGGGCCTCGGAACTCGACCCCGATATCAAGATCATGTTCATCACCGGCTTCGCCGCGGTGGCCCTCAATTCCGATTCGGAGGCGCCGAAAAACGCCAAGGTACTGGCCAAGCCGGTGCACCTCAGGGAATTGGTCAGCGAAGTGAATAAGTTGTTGGCGGCCTGATTCGCCAAAAAACCTTCACTTTGTATCCTTGCCTGCCCCGCCGGTGTCCGTTATAGGGACCCGATCCAAACATGGCTTTGGGTGCGTAGCTCAGCGGGAGAGCACTACCTTGACATGGTAGGGGTCACAGGTTCGATCCCTGTCGCACCCACCATCCTTCGTTCGCGCAGCGAGAGAAGGATGCCGCGCCGAAGCCCAAAGGGCGCAGGCGGGCCTCCGGCCGCGAGCTTCGGCTCGGCAAGCCACGCTTCATGACCTTATTGCTTCGGGCTTCGCGTGGCGCAGCCGCGCCGGAGACCGCCAGCGAAGCGTGTCCGGCGTAGCTTGAACGAAGTGAAAGCGTAGACGGACGATGGCCGAAGCGCGAAGGCGGGCCTCTGGCCGCGAGCTTCGTCTCGGCAAGTCGCATCTCGTCGTGACGGCGGCCTGTGCTCACCCCCCCGGATGGCCAAGTTCTCGGTGTCATTATCCGCGCACACGCAGGCCCGTGTGAAAGCTCGTGGCTCTTCGACGCGCGTCGTCCTGGCGAAGGCGAGGAGACTGGCTGAGACGGTCAGGCCATGCACTGAATGCCTTACGATAAACCGAAACGCTTTCGAACCGGGCTCTATGCGTTCTTGTTGAGTTGCCCGTCGGTCAACTCGGTGAT
>CALRXG020000711.1:0-3187 GCA_943372075.1 Bordetella parapertussis | reverse complement strand
GCGAAGAAGTGCGCCGAATGCGTCACCGGCTCGAACACGATCACGAATTGGTTGGGAAGATTGAGCGACAGGATCGCCTTCTCGCCGGGCGGCAGCTCGAGTCCCTCCAGCGTCACCTCGTTGATCAGGGTCGACAGCGAGCTCTCGTCGAACTCGATTCCCGAGCTCCAGAACATCTGCCGGAAATATTCCCAGATCGGCAGCGTGTTCGGATCATGCGCGGCGATGTGACGGACCCGCGGGCTGACCGTGAAGGCGACCTCGACCAGCTCGTCGACGGAAGCCTCGTAGCCGGCCGCGCACAGCGCGCAATTGTAGTCGTCGTGACGGAGCGACTTCAGCGTAGTGTGGGCATCGAGCACGCCGCCACACCCGGGACACAGCACGTTCCAGCTCATGTCGAAAAGACCGAGCCGGGAGGCATGCAGGAAGCCTGTGATCACCTTCTCCTGATCGAGCCCGGTCCGATTGGAGAAATCCAGCGCGTTGATGCGATTGAGCTCGCGATCATGGCCGTCGACGATCAACTGCTGCATCGCATCGACGACGGCCGGATCGGTCGTCTGCCTGAGAACTGCGAACTGGGCCTGCGTATCGCTCATGGTGAGCACCTAAAGCATGATCTGGAAAAGTGCGAAGCGGTTTCCGAAAAGATCATGCGCAAACAAGAGGCTAAAGCGAGATGATGATTCAACCTCATCTCATCTCGTTTTAGATGAGCATTTGGAAGCGGCGGCACAAGGTCAGCGCGGCTTGATCGTAAACACCGGAGAGCGGTTCGGCTGGGTGGTCACCACGCCGATCGGGATCACCGGATCCTTGTCGGCAAGCGCGACGCGGAACGCACCGATGATCTTCGCAAGCGCGAGCGTCGCCTCGACCAGCGCGAAATGCGCGCCGATGCAGACCCGCGCGCCGACGCCGAACGGCAAATAGGCGAAACGATCGGGCGGCGTCCCCGTCATGAAACGCTGTGGCACGAACGCATTCGGATCGCGCCACAACTTCTCGTGCCGGTGCAACAGCCAAGGCGCGATCAGAACCAC
Organism: Bordetella parapertussis; assembly: GCA_943372075.1. Lineage (GTDB taxonomy): Bacteria > Pseudomonadota > Alphaproteobacteria > Rhizobiales > Xanthobacteraceae > Bradyrhizobium. Next base: position 2,141 of record CALRXG020000711.1, on the reverse strand, counting down.
GTCATGCTTGCTGACCGAACGACCCGCGATCGTATCGGGGCCGCCGGCCGCACGCGCGATCAGGAACGCCGGCGGATAGAGCCGCATGGTTTCGTCGATCACTGCACGGGTGAATTTCAGCCGCTCGATGTCGAGCGCGCCTGATGTCGCCACGCTCCTGACTTCTGCCGCCAATTGCTCCTGGGTCTCGGGATCGAGCGCGAGCAGATAGAGCGCCCAGAACAGCGCGGTTGCGGTCGTCTCATGGCCGGCCAGGATCATGGTCGCGACCTGGTCGCCGAGTTGGGCGTCGGTGAAGGCGTCACCGGTCTCGGGATCCCGCGCGGTGCCCATCAGGTCGAACAGGTCGCGCGGCGGCGCGTTGTCATCCTTGCCGGCTGCGCGGCGTTCGGCCATCAGCTGGCCGACGAACGCGGTCCAGCGTTTGCGGAAGCGGGCGCGGCGGAAATCCTGCGGGGTCGGCCAGCTCAACGGCAGCAGCAGGTCGAGCATATGCGGGCGCGCCAGCGTGTCGCCATACTCCATCACGAAGTCGCGCAGCGCGGCGCCGTGACGATCCATCCCGAACGAGAACATGGTGCGGCCGGCGATCTCCAGCGTCATGCGCTGCATCACCTCGCGCAGATCAACAGGGCCGCCGCTCGCACCTTTCAACTTGGCGATGGTCTCGTCGACCGCCGCGATCATGTAGGGCTCGAGCGTCGTCACCGCGCGCGGCGTGAACGCCGGCGCCAGCGTACGGCGCTGATGCTTCCACGCACGCCCCTCGGCGATCAGCAGTCCCTCGCCCAGCATCGGGCGCAGCACGCGCAGCCCGACCGGCGTGCGGTGGTAGTTCTCGTAATTGTCGACCAGCACATGGCGGATCGCATCCGGCGTGTTGAGGATGAAGCTCGAGCGGCCGAGGAAGCGGCCCTGGACGATGTCGTCCTGATAGGCGCGCTGGCCCCAGGTCTCGATCGGCGAGTTGCGCATCACGCGCATCCGCTCGAATGCGCCCATGTCGTCGGACGCGCGCGGCGGCGCCGGCGGGACCAGAGGGCGCCGCGTGACCGTGATATCGTAGACTTCGGCTATGCTCATGGTCCTCGCTTCCTGCCTCACGCATCGGCCGATCCGGCCATGCGATCCCGGCGCCATGAAGGCGCGCGGACCCTTTCACAAGACCTAATAAGTCAGCTCGGCAACCGCAATCCGGTTTTCCGACGCGGGCCAGGCCCGCATCACAATACGCTCGGTGTTGAATATCGCGGCGACCGGACGGCCGATCTCGGCCGCGGCCAGCCGCAATGTCGTCACCGCATCGGTCGGCACGCCGGATTTGACGTCGGACGGCTCCTTGCCATCGAACAGCACGATGTCGCGCGGTAATCCGAAATAGCCACGCGGCCGCGACATCAGAACGATGGCGCCCGCACCGGCATCGGCAGGCGTGAGCGGCCGCGCCGCGCGCAGATGCACGATCTCGGAGGAGCGCGGAAACGGCGAGCGATAGATGTGCGTCGTCACCGCATCGGGTGAAGTCAGCACGAATTCGAGCGGCCAGGACGGATCGACCTGCGCCGGACCCCAGCGGCCGTCGGCGCCGGTCTGCGAGCTGTGCAGCGGGCCGCCGATCCGCTCGCCGGTCTCCGCCGCCACGTGATAGATGTCGACCGTGGCGCCCGGCACCGGCCGGTTGGTCGGCACGCCGCCGGGCGTGCCCGTGACGAGGCCGCTCAACCTCACCGACGGCTCCGGCGCGATCTCGATCCGCGACGGCTCGTGCCCTGCGATGAATTTGTAGATCTCGCGAAAGGCGCGCGGATGATACGCGGTCTCGCGATGATCGACCGCGCCGAGCACCAGATTGGTCGCACCTTTCAGTGCCGGACCTTCCGCCGTGACGTTGGTCGGTGTGCCAGGCTTGCCGATGAAGCGGCCATCGGCTTGCGCATATTTATCGAGGCCGTCGCTGCGCAAGGTCAGGAACGCGGTGCCTGCGGTCACCTCGCTGTCGCCGTCGTTCAGCCCGCGCAGGAACGGGCCGCGGCCGTTGAACTCGTTGCCGAGGCCGTCGTCCGACGCGTAGACGCCGTGATTGGGCGTGCCGCACAGCACCGCGTGGCTGATATCGCCGCCACCACCGTTCTTGATGAAGT
>CALRXG020000710.1:0-3208 GCA_943372075.1 Bordetella parapertussis | reverse complement strand
CCCCTATGGCGGGTTGCACAATCGTTAGCATCATTCGGCGAGCGCGAATATCCGCCGGCGCCGCCGAACGATCCTCGTCACGAATCCCTGTTCTTGTCCTTCAGGGTGGCGCGATAGGCCTTGTTGCGGGCGATCCAACGACGTTTCTCGGCGGCGCGCGCAACACGATCATCCTTACGGTCCAGATGCGCCAGCTCGCGCTGCAGCTTCCGGTAACCGCGCCAGCGATCAGGGTCGAGTTGCCCCGACTCCAACGCCGCACGCACCGCGCAGCCTGGCTCGTTGCCGTGACCGCAATCGCTGAACCGGCAATCGCGCTCCAGCGCCTCGATGTCGTCGAAGGCGGTGCCCAGCCCTTCCTCGGCATCGATCAGCCCGAGTTCACGCATGCCGGGCGTATCGAGGATCAGCGCGCCGCCAGGCAGCCGTACCAGCTCGCGATGCGTGGTGGTGTGGCGACCGCGTGCGTCGTCCTCGCGGATCCCGGCGGTTGCCATCAGCTCGGCGCCGGCAAAGGCATTGACCAGGGTCGATTTACCGGCACCGGAGGAGCCGACCAGCACGCAGGTCTCGCCGGGCCGAAGGTGCGCCGCGAGTTCGGCCATGCCGGCGCGGGTCACGGCGGACACCGCGAGCACCGGCGCGCCAAATGCCACGGCCTCGGCCACCGCCACGACTTCGTCCGGCCGATCGCACAGATCGGCCTTGGTCAGGACGATCACCGGTCGCGCACCGCTCTGCCAGGCGGTTGCCAGATAACGCTCGAGCCGCCGGACATTGAAGTCGGCGTTCATGGAGGCGACGAGCAAGGCCATATCGATATTCGCCGCGACCACCTGCACCGTCTGCACGGTGTCGGCCGCCTTGCGCACGAACGCGGTTCGGCGCGGCAGCAGCGCATGGATGGTGGCCGCGCCTTCCTCCGGGCGAGCCGCAGCGGCAACCCAGTCGCCGACGACCGGAAGGTCGCCGTCGCGGCCACCTTCCTGGGCTTCGTGAACCAGACGTCCGGCGAGTTGTGCCCGCAGTTCGCCGTGGACGGTAACGAGCGTATAGAGGCCGCGTTGCTGGACGACGACGCGTCCCGGCACGTAGCCTTGCGCCTCATAGGGCGCGAAGGCCTGACCGTCGCGGTCAGACCAGCCATAGAGATTGATCAAGGGAGAGATCCTTCAGGTCGGAATTGGCGTGTTTCGCCGCCGACATGAAGGCCGCGCCATCAAGCGCGCACAGGCCTAGTCGGCGACGCCTCGAAGGGCGACGCGAGCAAGATCTGTCATTTTGCGGGCCCTCCTGGTTAGCCGATCCGCTGGGATCAGTAGGAATCGATCGGGCAGCATGTGCCCGGCAATCATGTCAAAGCCGTGGCAATCGTCCTTCCCGCTAGCTTCGCGTCTCGCCCGCGGCCAGGCCCATCATGCGACCGTCGCCTTGCAGGTCTGCCGGCGACGCCGAGCCTTCGGCGAGCTTCCGGAACCTGCGAATATCGGCTTCGGGATTGATCAGGACCAATCCGATCAACGCGCTGATGATGACGATCATCCCTGCGATCAGAAAGCCGAAGCGGAAGCCGTCGACCGCGGTTCCGCTGGCGTCGATGATGCGGCCCATGACGATCGGCGCCGTTGGACCGGCGAGCGTCGTCACCGCGGTGCCGATGGCAAGCATGGCGCCGCGCTGCCGGCCCGGCACGATCTCCGCCGTGACCACCGGACCCAGCACGAAGATGGCCGAGCCGACCGAGAAGGCAATCGCCGTGCAGACGATCGACATCATCGGATTCGACGAGCGCGACAGCAGCACGGTGGCGATGCCGGCGATGGCGCAGCAGATGACCGCGACGACGCCGAACGACAGGCGGGCCGAGAACCCGCGCTGCCGCAGCCGTCCCGCGATCGTGCTGACTGTCGGCGTGAACATGATCTGGACCAGCGACGGCAGCGTGACGATCCATCCCACCGCCCATGGCGAGAATCCTGCGCCCCTTTCGAGATAGGCCGGCAGCCACACGATGCCGAGCGTCAGCATCCAGTAGGCGCTGAAGCCGACGATGGCTTGCCCGACGAAGGTGCGGCACGTCAGCAGCGTGCCGTAACCGACATGCGCATGATCGCCGTCGCCATAGGCTTCGTTCGAGGTCAAGGAACCTTCGGCACCGACCACCAGCCAAACCAGGCACCAGACGAGACCTGCCAGGCCGAGCGCGCCGAACGCCATGTGCCATGAATGGTGCACGATGATGTAGCTGACCGCCGGCGCGACGACCCCGACGCCGACCGCCCCGCCGAGCGCAATGACGCTGGTCGGAAGCGCCCGCTTCGCGCTGGGAAACCATTTGTAGACGGCATGGACCGCCACCGGATAAGCCGGCCCTTCGCCGGCTCCGAGCACGATGCGGTTGGAAAACAGCATCGCCAGTCCCGTGGAAACCATCATCGGCAACTGGCATATCGCCCAAACCAGGCCCATCGCCAGCAGCACCCATTTGGTGCTGATGCGGTTGACCACGAAGCCGACCAGCACCGCGCCGATCGAAAAGAACGCGAAGAAGCTGGTTCCGATCAGCCCGAATTCGGCATGGCTGAGGCCGAGCTCCTTCATGATCGACTCCGCGGACAGGCCGAGCACGGCCTTGTCTGCGAAGTTGATCAGCATGAACAGGAACATCATCAGGACGATGATCCACCCCTTCCTTCCAGTCTCTTGCGCGTTCATGAATTTCTCCGGCTCTGTTCTTTTTTGCTTTGATGGCGCGCGATCACCCGCGGAATCGGGCTCCTGTCGCGAGCCGCCGCAACGCGGCGTCTGTTTCACCGACGAGCTTCTGCATGGTGTCGGCGACCGTCGTGAGCTTGTCGAAGTAGCCGACGCTCTGGCCGGCCGGGACGTGGACCAGCGGCTCGATGTCGTGCTCGTCGATGGCGCCGAGCAAATCGCCGACCAGGATGTCCTGGTAGGGCATGCGCAGCGGCTTCGGCGCGTCCGGCGCGCTCCATTCGTCACTCCAGGCACTGCGGATCTGGCGCAGCGTCTTGCCGCTGTCGGCGCGGCTGATGACGGCATCTTCGCTGCGCGCGGCGAGCACCTTCTTCAGCGCGGTCGGCGCCAGCGCATGCTCCTTCGTCGCGAGCCAGGCGGTGCCGAGCCAAACGCCCTCGGCGCCCATGGCAAGCGCGGCCGCGATATGCCGGCCGGTGGCGACGCCGCC
>CALRXG020000709.1:0-3231 GCA_943372075.1 Bordetella parapertussis | reverse complement strand
ATCGTGGTGTCTCCGAGCGTCACGATCTCCCTCTTCAGCCGCACCTTGAGCCGCTGGAACGGCATCTGCGCGGCTTCGGAGAATTTCAGTTCGAGGTTGTCGAGGCGGCCGCCGAACAGCGGCCCGTGCCTGAGCTCCGCGACGAAGATGGTGATGGCCTGCTCGGTGCCGGCAATGGTGCCGTTGATGCCCTCATGGGCGAGCAGCACGCTGCCCTTGAGATCGAGGCGCGCGCAAAGCGCGCGCAGCGGTTCGCGCAGTGCACGGAAGTCGGGCAGCGCAGCGAACTGGTAGAAGGCGGCGACCTTGAGGGGCATGGCGGGGGTGTATCAGGCCGGCCAGGTCGGCGAAACCCCGCAAAGCCATGCGTTATCGGGATAATTCCTCTGGCATACCAGCCATTGCCCTGCCGGGGATGAATATGCCATGTACTTCGCATCCACTTGGCGTCAGCCGCAGCAGCGACAAAGTATCACAATCCAGCGAGCTCTCCGTTATGAGGAATTTCCATTTCGCCGGCCGTTCCACGGTCCATGCCCAGAACGCGATGGTGGCAACCTCGCATCCGGAGGCGGCGCTGGTGGCCATCGAGGTGATGCGCGAGGGCGGCACGGCAGCGGACGCCGCAGTCGCGGCTTGTGCGTTGCTCGGCGTGATCGAGCCGCAATCCACCGGCATCGGCGGCGACTGCTTTGCGCTGATCCAGCCCAGGGGCGAAGGCAAGATCACGGCCTACAATGGCAGCGGCCGGGCGCCGATGGCGGCCACCGCAGAGTGGTATCTCGAGCGCAACATCCATTCGGTGCCGCTGACCTCGGCGCACGCCGTCAGCATTCCCGGCGCGATCGATGCCTGGGACGTGATCCTGAGGGATCACGGCAAGTTCGGCTTCGACCGGCTGCTGCAGCCCGCGATCAAGGCCGCGGAAGAGGGTTACGTGGTCGCCCCGCGCATCGCATTCGACTGGAAGAACGGCTTCGAGAAGCTGAAGAGCGGCACCAACACCGAGCGCTACCTGCTGCCGCATGGCAAGCCCGCGGTGGCCGGCGACGTGATCCGCCAGCCCGAGCTCGGCAGGACGCTGCGCGCGATCGCGCAGAAGGGCCGCGACGCCTTCTACAGCGGCGAGATCGCCGCCGACATGGTCGACACGCTGCGCGGAATCGGCGGCCTCCATACGCTCGAGGACTTCGCCGCGCACTCGACCGAGACGACTTCGCCGATCGGCACCATCTACAAGGGCCATGACGTCTGGCAGTGCCCGCCGAACGGCCCCGGCATCACCATGCTGGTGATGCTCAACATCCTGTCGCGCTTCGACCTGACCAGGTTCAAGCCGCTCAGCGTCGAGCGCTTCCATCTCGAGGCGGAGGCGGCGCGCATCGCCTACATGATGCGCGAGCAGTACATCGGCGATCCGCAGCATGCCCATGTCGATGTCGCCGGCATCCTGTCGAAGGAGTTCGCCGACGAGCACATCAAGAACATCCGGATGGACGGGTTGCTCGACCTGCCGAACGTCGCGCCGCCGATGAATCCGTCGACGGTCTACATCACCGTGGTCGACAAGGATCGCAACGTCTGCTCCTTCATCAACTCGATCGCGCATTCCTTCGGCTCGGCGATCGTCTCCAACAAGACCGGCGTGCTCCTGCAGAACCGCGCCGGTGGCTTCCGCATCCAGCCCGGCCATCCGAACTGCATCGCGCCGGGTAAGCGTCCGCTGCACACCATCATTCCGGCGCTGGCGACCAAGAACGGCCGCTCGGTGATGTCGTTCGGCGTGATGGGCGGGCAATATCAGCCGGTCGGCCAGACCCACGTGCTGACCAACATGCTGGATTACGGCTGCGACGTGCAGGAGGCGATCGACATGCCGCGCGGCCTGCACTACGAGGGCGTCTATCAGCTCGAGGACAGCGTGCCGGCGGAGATCGTGGAAGGCCTCAAGAAGATCGGCCACAAGACCACCAGCGTGGTCGCGCCGCTCGGCGGCGGCCAGGGCATCTGGATCGACTGGGACAAGGGCACGCTGACCGGCGGCTCCGATCCGCGCAAGGACGGCTGCGCACTCGGCTACTGATTGTCGCGGCCGATCAAGCCGGAGCGCAGGAACCGGGCGTTGTCGCGGGGGTTGGTGCTGAAAGCCGTTCCCCGCGAGGCCGATCATCCGCACCTTCGATTCAGATGAGACTGAACAGGCCGATCTGCGCGGCGGCGCGTCGCCCTGGCTTGCCGCCTCGAAGCATGTGCCGCGCACGACGCTGGTCGAGAACCGTTCCTGTGATGCGCTCATCGTCGGCGCCGGCATCACCGGTGCTCTGGTCGCTGAGCGGCTGACGCGCCAGGGGCTCGACGTCGTCATCGTCGATCGCGAGCATCCGGGCCGTGGCAGCACCGCCGCCAGCACCTCGATGCTGTTATGGGAGATCGATCGGCCGCTGGTCGAGCTGACCGCGATCTACGGCTTCGAGCGGGCTGCACGCGCCTATCGCGCAAGCCTGCAGGCGGTGACCGGCCTGACCTCGCTGATCCGCAATGCCGGCATTTCGGGACAGATCAGAGCGAAGCGCTCGCTGTATCTGGCTGTGGGAAGCTCTGCGGCCGAACTGCTCGACGAGCACCGGCTGCGCAATCGCGCCGGCTTGCCGGGCGAATTTCTCGACCATGGGCGGCTGCTGGAGACGTTCGGCATGGCGCGTGCCGGCGGGATCATATCGCCCGGCGCGGCGGATGCCGATCCGCTGCAGCTCACCCGCGGCTTGCTTCGCCTCGCGGTCGCGCGCGGGGCGCGGCTGTTCGATGCCGAGGCCGTTGCATTTGATCCGGCAGGTGGCGCGGTTACGGTCGGATTCGACAACGGCCGCGAAGTTGCAGCGAAAGCTGTGGTGCTGGCCACCGGCTATGCGATGCCCGATATCGTTCATTCGAAGGTCGAAACCGTCTCCTCGAGCTGGGCGATTGCGACTGCTCCGCAGCCGCACAACATCTGGAAGGACGGCGTGCTGATCTGGGAATGCACGAAGGACTATCTTTACGCGCGCACGACGTCGGATGGCCGCATCATCGTCGGCGGTGAGGACAGCGACGAGATCGTCGAGCCCGACGCACGCGACCGTCTCATTCCGGCGAAGTCGCGCATGTTGGCGAAACGCCTCGCCGCGCTGTGGCCCTTTGCAGAGACCGAGATCGACTATCGCTGGGCGGGGACGTTCGACACGACGAGCGACG
>CALRXG020000708.1:0-3233 GCA_943372075.1 Bordetella parapertussis | reverse complement strand
TAGTATGGGGCGCCGAACTAAAACGTCGGTGCCCTTTTCTCGGCAAACGCATTTATGCATTCCTTGATCTCGTCGCCGCGCATGCTGTCGCGGTGGCGCTGGTCAGCGGCGGCTTCGTCGAGCGCGCCGCGGGCGAATTCGTTGACCGCGCGCTTCATGCCGGCCATCGCCTTCGGCGCGTTGCCGGCCAGGATCGTCGCCAGCCGGTCGACCTCCTCGTCGAGCACATCGAGCGGCACCATCGTGGTGAGGTAGCCGATCCGCAGCATCTCCGGGGCCGATATCTTCTGCGCGGTCAGGAACAGCATCTTGGCGTTGTCGACGCCGAGCCGTGTGACATAGCGCTTGATGCCGCTGGTGTAGTAATGCAGCCCGAGCCGGGCCGCCGGCATGAACATCTCAGCGGTATCGACGCCGATGCGGAAGTCGCAGGCGAGCGCGAGGTCGGTCGAGCCGCCATAGACCCCGCCGTTGAGCCGGCAGATCGTCGGCACGCTCAAATCCTCGAGGCGGTTGACCACGACCTCGAACGCCGAGCCTGCGCTCTGCTGCTCGTTCGCGCTCGCCGCGCGCTCGGCCACCGAGTTGAGGTCGTAGCCGGCCGAGAAGGCGCGGCCGGTCCCGGTCAGCACCAGCACGCGGATCGCGGGATCGGCCTCGATCCGGTCGAACAGCGTGACCAGAGCGCCGAGATCCTCGGCCTGCAATCGGTTGAGGTGCTTCGGCCGGTTGAGGCGGATCGTGGCGCGCGCGCCTGCGATCTCGAGCACGGGTCCGCTGGCGGTGTCGGCCGCTTCAGCCATCTTGGTCTCCATCATTGATTCTCACGTTCGCGCCGCTTCGCCTCGGCGTCGATGGTCTCGGCGAGATCGGGATGCCTTGCCATCAACAGGCGGAAATCGACGAGGTCAAGCACCAACAGCCGCGTCACCTTGCTGGTCGAGACGCTGGCGCCACGCTTGGCGTTGCCGAGCAGCGCCATCTCGCCGAAGAACGCGCCTTCGCCAAGCTTGACCTTGCGCCCGGGCAGGTCGACCTCGACCTCGCCGGCGGCGACGAAATACATGCAGTCGCCATTGGTATCCTTGCGGATGATCATGGTGCGCGGCGGCAGGTCCATGGTCCGCAGCACCTGGGTGACGTCGGCGATCGCGGCCGGGCCGAGATGCGCGAAGAACGGTACCTTGCTGACGGTCTCCCAGGTTTTCAGAAAATTGTCGCGGCGGGTTTCCGCGGCAAAGCCGGTCGCCAGGATACCGGTCCACAGCCCGAACACGCCGAGCCCGGAGATCATCACCATGGCGGCGACGATGCGGCCGAGCGGGGTGATCGGCACCACGTCGCCATAGCCGGTCGTGGTCAGCGTCACCACCGCCCACCACAGCGCCGCCGGCACGCTGCCGAAGGTCTGTGGCTGCACATCCCGCTCCAGGAAATATTCCGCGACCGAGGCGAGGAACACCACCATCAGGAAGATCACCAGCACGCTGAGCAGCGGCCCGGACTCCACCACCAGCACGCGCCGCAGCTGGCGCAGGCCGGGAATGCCCGGCACCACCTTGAGCACCCAGAGCACGCCGAGCAGCCACGCGGTCTTCGGCTCGATACCGGAGAGCAGTGCCAGCGGCACCGCCAGCGCGCCGATCGCATCGACCACGCCGGCGCTGGACAGCGCGTAGAACCACAGCTTGCCCTGCTGGTGCATGTGGCGCAGCCGCACCAGCCACTCGAACACGAAATAGGCCAGGCAGGCCCACAACAGCGCGTCGATCCAATTCGGGGCCGCGTCATAGGCCGGCGCCACCGTCAGCAGCGTCATCATTGCGACGCCGGCCGCGACCGCGACATAGGCCGCCGTGGTCATGTTGCGGCCGGCAGTAGCGGAGACGAAGCGCGTCAGAACCGGGAGGACGAGCCGCTTGGACATCGGAACGAGGTTTGCCTGTCGATGAACTGCCAGGGTTGAGGCCTTGCCAAAGCCCGTGCGACAACGTGCCCGTCCCGGGTGAGGCCGTCAACGCGCAGGCGGCGGGGGAATCAGCAGGATGGGACCGCCCGTCCATTGGACGAATGGCGCGGGCATCCTGCCCCGATTTTGCCTTCGCGGATGTGAGAAATCAGACAAATCGTCGCTTTTTCCCCGTATATCAGGGATGCTGGCCGCCCGATGCGACCTTGGCCGGAATGAAGCGACTAATAAGACGATCTTATTCACTTCTTGAGCATTGGCTGGTTTCCGATGGATACCTCACATCTCGCGCAGCACGCCGGCGCCGCCGGCAGTCTCTTCGCATCGATCTTCGTGGTCGCCACGCTGTCGATGCGGACCATGATCCCGTTGCGCGTCTTTGCCATCCTGACCAACATCATCCTGATCGCGACCGCGATCCCGACCCACAATTACGCGACGCTGATCCTGCATTCGGTGCTGCTGCCGATGAACACCTACCGCCTGCACCAGATGCTGCAACTGGTCCGCAGCGTGAAGAAGTCGGTCAGCAGCGATCTGTCGATGGACTGGCTGCGGCCGTTTACGACCGAGCGCAAATGCGCTGCCGGCGAAGTCCTGTTCTACAAGGACGAGAAGGCCGACAGCATGTTCTACATCACCAGCGGCCGCTTCCGCCTGGTCGAGTCCGGCATCGAGCTGCCGGTCGGCGCCATCGTCGGCGAGTTCGGCATGCTGTCGCCATCGAACACGCGAACCCAGACGCTGGAATGCGTCGAGGCCGGCATGGTGCTGTCGGTGACCTACGATCAGGTCGAACAGCTCTACGTCCAGAATCCGGCGTTCGGCTTCTACTTCCTGCGGCTCGCCTCGGCGCGCCTGTTCCAGAACATCTCGACGCTGGAGCAGCGCCTCGCGCAGCACACCACGCCCCAGGTTGCGGAGCCAAAACCTGCATGAGCCCGCCATGACGAGTTCTGGAGGCGCCGCCGTGCCGGACGACGACAGCCTGTTGGCTTCGCTCCGCTACCTTTTTGCCGACATCATCGGCGATGAGGACGAGGGGCCGCCGGTGCTGCCCGAGGCATGTCCCGACCATCTCGGGCCGGCGGTCACCGATGCCATCCATCTCCTGATCGCCTATCAGAGCACGAGCTACGCCCAGCTCTACATCGACCGGCTCGAGCGCTTCGTCGGCCGCCGCGGCGTCGACGATGCGCTGCTCGGCGAGATCGCGCGGCTGATGGCCGAGCGCATGGCCTATGAGGACGCGATCCGCATCGCG
>CALRXG020000707.1:0-3241 GCA_943372075.1 Bordetella parapertussis | reverse complement strand
GGGACGACGGAGAGAGTTACTTCTTGAGTCCATAATTCAACAACCCGCCCTTGTTCTTCGGCGGATGCGCGCGCAGGCCTTCTTCGTTCGGCTCGGTGCCCCAGCCCGCGCGGTCCGGGATCACCAGGTGGCCGTCGACGAATTCGGGCACATGGGTGAACAGCTCGTGGTCCCAAGCCAGCCGGTCGATGTCGGTCTCCATGATCCGCAAATTCGGCACAGCCGCGCAGAAATGCGCGTTCATCATGGTGCAGAGATGGCCGTAGAAATTATGCGGCGCGACGTTGACCTCGAAATGCTCGGCTGCGGCGGCGATCTTCATCGATTGCCAGACCCCGTTCCACGGCGTGTCGATGATCGCGACATCCATCGCCTGCTCGGTGAAGTAGGGCAGGAATTCGCGCAGGCCGAGCAAGGTCTCGCAGGACGAGATCGGGTGCGGGCTCTGGCGGCGGATGTAGCCGAGCGCCTGCGGGTTAAAGGTGTCGATCTCGACCCAGAACATGTCCATCTTCTCGATCGCGCGCAGGATCTTCAGATAGCCCTCGGTCTTGGCGTTGAAGTTGAGGTCGAGCAACAGATCGACATCCGGTCCCGCGCCGTCGCGGATCGCCTCCAGGTGCATGCAGAGATTGCGCAGCACGGTGCGGTCGATATTGATCTCGGGCTGGAACGGCGAGCCGAAGCCGGGGCGCCAGCCCTGCGGCTTGCCGTCGGTATAGACGAAGATGTTGGTCTTCATCGCCGTGAACTTCTTCTCGCGCACCTCGGCGCCGATCGCCTTGACGCCGTCGAGATCAGTGATGGCCGGCTTGTACCAGTCGGGATGATTGATGCGCCAGGTCGCGCAATGCGACCAGTAGACCCGGACGCGGTCGCGGATCTTGCCGCCGAGCAGGTCGTAGCAGGGCACGCCGAGCGCCTTGGCCTTGACGTCGAGCAGCGCGTTCTCGATGGCGCCCAGCGCCAGCGCCACCACGCCGCCGGCGGCAGGCCGCGTCGCGGCGAACAGCTCGACATAGATCCGCTCATGCTCGAAGGCGTTCTTGCCGACTACCCGCGCCGACAGCCGCTCGATCGCCGCCGTCACGCCGGGCGCGCCAAAGCCTTCGTCATACTCGCTCCAGCCGACCAGCCCACCCGTGGTCGTCACCTTGACGAAGTGATAATTCCGCCAGCCGGCATCGCAGGCGAGCGTCTCGACGCTTTTGATCGTGGTGGATTTGCTCATGGTTTCCGCCCGGCGCTTTGTTGATGTTGGGCAACTTCAACAACGGATCGGCGGACGCGTCAATTCACGCCCGGGCAGGGCGACAATGCAGCCGCGTCATTGCGAGGAGCGCGAGCGACGAAGCAATCCATCTTTCCCCGAGCCGAGCGATGGATTGCTTCGCTTCGCTCGCAATGACGGGAAGAACCGGTCACCCTACGGCCGGAACAATCTCGGCCGCTGCCGCTCGAAGGTCTTGCGGCCGTTCTTGTAACCCATCAGCACGTCGGGCAGCTCGGCGATCGCATTGGTTCCGCTGTCGCAATCGAGCACGACGATGTCGGCGGGGTTGCCGACCGCGATGCCGTAATCGCTGAGATTCATCAGCCGCGCCGGCAACTCGGTGACGAGATCGAGGCAGGTTTCGAACTCGCCGACGCCGGCATGCGCGGCATTGGCGTAGAGATTGGCCATCCGCAGCAGCGATGCGTCGCCGAACGGCGTGAAAGGATTTTGCACATTGTTGGTCGCGACCGAGCACAGCACGCCGTCGGCGACTAGCCGGTGCGCGGCGGTCAGGCCACGTGGGGCGTTGTGCGTGGCGTCGCGGCCCATCAGATAGAGGTCGGTCGCGGGCAGCACGGTGACCGCGACGCCGGCTGCGGCAAGGCGCGTGCTCGCCGCCTTCAGCCGATCCGGTGGCAGCGCGGAGAGTTTGGTCGCGTGCCCGATCGCGACGCGGCCGTGATAGTTGCGCCGCTCGGTCTGCCGGCAGACCTCCTCCATGTGCCACCACGAGGGATCGAGGTCGAAATCGAGATGCAGGTCGACATCGATATCGAATTGCTGCGCCAGGTCGAAGATGCGCGAAATATGCGCGTTCGGATCGGTGTCGACATAGGGGCAGCCGCCGATCGCCTCGACGCCGTCGCGGAGCGCCGTGACCAGCAGCCCGTCGGCGCCGGGGTCGTTGGTCAGGCCCTCCTGCGGGAAGACACAGAGAGAAAGATCGAGCGCCCAGGCGTAGTCGCGCTTCAGCGCCTTGACGGCCTCGAAGCCGCGCAGCCCGATCCGCGGGTCGATCTCGACATGGGTCCGCATCCGCGTGGTGCCCGCGGTGATCGCGCGCTCGATCACTTTGGCGCCGCGCGCATGGACGTCCTCGACCGTGAAATCGCGCTTCATAGCCGACACTGCACGGATCGCCTCTGCGACGCTGGCGTGGCCGTGGCCGCAGCGGCCGAGCAGGCAGGCCTTGTCGAGATGGATATGGGTGTCGACGAAACCGCCCAGCGCCAGCCGGCCGCCGAGGTCGACCTCGACGGCCTCGCAGGCGAGGCGCGGCGCGATCGCGGCGATCCTGCCGTCGGCGATGCCGATATCAACCGCGGACGCCGATCTGCGCGTCACGGCATTGCGGAAGACCAGGTCGAAGGCAGGTTTCGCGATCATCGGGGAAGAAACATCAGGATGGTCTCAGCCTAGCGGAAGCATGGGGAACCGGCAGCATCAGATTGTGTGCAGACTGCTAGTCAAATTGTTTAAAAAATGTGCATGCACTTTGCCGGCTAGATTGTAGAGTTATCGACGATCCCTGGAGCCCTTCATGTCCGTTGCCGCCAAGACCGATGCCCACCCGCTGACCGATGCCGAGATTGTGGAAGCCTATCTGACCGCGTCGATGATCCCCGATCCCGATGCGGCGGCGGCCTATATGAAGCCGGGTACCGTGATCACCTTCACCGGCGGCCGCGAATTCGACCATCCGCGCGGACCGACCGGCTTCAACGCCAAGCGCTATCGCTGGGTGAAGAAGAAGATGGACCGTTTCGACGTCTGTCCCGGTGCCGGTGAGACGGTCGTCTACAGCATCGGCACGCTCTACGGCGAATGGATCGACGGCACGCCGTTCGAAGGCAACCGCTATGTCGACCGCTTCGTGGTGACGGGCGGGCAGATCGTCAAGATGGACGTCTGGAACGACAGCGCCGAGCGGATATTGGTGCAGCGGGGGATTCAAGCGTAGAGCGC
>CALRXG020000706.1:0-3249 GCA_943372075.1 Bordetella parapertussis | reverse complement strand
GGCGACAGGGTGCCCCGGCGGATTCACCATAGAGCGGGATGGTAAACGAGCGATTGATTGAGCGTGACGGCGTCACAAGAAGAAGGCGGGTCGCGCGGACTTCTCCTCACCTCGCGCCGTAAAACGGGGCGAGGGAGACAAGAGACGGTCAGTCCTTCAGGAACTCGCCGGCCTTGTACAGCGCGCGGAACTGCAGCCCGGCTTCGGCAAAGGTCTCCGTCGCGCCTTCCTCACGATCGACCATGGTGAAGATCAGCGCGATCTCGCCGCCGGCCTCGCGCACGGCTTCGGCCGCCTTCAGCGCCGAGCCGCCGGTCGTGGTGACGTCCTCGACGATCACGATCCGCTTGCCGACCAGCGTCTCGCCCTTGGCGAGGCCCTCGACCGACAACCGCGCGCCGTGCTCCTTCGGCTTCTTGCGCACGAAGAAGGCGGCGATCGGGTGGCCCTTCAGCCAGGACAGCTGCGCGATTGCGCCGGCGAGCGGCACCGCGCCCATCTCCAATCCACCGACGAAATCGAGCTTGTCGTCCTTCAGCGCCTCATAGGTGAGCTCGGCGAGCAACGCTGCGCCCTCGGGATCGAGCATCGTCGGCTTCAGGTTGAAATAGAAGTCGCTCTTGCGGCCCGACGCCAAGGTGATCTCGCCGCGGCCGAACGAGCGCTTGCGGATGATCTCGGCGAGGCGGGCGCGGGAGGCTGATTTGGACAAAGGCTTTTTCCCTTGGGGGTTTGAGGCGGCCGGCAATCTATCGGCGGTGACCGGCACATTCCAGCGTGGAAATCGGGCCGTCAACAGTGCCTGTGCCGCGAATTCGGCGGGCACGCTTGCGAACGGCACGGCTTGTCCGCGTCTCCTGTTCCCCCTAAAGCAGGCGCCAAATATTTGCGAGGGAAGCGGAAATGACCATCGAGCTGCACACCTGGAACACGCCCAACGGCCGCAAGATCTCGGTCGCGCTGGAAGAAATGGGGCTGCCCTACAAGGTGATCCCGGTGAACATCAGCAAGGGCGAGCAGATGGCGCCCGCCTTCCTCGCGATCAGCCCCAACAACAAGATCCCGGCGATCATCGATCCCGACGGCCCCGGCGGCAAGCCGGTCAGCATCTTCGAATCCGGCGCGATCCTGCTCTATCTCGGCGAGAAGACCGGCAAGTTCCTGCCGAAACCGCTGGCGGAGCGGATCCCGGTCTATGAGTGGCTGATGTGGCAGATGGGCGGGTTCGGTCCGATGCCGGGCCAGGTGCATCATTTCATCGCGCTGGAGAACGAGCAGGACCGCGCCTACGGCCTGAAGCGTTACATGGCCGAGACGCGGCGGCTCTACGGCGTGCTGGACCGCAGGCTCGACGGCCGCGATTTCGTCGCCGGCGATCTCTCGGTCGCCGATTTCGCCATCCTCGGCTGGGCCTGGCGCCATCCGCGCCACAAGGTCGAGCTATCAGACTTCCCCAACGTCAAGCGCTGGTACGAGACACTGATGGCCCGCCCCGCGACCAAGCGCGGCATGGAAGCGAAGCTGGATTGAATTCACCCTCTCCCCTTGTGGGAGAGGGTGCCCGAGTGAAACGAGGGCGGGTGAGGGGTTCTCTCCGCGGATGCAGACCCCTCATCCGTCGCGGACTGCGTCCGCGCCACCTTCTCCCACAAGGGGAGAAGGAAGATCGGAATCGCAGGATGGGTCGAGCGCAGCGAAACCCATTCTACGTGCTCACCCCGCTAGGCCTTCCGTGCCTCCAGCGCCATCCTCATCGCAAGCCCTGCGAGCACGGTGCCCATCAGCCAGCGCTGCACCAGCAGCCAGGTCGGGCGGGTGCCGAGGAACACCGCGATCGAGCCGGCCGCGAGCGCGATCATCGCATTGACGCTGACGCTGATCGCGATCTGGATCGAGCCCAAAGCGAGCGACTGCGTCAGCACGCTGCCGCGGGCGGGATCGATGAACTGCGGCAGCAGCGCCAGATAGAGCATCGCGATCTTCGGATTCAGCAGATTGGTGATGAAGCCCATCGCGAACAGCTTGCGCGGGCCGTCGACCTTCATCGTCTTGACCTGGAACGGCGAGCGGCCGCCGGGCCTCAACGCCTGCCACGCCAGCCACAGCAGATAGCCGGCACCGGCGAAGCGCAGCGCGTCATAGGCGTAGGGGATCGCGAACAGCAGCGCGGTGATGCCGAACGCCGCGCACAGCATGTAGAACACGAAGCCGAGCGCGACGCCGCCGAGCGACACGATGCCGGCCGCCGGTCCCTGCGTGATCGAGCGCGAGATCAGGTACATCATGTTCGGTCCCGGCGTCAGCACCATGCCGAGGCAGACGAGCGCAAAGCCGAGCAGGGCGGATGTATGGGGCATGATTGGTCTCGCCAGGGGATGCACGCACTTCTAGCGTGCCGTTTCCCGTGCGACCATGTGGGAATTGCTCTCGGAGCAATGTGGTGTGGAGCTCGCCCCGGCCTCTCATCGTCATTCCGGGGCGTGCGTAGCACGAACCCGGAATCCATCGGGCCACATCACGCGCGGATGAATGGATTCCAGGTTCTCGCCTGCGGCGAGCCCCGGAATGACGATGAGAGACCGGCGCGAGGCCGGGTCTAATGCGCCTCGTCCCAATTGTTGGCCGCGCGGGCATCGACCTGGAGCGGCAGCGACAGCAGCACGGCCGGGAACGGCGCGTCCTGCATCACTCTCTGCACCACCGGCAGGGTCGCCGCGACCTCGTCGTCGGGCACCTCGAAGATCAGTTCGTCATGCACCTGCAGCAGCATCTGCGCCGAGAGCTTCTTCTCGGCGAGCGCGTCCTCGACCCGGATCATGGCGCGGCGGATGATGTCGGCCGCGGTGCCCTGCAAGCGCGCGTTGATCGCGGCGCGTTCGTTGAACGCGCGCACCGAGGCGTTGGAGGCCTTGATGTCGGGGTAGTACATCTTGCGGCCGAACAGCGTCGTCACATAGCCGTTGCGGCGGCAGGAGTCCTTGGTCTCGTCCATGTAGGCGCGAATGCCGGGGAAGCGTTCGAAGTATTTCTTGATGTAGGCTGAGGCTTCCTCGCGCGCGATGCCGAGCTGGTTGGCGAGGCCGAACGCCGAGATGCCGTAGATGATGCCGAAATTGATCGCCTTGGCGCGGCGGCGCACCTCGCTCGGCATGTCCTTGATCGGGACGCCGAACATCTCGGACGCGGTCATCGCGTGAATGTCGAGCCCGTCGCGGAACGCCTCGCGCAGCACCGGCACGTCGGCGATCT
>CALRXG020000705.1:0-3249 GCA_943372075.1 Bordetella parapertussis | reverse complement strand
GCCGCGCAACTCGACGGCGGATCAATGCGCGGCCGCGGGGCTTCAGCGGATGCCGTTGGCGCCCGGAAGCAGTTCTGCCGCGCTGTTGGACTGGACGCTGAAGGACAATTCAATCTGCGCCGTTTGGAGACAGCGAGACCGGCGACGTTCCAGAATGAAGCAACGCGACGTGTTGGCAGGGTTCACGCCGGCGTGGTCCCCGCAGGCCCGCCAGCAGGAACGGAATTTTAGCAACAGAACATTAACACTCCCGACCTCACGGATTGCTAGGGTCAACTGCCCGATTGGATATTGAGACACCTCAGGTGATTGCCTCTGTTCGCCGACTGTTACAGCGCGATGTCACGCGCGGCGTAGCCGGGACCATCCTGCTGAAGGTTGGCAGCGGCGGGCTGGCCTTCGCGCTGTTCTCGCTGGCTGCGCGGACGATGACGGCCGACGCGTTCGGAGATTTTGCGACCTGGCTGTCCGTGGCACAGATCGCCTCGGTCGTGGGTCTGGTCGGCCAGGAATTGCTGCTGGTTCGCTTCCTCAATGAGTACCAGGTGCGCGGCGAGAGCGACCTCACCAAGGGCGTCCTGCTGTCGAGCCTGAAGTATTCGGCGGTCGGCATGCTGATTTCGATCGCGGCGATCGCCGCGGCGGCGGTCATTCGCGGCGAGTGGTGGCTGCTCGTCCTGTCGGTTTCGGCGTTTGCCGCTGTCAACGCCGGGCTCATGCTGGGCAGCCAGATCGCGCGCTCCCTGGTCAGCATCCTGATGGGCGAAGGCAATCGGGAATTCTTCTGGCGGGTTGCCGTCGTCCTGTTGCTGATTGCCGCACTGCTCGGTCACCGGCAGCTCACCCCTGCCGAACTGTTCGCCGCGATGACGGTCATGATGGCCCTCGGGCTGATCGTGCAGATCGTCTCGATCGTGCGCGTGCTGCCGAACCTGCGCGCGGCCACGGCCCGGTTCGAGACGTCGCGCTGGAACCGGAGTGCATTCCGGTTCTGGCTCGCGTCGATCCTCGAAGCGGCAAACCAGTATTTCGACGTCATCCTGGTCTACTGGATGCTGGACCCGGCCACCGCAGGCGTCTATTTCGCCGCCTCGCGCCTGGCCAACATCTTCGCCATGCTTTCGGCGGCGCTCTACACGTTCGGGGCGCGCCGCCTGCCCTCGTTGTATTTCAGCAAGAACCACGTCGAACTCGAACATACGCTGAAGCTGATGGCCGAGGTGACCGCGCTCTGCGTGCTCACCGGGCTCGTCATCGTCTGGGTCGGCGCGCCCTACCTGCTCGGCCTGTTCGGCCCGCACTTCGCCGCGCAGCAGTGGGTGCTGATCGTGCTCGCGATCGGTACCGCGTTCCAGGCCGCGGGCGGACCGTCAGCTGCCGTCCTGCAGCTGACCGGCCACGAGCGCGATTATGTTCCTGTCGTCGCCGCCAACGTGGCGCTCCGGCTGGTCGGATTTGTCGTGCTGATCCCCTGGCTCGGCGTGCTGGGTGCTGCGATCTCGGCCACCGCTTCGCTGATGCTCGCGACCATCGCGCTCAATGTGCTGTGCCGCCGCCGGACCGGCGTGGACCCGTCAGTCCTGGTGCTGTCGCATCTCGCGTCATCGAAGGGCCGCACCTATGCGGTCCGCGTCGCCGACGGCAACGACCAGGGCAGCTACTAGGTCGCGACGTCTTCACGCCAGCTTGCGCTTGCACCGCCCGAAGCGCCTTGGAGCTTCGTTCGCCGAACGGACGGATCCGCCTTCAGCTTGCCATGCCGAGGGCTTCGCCCCGGACATCGCGCGCGGCGGTGTCGACGGCCACGCGGTTGACGACAAGCGCCGTCGGCACCGAACCGAACCTGGACAGATCGGCCCTCACCTTGGCGATCACAGCCGGGCTGGCCGCGCCTTCACGAACGACCAGGATCACCAGATCTGCGTGACCCGCCAGCGCCACCGCCTCCGACCGCACGGCAAGCGACGAGGCGTCAACGATGATCAGGCCGAAATCGGCGCGAATATCATCAGGCGGATATGGCGGTGCCTTGCTGCTGGCACCCAACAATTCGACGACCGACGGCAGATCAGTCTTGATGATGCCGGAACCTTGCGGAGGCACCGCGTCGATGCGGCCGGGCTCCATCTCGATCAGGACGCAGAGCATGCCGTTCTTGACGGCCGACCGGTTGAGCGATCGTGCAACAGTGCTGCCGCCCGCGCCGGCCTCGACCGACAGCAGGAGCGCCACCTTGCCGTGCGGCCCTGGAAGCTGCTCGATGTTCTCGATCAGCAGCTGGAGATGCGTGCTGAGATCGGGCTGAGCCGACGTGGCAATCGGCGTCTGCCAGACGCTCCTGACCGCATCCGGCGACACCATGTTGGGAATGCGCGCCAGCACCGGCAATCCCGGGGGCAGCGCGGGTGGCGGCACCGGCGCCTCGGCGCGGCGGGGCGCCGGGATCGTCCTGATCGGGACCTGGGTCAGACCAGGCATCGCGACAATCGCGGTCGATGACAGCAGCGAGACGATCGCAAGCGCGACGAGCAGCAGCGAAAGTGGCGGAAGCGTCGAGCGCAACGGTGGTGTCGCGGGCGACGCGATCTTGGTCTGCGAGCTTTGCAGACCGCGCTGCTCGTCGGTCGTCTTGTAGCGTGAGAGGAATTGCTCGTAGATGTTCTTGTTGGCGTCGGCATCGCGCTGCAAGTCCTGCAGCTTGACGAATGCTTGACCGTCGACCAGGATTTGCTGCTCGACCGCCTTCAACTGATCTTCGAGAGCCTTCTGCTGATCGCGCTGTGCTTCGTATTCCGACTTCGCGGTATCGATGTTCTTCTTCCGCTCGATGTCGATCTGCCGATTGAGATCGCTGAGCTGGCTGAGCGCCATCACGAGGTCGGGATGACGGTCGCCGAGCACCCCGCGCTTCTGCGCGATCTGGTCATTGAGCGCGGAGCGCTGGGCGCGCAGCGTGCTCAGCAGGTCCTGCTTGATCGGCCCGTCGACATTCGCCTTGAGGTCGCGTTGCGACTGCTCGTAACGGGCCTTGGCCTCTTCGCTGCGGGCGCGCGCCGCGGCGACCTGCTGCGTCAGATCGGTGACGCGCAATTGTTGCGTGGTTGCATCCTTGCCGGCATTGACGATCCGGTGCTCGAGCTTGAACTTGGCGACGGCATCTTCCGATGAGCGCAGCCGATCGTTCAGGGCCTTGAGCCGGCTCTTCAGCCAGTCGGCGGCTTCATCGGTTGCCACGGTGCGGGTGCCGCG
>CALRXG020000704.1:0-3261 GCA_943372075.1 Bordetella parapertussis | reverse complement strand
CACCATTCGCGTTGCCGGCGGCTGCGGCCCGGGTTGGCACCGTGGTCCCTATGGCGGTTGCCGTCCGATGTATAATTGCCCGTTCGGCTGGCATTCGGGCCCGTTCGGCCGCCACTGCTTCCGCAACTGGTAGGATGATGATCGCGGTCCGGCACGCACGCTGCCGCGCTCATCTCGTCGCAAAAGAAAAACCCCGCGCGAGGCGGGGTTTTGTTTGCTCGTATCAGGCCGCGATCAGATCGGGCGGCAGCGGCCATAGCGCCAGGCAAAGCCGTAGGGGCAGGCGCGGCCGCGCGGCACCACCACGACCGGCGGGCGCACAACGACGGGGCCCGGAGCGACGACGACGGGGCCGCGGTTCCTGACGCAGCCGCCATAGGGGCCGCGATGCCAACCCGGGCCACAGCCACCGGCTGCATCAGCGGCGCTGATTCCGGCGAATGCGGTCGTCACCAAAACTGCTGCTGCAAAAAGATACTTCATAGTCTCTCCTCTTTCTCTTTTGGGCCGCGCTGCGGCACCGCAACAAACATTTACCTACCGATTCGCCCGGGCGGATCATTGCAGAAGCCGCGCCCCCTGTCGCCGAACTTAGTGCTGCCTGCTGAATGCGACATGAATGCCGCGCGCTCTGCCTGCGTCAGTGCGCCGCAAGCAAAGCGCAGCATCAATTCGAAACATTTCTGAAACGCGGCGGCGCGCAGTGGCAGTGGTGAGGGCGCGAAATGTATCGGAGGGCGAGACAAGCCAAACCGTCCGTCCGCTCGCGAATGATCGCGCTGATGCTCGGCGTGCGCAATCCTACTCGGCGTCGCCGAACAGTGCTGCGAACCGCTTTTCGCCGTTGCGGGAGAAATTGACCACGCGGCTGCCCGGCGTCGTGTCGCGCGCGGCCCATTTCAATTCGGTGAAGCGGTCCATCATGGCGGCGCCGAGCGTGCCGGCGAGATGGTGCCGCCGCTCGCTCCAGTCGAGGCAGGCCTTGCACACCGGACGGCGCGGATGGGTCAGCGCGTCGGCGTCGATCTGCAACTCCTCGGCCATGAAGCGCTTGCCTTCGCCGGTGAGCTCGATCGCCTGCTTGCTCTGCCGCACCAGCTTCTGCCGCCTCATGCTGTCGAGCATCTGCACGCCGAGATCGCCGGCGAGATGATCGTAGCAGATGCGGGCGTGGCGCAGCGCCGGATCCTTCGGACCGGTGCGCACGCGCATATGGCCGGCGCGCGCGGCGATGCCCTGCAGGCCTTCCAGCACGTCGGCGACGTCGGGGTCAGAGAGGCGATAATAGCGGTGGCGGCCCTGCTTCTCGGGCTCGATCAGGCCGCCGGCCTCGAGCTTGGCGAGATGCGAGCTTGCGGTCTGCGGCGTGATGCCGGCCTCCTGCGCCAGCTCGCTCGCGGTCAGCGCGCGGCCGGTCATCAGTGCGGTCAGCATGTTGCAGCGGGCGGGATCGCCGACCAGGGCGGCGATCCGGGAGATGTCGGGTCCTGCTTTCATAGTTCGATGATAACCGAAGCATCGAGGTGGGGCAAGCGGGTAGTGTGCTGGGAGTAAGGCCGTCACTGCGAGGAGCGCAGCGACGAAGCAAATCCATCCTTCCGCATCCGTGGCGCGATGGATTGCTTCGCTATCGCTCGCAATGACGGAAACATATCGGAGGACTTCGCATGACCATCACCGTTTTCATCCGCTACCAGCTCGATCCGTTCAAGCGCGCGATGTTCGAGGAGTATTCGCGGAACTGGCTCTCGATCATCCCGCGCTGCGGCGGCGATCTGCTCGGCTACTGGATGCCGCATGAGGGCACCAACAACATCGCCTTCGCGCTGATCTCGTTCGAGAACCTCGCCGCCTACGAGGCCTATCGTGCGCGGCTGCGCCAGGACAGCGAGGGCGTGGCGAACTTCAACTTCGCAGAACAAAACCACTTCATCGTTGCCGAGGAGCGGACCTTTCTGCGCAAGGTCGAGCTATAGTGGCGCACAACATCAACACGCGGAGGCGCCCATGATCGCCGTGATCTTCGAAGTCTGGCCGAAGGCAGAGCACCGGCAGCAATATTTCGACCTCGCCGCCGAGCTGAAACCGATCCTGCAGGAGATCGATGGCTTCATCTCGGTCGAGCGGTTCGAGAGCATCACCGAAAAGGGCAAGTTCGTCTCGCTGTCGTTCTTTCGCGACGAGGCCGCGGTCGAAGCCTGGCGCAACACCATCGAGCATCGCCGCACCCAGGCCAAGGGCCGCGCGCGCATCTTCGAGAATTACAGGCTGCGCGTTGCCAGCGTGATGCGCGACTACGGTTTGAACGAACGCGAGCAGGCGCCAAAAGATAGTCGCGCGGTGCACGAGCCGCACTAGCAGCGCTGACGCCGCGTGCCTATCTCTGCGCGGCCAACGACACCAGGGAGCGACAAATGCCACTGCCAACTGCTGACAAACGAGCCGCCTTCAAGAAGCTGCACGAGAGTGGATGCTTCATCATTCCGAACCCGTTCGATGTCGGCAGCGCCCGCGCATTGCAACATCTCGGCTACAAGGCGCTGGCCTCGACCAGCGCGGGTTTCGCCTGGACCATCGGTAAGGCTGACAACCGCGTCACCGTCGACGATGTCTGCGACCACCTGACCGCGCTGTGCACGGCGGTCGATATTCCCGTCAATGCGGACTTCGAGGGCGGCTTCGCGGTCGAGCCGGAGCAGGTCGCCGTCAATGTCGCGCGTGGCGTCAAGACCGGCGTCGCCGGGCTGTCGATCGAGGACTCCACGGGCGATGCGGCCAATGTGCTGTTCGAGCACAAGCTCGCGGTCGAGCGCATCAGGGCGGCGCGCAAGGCGATCGATGCCGACAACAGCGGCGTGTTGCTGACCGGCCGCTGCGAGGCGTTCCTGTGGGGCAAGAAGGACCTCAATCTGGTGATCGAGCGGCTGCAGGCCTATTCGGAAGCCGGGGCGGATGTGTTGTACGCGCCGGGCATCTCGACCAAGGAGGAGATATCAGCGGTCGTGAAGGCGGTGGCGCCGAAGCCGGTCAATCTGCTGATCGGCGGCGCGTCCGAGCTGACGCTGCAAACGGTCGGCGACCTCGGCGTGCGCCGAATCAGCGTCGGCGGAGCGCTGGCGCGGATGGCGTGGAGCGGCGTCATGAAGGCGGCCAAGGAGATGGCCGAGAAGGGCACCTTCAGCGAATTCGCCAACGGCTATCCCGGCGGCGAGCTCAACAAGATGTTCAAATAGACTTCACACCAAAAAGAAGCGGCGAGCC
>CALRXG020000703.1:0-3327 GCA_943372075.1 Bordetella parapertussis | reverse complement strand
GATGACGCCCATCAACGCGCCGATCACCGACAGGATCGGGTTGAACGCACCGGCAGCGAGCAACACTGCGATGCCGAGCTCGGTGACCCCGAGCACATAGGCCTCGCCGCGCAGGCCGAACACCGACAGCCACGAGACGAACGGGCTGTTGCTGATGAACTGCGCGATACCCTGCGCAGATTGCAGCGTGAACTTCTGCATGCCGAACGACACGAAGATCACGACCATGACCCAGCGCAGGATCGCGAGTGGACGATAAGACCCTTCGCCCTGTTCGGCGATGTTGAATGGCAGATTCATGCTGATGCTGCTTCCCTCGCTGCGCCGCTTCCGGCGGCCGCTGTCGCGGCTCTCGAAGCAGGACTACGCGGCGCGCCCCGCACGCGTTACGCGCGGAGCACGGTCGCGGCCTTCACAAGGAAGTGCAAGGGTGGTGATCGGCGCGCGTGGCAGACCGCTCACGCGCGCTGGCGCAGCGGCCGCGCAACATCCTTCGCCGGCACCGGCATGGCGAAACCGTACAGGAACAGGTCCACGACCATGTCGGCGAACTCGGTCGGATCGATTCCGCCCTTCGGGTCGTACCAGGTGTGGCTGAAGTTCAGGATGCCGAACAGCATCATGCTGTAGATCTTCTTGGTCCGCCGGACGATCTTGCCCTCCTTGTCGAGCTTGACCAGGAGATCGGAGACCGTGTCGACGATCTGGCGCTCCAGCGCCTTGATCGCGTCCTGCTCGGTCTCGCCGAGGAACGAGAGGTCGTTGAGGATGACGCGCTGCTCGTCGCTCGAGCGCGCGTTGAGGGCGACGATGGCCTGGATCGCGGCGCGAAACTGCTCGAGCGTCGTCGTCTTGCCGGCCATCGCGACCTCGACGTCCGCGATCATCTCGCGAATGTGCGCATCGAGGATCGCGAACAGGATCGCTTCCTTGGAGTCGAAATAATGATACAGCGCGCCGCGCGACAGCTTGCAGGCGTCCGCAAGGTCCGCGATCGAGGCGCGCATGTAGCCCTGGCGCGCGAACAGGCCGCAGGCGGTGGTGAGGATGCCCCGATGGATCTCGTCGTAGTTTTCCGAGCGCGTTCGCGCCATACCCGTCTCTCTCGTCCACCGCTGACGCCGCCGGAATCGGGCGGCTTCCGTCTCTCTATACTATTGCCGCCGCGCGCTCCTCCCCTTTGCGGGCGCCGTCCACCAGAACTCATCCACATGGCGCAGCGGCATCATTGACCTGCGTCAAAAAATAATTTGAACGACCGGTCGGATTATATTATCGTGACCGTCATCAAGCAAGTGGATTGCGCATGCCGGGAGCAACCCGGCGGCATCGAGGGAGGCTGCGCGTGAATGCTGATAAGGTCGATGCTGTCGTGATCGGAGCCGGCGCCGGCGGGCTGTGCGCCGCGGCGCGTCTCGCCCATGGCGGCATGCATACGCTCGTCGTCGACGACAAGGATCGGCTCGGCGGCCGTGCCTCGACCGAGGAGATCGACGGCTTCAAGGTCAATATCGGCGCGATCGCGATCGAGTTCGGCGGCGTGTTCGAGGAGACCTTCCACACCGTCGGCGCGCCGCTCGATATCCGCGCGCCGGAGCCGGCAAGCTCGTTCTTCATCGACGGCAAGGTGATCGACGTCGGCCGTGGTGGCTGGTCGCTGCTGCTCGGGCAACTGACCAAGCAGGCCTCGCGCATCTTGGAGAAATTCGCCGACGCCCGCTCCGGCAATCTGCCCGACGGGCGGCAATCGACCGAGGACTGGCTGAAGGGCTACACCAGCAACGCCACCGTGCACGCGCTGTTCCGCAACCTCTGTGCGGCGATCTTCGCCTGCAACGCCGCCGAGCTGCCGGCGCGCGCCTTCCTCACCTATTTCACCAGCAAGGGCGCCTTCAAGAAGTTCGGCTTCTGCCCCCAGGGCACGATCGGCGTCTGGAACAGCCTCGGCAGCGCGATCAGGCGCAATGGCGATATCTGGCTCAGCACGCCGGCGACCACGATCCACACTTCGAACGGCAGGGTCGAAGGCGTCACCGTGCTGCGCAACGGCGAGCAGGTGCGGATCGACACCGATCTCGTCGTCAGCAATGCGGGTCCGAAGGCCACCGTCGCGTTGACCGGCAGCGAGGCGTTTCCGGCGGACTACATCGCGAAGGTCAAGAACGACCTGCGTCCGGCCGCCAATATCGTCATCAATGTCGCGAGCCGCGAGCCGCTGATCAACCATCCCGGCATCGTCACCTTCGGCAAGACGCGCCGGCTCTGCAACATGGCAAACCTTTCCGCCACTTGCCCGGAACTCGCACCGCCCGGCTGGCACCTCTATGTCGCCTATGCCGTGCCGGTGCCTGCACTCGGCGATTTCGATGGTGATGCCGAGGTTGCGCTTGCGTTGGAGGACCTGCGCGAGCAGTTCGCCAATTTCGACCAGGCCAATATCCTCTCGATCCGGGTGATGCGGGACGACTGGCCGGCGCAACGCAGCTGCGCCGGTTACGACCTGCCGCGCGAAACTGGCATCGAGGGCCTGTGGTGCGTCGGCGACGCCGTCAAGCAATATGGCAATGGCGGCACCCAGGCCTGCGCCGAGACCGCCAAGATCGTCACCGATGCGATCCTCGCCGGTCGCCCGCGTCGCTCAGCCGGCCGGGTCTGAGCAAGATGCCGACCACCGTCCCGCACCCGACGCCGCAGGCAGCCCCACAGGCCACGCCGGCGCCGGATGCCCTGCTCGAATTCCGCAACATCCGGATCGTCTACGACAACGCGATCGAGGCGATCCGCGATGTCTCGATCGCGGTGCCCGACGGCAGCATCGTCGCCCTGCTCGGCTCCAACGGCGCCGGCAAGTCGACGCTGCTGAAGGCGATGTCCGGCATCCTCTACACCGAGGAAGGCGTGATCGAGAATGGCAGCATCCGCTTCCGCAACGACGAAGTGCATCGCCTCGCGCCGGACGAGCTGGTCCGCCGCGGCATCGTGCAGGTGCCGGAGGGCCGCCGCGTGTTCGCGGCGCTGACCATCGACGAAAATTTGCAGATGGGTGGCTACACCAGGACCGGCGCCGAGGCGCGCGAGCGCCGCGACAAGGTGTTCGCACTGTTTCCGCGGCTCCATGAGCGGCGCGACCAGATCGCCGGCTACATGTCCGGTGGCGAGCAGCAGATGCTCGCGATCGGCCGCGCGCTGATGACCGATCCCGTGCTGCTGGCGCTCGACGAGCCGTCGCTCGGCCTCGCGCCGCTGATCATCGACCGCATCTACGAGGTGATCGTCCGCCTGCGCGACGAGTTGAAGATGACCGTGCTGCTGGTCGAGCAGAACGCG
>CALRXG020000702.1:0-3333 GCA_943372075.1 Bordetella parapertussis | reverse complement strand
GAGGCCGAATGCGAGCCAGAAGTCGAACTTGGCGACGAACACGTCGTAGAAATAGGCGCTCAGCGCCTGGCCGTACTGAATCAGCATCACTGCACCTTGGTCACGCCCGGCACTTCGGTGACGTCCGTCACCTCCGTGACGACAGGCGTCGGCTTCTTGCGGCGGATCAGCCACCACACGCCGGCGAGATCCATGATCCCGATCCACAGCCGGTCGAAAAATCCATAATTCGACACGCCGGAATGGCGCGGTCGGTCGACGACGTCGACATAGGCAATCGCATATCCCTCACGGCGGACCAGCGCGGGCAGGAAGCGGTGCAGCCCGTCGAAATAGGGCATCGCCAGGAACACGTCGCGCGGAAACGCCTTGAGGCCGCACCCGGTGTCGCGCGTGCCGTCACTCAAGATGATGCTGCGCACCGCATTGGCGATCCGCGATTGCAGCTTCTTGAAGCCGGTGTCCTTGCGCCCGACGCGCTGGCCGGCGGCGAGGCCGACACGGCCATTGCCGCTCGCGACCGCCGTGATCAGGTTCGGCAGGAATGCCGGATCATTCTGGCCATCGCCGTCGAGCGTCGCCACGATCGTACCGCGCGCGGCGCGAACGCCGCTGCGCACCGCCGCCGACTGCCCCGAAGAGACCGCGTGACGGAGCTGCCGCAGATTGGGCCGCTGCGCCATGATCGCGCCCAGCCGTTCGCCGGTGGCATCGGTCGAGCCGTCGTTGACGTAGATGATCTCGTAAGCCCAACGCCCGTCGAGCGCGGCCGCGATCTCGGCGATCAGCGGCGCGATATTGTCGGCCTCGTTGCGCACGGGCACGACGATGGAAACGGCGACCGGCGTTGGGTCGGAAACAGGCAATTCGGCACTCGTGGTTGATGTGGGGTTCGCGGCTGGAACCCGCCCGATCCGGCCGCCGGGCGACCGCTTTTATGGGGCGAAGGCGCTCCTCGCAACCCTTTTGAGGCGCCCTTCCGAGGGTCCCGGCAACGCCACCACCGTACCATCGCGATCGATGGCGAAACCAAGGCGGCGGGCGGCGAACCAGTAGCGCACGGCCATCGCGCCAATGACGCCGACCGCAGCTCCCGCCACCACGTCGCTCGGATGATGCGCCAGCAGCACCAGCCGCGTTGCGATGATGATCAGCGCGTAGACCAGCATCGCGACCCGCGCCCGCGGCCATACCGCCGACACGGCGAAGGCCAGCGCGAATGCGGTGATGGAATGTCCTGACGGAAAGCTCGAATAGGCCTCGGTGCCGGCGAAGTGCTGGAAGTTGAAGGCATTGGCCTTACCGCCGACGAACGGTCGTCCGCGGCCGACGACCCATTTGATCACCTCGCCCACCGCCACCGACAAGGCAACCGACAGGAACAGGTATTGCAGCCTCGTCCCCAGGCCGAGCAAGGTTGCCCGCGGCACGCCGCGCAACGCGGGTGCCGCCAGCGCGACCGCGACCAGCAACATGCCGAGTGTCCACAGCACATACACGTCCTTGCCGAAGTCGGTCAGGATCTTCACCCACCAGAGGCTCGGCGTGCCGCGCGGCGGCATGATGCTGATTTCAGCAACATCGATCGCGTACATCAGCGTGACGATGACGGCGCCGACGATGACGACGAGCAGCAGCACGTGGCGCGCCGAGCGCCGCGCCGCCGCGGCCCGCCGCGAATGCGACGGCGCGCGCACGAGCTGGGCAAGGGACAGCCAGACCAGCGTCAGCAATCGTCCGACATAGTTGGCGGATTCCGCAGGGGCTGGCGGCGCCGGCATGCTACTCCGTCCCTTCGGAACGGAAGATCGCAATCGAGACCGCCTTGCCCTGCGAGATGTTGTAACCCTCGACGCGCACCGGCGCGTTGTAGCGCAGGCCGATCGCCTCGGCGCGCTGCACGAAGGCGCGTTCCGAGCGCTGCTCGACCAGCGCAAATCGACAGGAGCCTTGCCCGAGGAAGTCAGCCGCGCCCGATCCATCGGTGAGCAGCGTCGAGGTGTCGGTCATGAAGACGAGGCTCGGCTCGTGGAAGCCGGCCGCCGCCGCCTTGGGGCCGACGCAGGTCACGTTACGCAGCGCCCGCGCGACCTCCTGGCTCGGAAACAGCGTGGTGAGCCGTGGCAGCACCACGCCGTAGGTGCCGCCGGCCAGCAACGCCGCGGCGATCACCGCATTGAGCAGCGAGCGCTCGGCGCGGCTGTCCTCGAACATCCACCAGGCGATCAGGCCGAACACCATCGCGACGGCGAACAACGGCCAGGCCGGAAACACCGGCTGGTGGATCGCCTTGATCGCACCGACGATCACCAGCACCGACCCGAATGCGGGGATCGCAAACCACCAGGCTGCGCCACGGATCAGCCACGAGCGCGACAGCACGCGTCGCTCCAGCGCCCCCACGGTCAGGATCGCGATTGCCGGATAGAGCGGCAGCACGTAATGCGGCAGCTTGGTCAGCACCGCCTCGAACACGATCCAGGACGGGACCAGCCAGGCCAGCAGGAACTGGGCGCCGGGTTCACGCCGCGCACGCCAGACCGCCGGCGCTGCCATGCCGGCGAGCGGCGCAGCCGGCCAGAACGTGATCCAGAACAACAGCAGATACAGCCCTGGCGGCGCGCCATGGGATTCCTGGGCACCGAGCTTGCTCAGCATGTCGCCGCCGACCGAGTCGGCAAAGAAGGTCTCACCGGCGCGCAGGAAGATCAGCACGAACCACGGCAACACCAGCACCAGGGTCCACATCAGGCCCCACAGCGGACGCATCCGCCAGAACCACGCCGCCGACCGATCGAGGATCGCAAGGCCGGCCATCGCAAGGCCGACGAACATCAAGATCAGCGGCCCCTTGAGCAGGATGCCGACCGCGAGCGCCGTCCAGAAGATCGCGGGCGGTCCCCATGACGGATGCGCCGGATCCTCGCCGCGTTGCCACGACAGGTAGACCCGCGCCATCGCGCCCATCGCCGCGGTGACGGTCAGCAGCAGCATCGCGTCGGTCTTGGCAAGCCGCGCCTCGACCCCGAGCAGCACGCAACTCGCCATCATCAACGCAGCGAGCGCCGCGCCCTGCCGGGTCACGAAGGCAAGCGCCGTCCAGTAGGTCAGCAACACGGCGCCGATCGCGCCAATCAGGGACGGCAGGCGGTAGACCCAGATGCGGACCTGGGCGCGCGGCACCCCGAGCGCGGAGATGGTCTTCAGCGCGGCCGCCTGCATCCAGTAGATGCCTACCGGCTTCTTGTAGCGGACATCATCCTGGAACCGGATGTCGACGAAGTCGCCGCTCTCGACCATCTGCTTGGTCGCTTGGGCAAAGCGTACCTCGTC
>CALRXG020000701.1:0-3337 GCA_943372075.1 Bordetella parapertussis | reverse complement strand
CGAAACGGCGGATGCCCAGGCGCTGTTCGCCGCGCCGCGACACCCCTACAGCCGCGCATTGTTGTCGGCGATCCCGGTGCCGAGGCCGCGCGCCAGGCGCAGCCGCATCGTGCTGGAGGGCGAACTGCCGAGCGTGCTCAATCCACCTTCCGGCTGCCGTTTCCATACCCGCTGCCCCTATGCGATCACGCGCTGCCGCAGCGAGGTTCCGCAATTGCTGGCGGATGGCACGGGCCACGCCACGGCCTGTCACCGCACGTCAGACCTGCCGCCTGCGGAGAACATCGTTCCCTCCGATGGCGGCTTTTCGCCCGCGCTGGAGAAACTGGTGGCGGCATTCAGCGGAGCGTCGCAAGGCGCCCGGCGCGGCGGGGTTGATAACATCGGGACGGTGCCGCAGGCATGATGATGGGGAGTTGCGCGATGAGGATGTTTCGTTTGGCGGCGACCACCGCTACCCTGCTGCTGTCGCTGGCGGCAGGCGCCCAGGTCCAGGCCGAAGCCCAGACCACGCTGCGGATCGGGCTTGCCGAGGATCCCGACGTGCTCGATCCGACCATGGCGCGCACCTATGTCGGCCGCATCGTGTTCGCGGCACTGTGCGACAAGCTGTTCGACATCGACGAGAAGCTCAACATCGTGCCACAGCTCGCGCTGTCGCACGAGACCTCGGCCGACGGCAAGGAAGTCACGATCAAGCTGAGACCCGGCGTCAAATTCCAGGACGGTGAGCCGCTCGATGCGGAGGCGGCAAAGTTTTCGCTGGAGCGGCATCTGACCTTCCCCGGCTCGTTCCGCAAGCCGGAGCTCGCCAGCGTCGATCACATCGACGTCGTCGATCCCCTGACCATCAAGCTGGTGCTCAAGGCGCCGTTCTCGCCGCTGATCGCACAGCTCACCGACCGCGCCGGCATGATGGTATCGCCCAAGGCCGCCAAGGCGGCCGGCGACAAGTTCGGCCTGCACCCGGTCTGCGCCGGTCCCTACAAATTCGTCGAGCGGGTGCAGCAGGACCGCATCGTGCTGGAGAAGTTCGCCGACTATTGGAACAAGGACAACGTCTTCATCGACCGCATTGTCTATCTGCCGATCGTGGACGCCACGGTGCGGCTCGCAAATCTGAAATCCGGCGGGCTCGACCTGATCGAGCGCGTGCTCGCGACCGATCTGAAGGACGTACGCGCCGATTCGCGCCTGAAGGTCTCGACCGCGATCGAGCTCGGCTATCAGGGCATCACGCTCAACATCGGCAAGGACAAGGCCAAGGGTCCCCTGAGCCAATCCGCCAAGGTCCGGCAGGCGCTCGACCTTTCGATCGACCGTGAGGCGATCAACCAGGTCGTGTTCAACGGCGAATTCAAGCCCGGAAACCAGTGGATCAGCCCGGACCATCCGTACTACCAGAAGGAATTTCCGATCCGCCCGCGTGACGTCGCGAAGGCCAAGGCGCTGCTGAAGGAGGCCGGCGTCACGCCGCCCGTCAGCGTCGACTTCATGGTGCCGAAGGGACCGGAGGCCGAGGGCACCGCGCAAGTCGTCCAGTCGATGGCCGCCGAAGCCGGCTTCGACATGAAGATCCGTGTCACTGAATTCGCGACCTCGCTGAAGCAGGCCGAGGCCGGCGAATATCAGGCCTATTTGCTGGCCTGGAGCGGCCGCATCGATCCGGACGGCAACTCCTATGTCTTCCTGCACAAGGATGCGCCGCAAAACTATAGCGCCTGGGCCAATCCCGATGCCGACAAGGCGCTCGACGACGCCCGCCTCACCACCGACATGGCGCAGCGCAAGGCGATCTACGCCAAGCTGACGAAGCTGGAACAGGAGGACGAGCCCCTGCTCTATATCTATCACCGCCGCATCATCATCGCGCACACCACCAAGCTCGACGGCTACAAGCAGATGCCCGACGGCCTGGTGCGCGTGATCGGGCTGAAGCTGAAGTGATGATCGGCCGCGGACCGCTCGCGTCCCGGATGCGTTGCAGCGCGCAGCGGTGCAATGCTGATGCGGGACCAATACGGGTCCGGTTCAGCAGCGCAACATTGCACGCTGCGCCGCGCCCGGGACACGAGGCTGAGACATGCTGAACTTCCTCGCCAAGCGGTTGGTTCAGATCGTCCCGACGCTGTTCTTCGTCTCGGTGCTGATCTTCTCGCTGCAACATCTGCTGCCCGGCGATCCGGCGCTGGTGATGGCCGGCGAGGAGCGCGATCCGGCCGTGATCGCGCAGATCCGCGCGCAGTACCATCTCGATCAGCCGATCCCGGTGCAGTATGTCTACTGGATCAAGGGCGTGCTGTCGGGCGATTTCGGCGAATCGCTGCGCAACAAGATGCCGGTGCTGGAGCTGATCGCGCAGAAGCTGCCGGTGACGCTGCAACTCGCCGCGATGGCGATCGTGATCGCGTTCCTGATCGGCATTCCCGCCGGCATCGTCTCGGCGGTGAAGAAAGGCACCGCCTGGGATTACGGCGCCAACCTGTTCGCGCTGTGGGGCATCTCGACACCGAACTTCTGGCTCGGCATCATGCTGATCTTCCTGTTCTCGATCGAACTGGGATGGCTGCCGGCCTCCGGCTATGTCCCGTTGACCGAGAACTGGCGCGCCAGCCTTGCCGCCACCATCATGCCGGCCTTCGTGCTCGGCAATGCGATCGCGGCGGTCCTGATGCGGCACACCCGTAGCGCCATGCTCCAGGTGCTGGAGAGCGACTATGTTCGCACCGCGCGTGCCAAGGGCCTGTCCGAGCGCACGGTCATTCTCAAGCATGCGATGCGCAACGCGCTGACGCCGATCATCACGCTCGGCGCGCTCGAACTCGGCACCCTGCTGTCGGGCGCGGTGCTCACCGAGCAGATCTTCTCGATCCCGGGCTTCGGCAAGCTGATCGTGGATGCCGTCTTCAACCGCGACTATGCCGTGGTTCAGGGCGTGGTGCTGACCACGGCGACGATCTACATCACGCTCAACCTGATTGCCGACATCGCCTATATCCTCGTCAATCCCCGGCTGAGGGGCTGATCGGATGACGGACACAGCAATCGGGACATCGGCTTCGCTTGCCACCACCGAGACGCTGGAGAGCCCGGCGCGGCGCGCCTTGCGCCGGCTGATGCGGCGCAAGGGCGCCGTGCTCGGACTTGCCGTGATCGCGCTCTTCATCGTGCTCGCGGTGTTCGCGCCGCTGATCGTGCCCTACGACCCGATCGCAACGAGCTGGTCGCTGGTGCGCAAGCCGCCGTCGCTGCAACACTGGTTCGGCACCGACGAGCTTGGCCGCGATGTACTCGCCCGCGTCGTGTTCGGCGCCCGCGCCTCGCTGCTCGCCGGCGT
>CALRXG020000700.1:0-3373 GCA_943372075.1 Bordetella parapertussis | reverse complement strand
TCCTTGCGCGCGAAGTGTCCGAAGGACATCCAGGCCCGACGCACCCGGCAGGTAGATGTCCAGCAGGATGCAGAGAGGCGCACGCCTGCGCGCAGCCTTCAACAGCGAAAAACTGTCCGCGAAGCAGGTCGTTGAGTACCCCTCGGCGGCCAAGACCTTGGCGATGGTGATCCTTACGGCGCTGTCGTCGTCCAGTACGTAGATGTCCCGGCCCGTTGTGTCCTCGGCCATCGCTCCCTCGATCGAACCTGAAAGTGAGCCATTTCAGTTTGCAACCAATACGCAACACGCGCGATCGAAAGCATCCTTGATCCCCATCAACCAGGAGTAAGTGGATTCCCCGTAGTTCCACGGGATCTCGCGACGAGCGGCATGATCGAGGGGTGGGACACGAGATGACGAGAGTGCGCGGTCATCGATCGACCCGGCCAGCGGCCAACCTGTCATCATGATGCCGCGGCCACTCGGCTTAAGCCGCTGCCTCTGAAATACTGGATCACCCACTTTCGCGTGGGTGTTGACACCGAATGTCCAGCCGAAGCCGCTCCACACTCCGTCATCTCCGCGCTACTCTTTCATCCGAACACGACATTTTGTCATGACGTCCGCAGTTGCATTTTTTGCGGCGCATCATATGATGAACATAATTCAATAAGATTGCCGCATTGAACGGAGTTCCGCCATGGCAACCAGCGCCGATCCCGTCGTCATTCTCTCCGCCGCCCGCACCCCGCTCG
This sequence comes from Bordetella parapertussis, assembly GCA_943372075.1. Lineage (GTDB taxonomy): Bacteria > Pseudomonadota > Alphaproteobacteria > Rhizobiales > Xanthobacteraceae > Bradyrhizobium. The sequence continues at coordinate 2,636 of CALRXG020000700.1, read as the reverse complement.
GCCGCTTCATGGGCGAGCTCTCGCCGCTTGCCGCCCACAAGCTCGGCTCGCACGTCATCGGTGCGGCGCTGGAGCGCGCGAAACTCGCGCCGGAAAAGATCGACGAGGTGTTCATGGGCAACGTGCTGCCGGCCGGCCAGGGCCAGGCCCCTGCCCGCCAGGCCGCGCGCGGCGCCAGACTGCCGGATGCCACCGGCGCCACCACCGTCAACAAGGTCTGCGGCTCCGGCATGAAGGCGACCATGCTGGCCCACGACATCATCAAGGCCGGTTCGGCCGAGATCGTGCTGTCCGGCGGCATGGAGAGCATGAGCAACGCGCCGTATCTGCTGCAGAAGGCGCGCGGCGGCTATCGGGCCGGCCACGACCGCATCATCGACCACATGATGATGGACGGGCTCGAGGACGCCTATGAGACCGGCCGCTCGATGGGCGATTTCGGCGAAGCGACCGCGGAGGCGTATCAGTTCACCCGCGCCGACCAGGACGCGTTCGCGATGGAAACGCTGAGCCGCGCCCGCAAGGCGGTCGAAAGCGGCGCCTTCAAGGCCGAGATCGCGCCGATCACGCTTAGCGAAAAGGCCGGTCCGCGCGTCATCGCCAATGACGAGCACCCGCTGAAGGTCGATCCCGCAAAGATCCCCGGCCTGAAGCCGGCGTTCCGCGCCAACGGCACCATCACCCCGGCCGCTTCCTCGGCCAATGCCGACGGTGCCGCGGCGCTGATCCTGGCCAAGCGCTCGCTCGCCGACCGCGACGGGCTGCCGGTGCTGGCGGAGATCAAGGGCCACGCCACCCACAGCCAGGAACCGCAATGGTTCACGACGGCGCCGATCCCCGCGATCCGCAAGCTGCTCGACAAGGTCGGCTGGAGCGTCGGCGACGTCGACCTGTTCGAAATCAACGAGGCGTTCGCGGTGGTCGCGATGGCCGCGCAGCGCGACCTCGGCATCCCCAGAGACCGGCTCAACATCAACGGCGGCGCCTGCGCGCTCGGCCATCCAATAGGCGCCACCGGCGCAAGGCTGATCGTGACGTTGCTGCACGCGCTGGAGGCGCAGAACCTCAAGCGCGGCGTCGCAGCACTGTGCATCGGCGGCGGCGAAGCCACCGCGATCGCAGTCGAGCGGGTTACGCATTGAGACTAGCGCCGCGTCATTGCGAGGAGCGATAGCGACGAAGCAATCCATATGTCCGCATGTGCGGATCGATGGATTGCTTCGCTTTGCTCGCAATGACGCTGATAGATCACGGCTGCCCGTGTCCGAAAACGAGGGAACTATGTCGTTTTAGACATAGCGCCTTCGTGTCATATTGTGCATCACGAAAACTCCTACCACCATCGATTTGGATCCCAATGATCTCGAACTCGCTCGCCTCCGCCCTCGCTCGCCGCAACATCCACTATGGCTGGGTGATGGTCGGCGTGACATTCTTCGCCGCGCTGATCTCGGCCGGCACCGTCGGCGCGCCCGGCGTCTTCATCGTGCCGCTGCAGAAGGAGTTCGGCTGGTCGACCGCGGAGATTTCCTCGGCGCTGTCGATCCGCTTCATCCTGTTCGGGCTGATGGCGCCGTTCGCCGCCGCGCTGATGAACCGCTACGGGCTGCGCAACGTCACGCTCGCCGCGCAGTTGATCGTGGTTTCCGGACTGTTGGCGTCGCTCGCGATGACGCAGGTCTGGCAGCTCATCCTGCTGTGGGGCGTCGTGATCGGGATCGGCACCGGCATGACGGCATTGGTGCTCGGCGCGACGATCGCCTCGCGCTGGTTCGTGGCGCGGCGCGGCCTCGTGATCGGTATCATGACCGCGAGCGTCGCAACCGGCCAGCTCGCCTTCCTGCCGCTGCTTGCGACCGTCACCGAGCGTTACGGCTGGCGCGTCGCGCTCGGCGCGGTCTGCATCGTGCTCGGTGTCGCCTCGTTCGCCGTGCTGATGCTGATGCGCGACCGGCCGAGCGACGTCGGCCTGCGCCCGTTCGGCGACGACGGCACCGCGCCACTGCCCGCGCCGCCGCCGGCCAACGCGCCGATCATGGCGGCCGCGCTCGGCACGCTGCGCGACTCCTCGAAATCGTCGGTGTTCTGGATCCTGTTCGCGACCTTCTTCGTCTGCGGCGCCTCGACCAACGGCCTGGTCCAGGTTCACCTGATCCCGATGTGTCTGGACTACGGCATTCCGCAGGTGCAGGCCGCAAGCCTGCTCGCGGCGATGGGCATCTTCGACTTCTTCGGCACCATCATTTCGGGCTGGCTGTCGGATCGCTACGACAATCGCAAGCTGTTGTTCTGGTACTACGGCCTTCGCGGCCTGTCGCTGCTGTACCTGCCCTACTCCGACTTCACCTTCTACGGGCTGTCGCTGTTTGCGATGTTCTACGGCCTGGACTGGATCGCCACCGTACCGCCGACGGTGCGCCTCACCGCGCAGCGGTTCGGCGCCGAGCGCGCCAATCTGGTGTTCGGCTGGATCTTCGCCGGCCATCAGCTTGGCGCCGGCGCCGCGGCATTCGGCGCCGGGGTATCGCGCACACTCTATGCGAGCTATCTGCCGGCGTTCTTCATTGCCGGCGCACTCTGCGTCTTCGCGGCGTTGTCGGTACTGGCGATCGCGCGGCCGCAGCCAAAGCCTGTGG
>CALRXG020000699.1:0-3407 GCA_943372075.1 Bordetella parapertussis | reverse complement strand
ATTGCAAACATGAATACGGCGGCGATCGTGGAGGCGATCTTCTCGATCGCCGCGAGCGTCCTCAAGACTCCGTCAAACAAAATTGCTCTCCCAGTGGCTCTGCTCGATCACTTGGCGGGAATGGCTGCAACCGCCGCATCGAACTCTTTCAGCGCGTCGCCGCCGTGTTTGCCGCGCCCATCGAGGCCGTCGGCCCAGGTCTTGGCGACGCCCTTCATCAAATCCTTGAACTTGGCATTCACGTCCGGCCGCAAGGTCTCGAACCGCACCCCGGCGGCTTCGAGCGACTTCTTGGTCTCATCGTCGGATTTCTGGACCTGCTGGCATGCTGCCGGAATGATCTCTTCGGCAACGTCGACCATCGCCTTCTGAACATCGGGCGGAAGCTTCTTCCAGACGGTGTCACTGATCGAATAGGCGACGATGAAGCTGGCGAAGCCGACCCCGTCGGTCGAATATTTCACCAGCTTGTCGGCGCCATACGCGACCACGCTCTCCAGCGGGAACAGCAGACCGTCCATGGTGCCGCGCTGCAGGGATTCATAAGCGTCTGGCGCGGCCATGCGCACGGGCACGGCTCCGATGGCACGCAAAGTGAGGTCCTGCGCACCGCCGGTCGATCGCAACTTGAGGCCGTTAACGTCGCCGGTCTCCTTCACCGGTTGCTTGACCGTGAAGATGCGGTACTGCGGCAGGCTCACCGCGAGCAGCAGGCGGATGCCGTTCGCGGTATAATCCTGCTGCGCGATCACGCCGCTTCTTGCGGTCTTCCAATAGGCGAGCGTGCCCTGGCAGGAATGCTCGAACGCGCCAGGGAGCATCGCGACTTCGGAGACCGGCATCTTGTCGGAGACGTAGGCGGGCGCGACATAACCGATATCGGCGACGCCGGTTTGCGTGAGCTTGAGCATATCGGCGGCCTTGCCGAGCTGCTGCGCCGGATAGTGTTCGAACGTCACCGCGTTGTTGGTGCGCTTCTGGACCTCGGCCATCCAGGGCTCGAGCACGAGGCGGACGAGATAGTGCCCCTTCGGAAAGGAGTCGGCGACCCGCAGCTTGATCGGTTCCGCCGCTGCCGCCAGATTGACCGATGTGATGAGAAAGCCGTAACCGGCCAATACGCGCCGAAGCCCGCCCATATCTCCTGCCCCTGAATATCACTGTTGTTTTGAGCAGCTGCGCATAAACGAAATTGCACGTCAAGCAAACGCTTGGCTGGGCGTGCCTGACGAAAGCAGGGCTGGGGAAGCGTTGGGATCTCGATATCTATTTTGTCCATCACGCGGGAAATTGCTCGGGGGTGGTTGCCGGCTCTGCGCCCGGTCAGACCGCGGGAAATGCCAGCTCGAAGGCGACGCCCCGGCTGGAGGGCAGGAGGCGGATCGAGCCGCCGTGACTCACCATCACGGCTTGCGCGATCGCGAGCCCCATGCCGGTGCCGCCCGCATCGCGGCGGGTGGTAAAGAACGCATCGAAGATCCGGTCGCGATTGGGCTCGGAGATGAGGTCGCCGTCATTGCCGACAGTGACCCGGATGCTGGACGTCTCGCCGACCGCCTCGATGGCCAGCGATCTTGCATTGTGACGGATCGCGTTGTCGGCCAGATGGGCCAACACGATCATGGCCTTTTCGGCTGACATGCCGATTGAGCGCTCAAGGCAACCGCCGGCGCTGATAGCGAGAGCTGGAAACTGGCTCCTCAGGCTCTCAGAGATGTCTGAGAGCCGGGTCTGCTCGTTCTCCGGCACGCCCTGGGCGCGGGCCAGTTCGCGCAGCCGGTGGCTCATGGCCTCAAGGCGCTCGGCATCGCCGAGGATGTTCGACACGAAGTTCGTCTGCTCGGTCCGCGTCAGCGTCGCCGTCTTGCTGAGCAGCGAGTCCAACAGCAACTCGGCGGCGCCCTTGATCGAGGTCAGCGGCGACTTCAACTCATGCGTCAGGTGCGCGGAGAAGGTGGCGATATAGTCGGAGCGGCGCGACAATTGCTGCGCCATGCCGAAGAAGCTGTCGGAGAGTTGCGCGAGCTCACGGGTCCCATAGTGGTCCAGCGGCTTGAACGCATCGCGATCGCCACGGCCGATCCGCACGGCGCGGTCGACCAGCTCACGCATCGGCCGCGTGACGGTGCGCGAGAACACCAAGCCGATGGCGATTGTCGCCAGGACGACGACAATCGCGGCCAGCAGAAATTTGCCGCGTTCCCGATAGAGATGCTCGAAGATGTTGCTCGGCGTCCGCGACGCATAGATCACGCCGGCGACTCGGTCATTGACGATGACAGGCATTGCCGAGAAGACGTGGACGCCGACGCCGCGGCTGATCGAATAGATCGGCGGCGGAGGCTTGTCGGGGATACGGATGCGCAATGCGGCGCTGTACTGGCCGCGCAGCGCCGCTGCCACCTCTTCGATATGGGCCAGGGATTGTCCGACCTCCTGGCGTCCCGCGATGACCACGCCCTGCGGATCGAGAATCCGGAAGCCTGCCAGCGTCACTTTCTGGGTTTCCAGCACGAGGGGCATGAGCCGCGCGCCGATCGCGATGTGAGCCGGATCTGCCGGCTTGGGCGCGGGCAGCGCATCCGGCCGCCGACGCAGAAGATCGTTGCCGGCAAGATCGAGCTCGGGCCGGATCGGCGTCACCTGATCGCCCGGATCCGGCAGCGCCTCGGGTGGAACCGCAGCGCCGAGCGGGATGCCATTGGCGAGCTGCGCCTGCACGTCCTGCGCATAGATCACGGCCAGCACGCGGCTCTGCGCGATCAGTTCGGCCTGGGTTTGGCGAATGAGCTGGTTGTCATAGAGCCGAAAGAAGAACAGTCCCAGCAACGGGAGCACGGCGACCAGGGCAAGCACCGCGAAGATGACAAAGCTTAGCGAGGGTCGCCACTTCTGTCGGGCGCGGAACGATGTCATGCGGGAGGCTCGCACCTGCCGAGTTTGAACCCGACGCCATGCACGGTCTCAATGACATTGTCGCATTGCACCGCGGCGAGCTTGGCCCTGATGTTGCGGATATGGCTATCGATGGTGCGGTCGGAGACCTGGATATTGAGTTGATAGGCCGCGCTCATGATCTGCTCACGGTTGAACACCGCGGTGGGCCGTGTCAGGAAGGCCCGCAGGATGCCAAACTCGATCGCGGTCAGGTGCAGCGGCGTGCCGGCGAACGTTGCGACGTGCTGCTCGGGGTCGACCGAGAGCTGCCCCTTGGAGAGCGCGCCCGCTTCCGGCAGGCTTGGCCGCGGTGCCCGCCGTCGCAGAATCACATTGACCCGCGCGACAAGCTCGCGCGGGCTGAACGGCTTGGTCACATAGTCGTCGCCACCGATCTCAAGCCCGAGGACCCGATCGATCTCATCGTCGCGGGCGGATAGGAACAGGATCGGCACGTCGGATGATTTGCG
>CALRXG020000698.1:0-3410 GCA_943372075.1 Bordetella parapertussis | reverse complement strand
GCCTCGACCATGCCAGCGGCGTGCTCAGCGGCCAGATCGTGGCCGGACCGCAGGCCGGCCGCATGCTCGACGAATTCGACCTGTCGCAGCTGCTGGCGATGGTCCCGAGCTTCGACGCCGAAAGCGTCGCGTTACTTGAAAGCTATCTGGACCGCCGCTTTCCCGCCTGGCGTCAGGACGCGCAGGGCGACCGGGCAGGGCGGCAGGGCCGTGCGGCGACGAGCGGCAAAATGACGAACGAGGAGGCCTATCAGATCCTTGGCCTGCAACCGGGCGCGTCGCGAGACGACATCAGCCGGGCTCACCGCACCCTGATGAAGAAACTCCATCCCGACCAGGGGGGCTCGACGTACCTTGCTGCCCGTGTCAACGAGGCCAAGGATACTCTGCTTCGCACGCATCTCTAACTCCGGCTACGCTACCAACGCCACAGCCGAGAGCCGCCTTCCGTGTCTGATTGATGCCCCGTGTCGCCCGCCGCTGTCCGGCGTGGTCGATCGTTGTTTCGGGAAAACTTAACCGTAAAATCTTGACGAGAAGTTTTCGTGGCTCGCATCGCGGCGCGGACGCGCGCGATTGTCTCGCGGCCGTCATGCAAAGCAAAAGGGCCGGCGCTGGTGGCGCCGGCCCTTTGAAATCAGCTGGGGCGTTCGATCAGTTGCGAACGGTGATGCAGGAGATCTCGGCGCGCTTCAGCGTCTTGCAGGCCGCCTCGGCCTGATCCCGCTCCAGACCGGCGAAGCGGGCGCGATAGAGCTTGCGATTGTCCTTGGCGACGACTTCGGTGAACGGATCCGCCTTGTTGAGCAGGCCGCGGGCCGAGCTGCGCGCGAGGTCGATGCGCTTGCTGGCCTCGATCTCGGACTCCAGCGCGCCAACCTGGATGATCCAGCCGGTGTGCGCGGCGCTTGCCTTGGCGGAGCTGGTCTGCGGCGCGGCCTGTAGGCCGCGGGTGGGTTCGATCGAGGCCACGGCCTGCGGCGCCGCCGGGGCGGGCGCGCGCATGCTCGAAGCCGGCAGCACGCCGAGGATGCCGTTGCCGGTGCCGAAATTGGCCGGCTGCGGCGGCATCTCGGGCCGCGAGGTCTCGGCAGCCCGTGCCATCATCGCATTGGAGGTCTCGGGAACCTCGCCGCGCGAGGGGATCGTGTTGGTGATCGGCGGTGCGGATGGCGCAGGGCCGGCAGCGGCCAGCCTGACCTGGCCGGCCTTGACCTGCACGGTCTTCACCTTGACCGGCTTCATCGGTTCAGCCGAACCCGGGATCGCGGCGAGCTGCTGGGTCTGGATCACGCCCGAGGTCAGCGGCGCCGGTTCGGGCTTGGCCTGCGGCTCGGGCTTGCTCGGGAGCGCCGGCAGCGCGGCGGCGGCTGCCGCCATCAGCGAGGGTTTGGCCGGGCGCGGCGCCGGCATGGCGGCCGCCGCGGCGGGCTCCGACGCTGCCATCGGCGAAGTATCCGCGCCGCGTCCATTGTCGGCGTCGGCGACTTCGACATTGGCGTCGGCCGGGTTGCGCTCGGTGATCGCAGCAACGGTGCGCGTGGTCCCGCCCTTGCCGATGTTCTCGGCCAGCAGGTTGCGCATGATGGCATCGCGCGAACCGCCGCTGCGGCCGCCGAGCACCACGCCGACCAGGAAGCGGTTGCCGCGGTGGATCGAGGTCACGAGGTTGAAGCCGGAGGCGCGGGTGTAACCGGTCTTGATGCCGTCAACGCCGTCGACACTGCCGAGCAGGTGATTGTGGCCGGTGATGGTGCGGCCGCGGAAATTGAAGGCGGTGGTCGAGAAGTAGCGGTAGTAGCGCGGGAAGCGATCCTGGATGGCGCGGCCAAGGGTCGATTGATCGCGCGCCGTGGTGATCTGTTCGTCGTTGGGCAGGCCCGAGGCGTTGCGGTAGGTGGTCCGGCTCATGCCGAGCGCGCGGGCCTTGCGGGTCATCATCCGCGCGAAGTCATCTTCGCTGCCGCCGATCGCTTCGGCGATCACGACCGCGGCGTCGTTGGCGGAGCGGGTGACCAGGCCCTTGATGGCGTCTTCGACCTTGATGGTCTGGCCGGGGCGCAGGCCGAGCTTGGTCGGGTCCTGTTCGGAGGCATGCTCGGAAACCGGCATCTCGGTGTCGAGCTTCATCTTGCCGGACTCGAGGCGCTCGAACAGCAGATAGAGCGTCATGATCTTGGTGAGCGAGGCGGGGTGCCGCAGACCGTCGGGACTGTTGGACGTGAGCACCGAACCGGTGTTGCCGTCGACGATGATCGAGGCGAATTGCGGGCTGTAGCTTTCGCGCGCGGACTCGCTGTGGTGATGGCGAGCGGCGTGGCGGCGGTGACGGCGCGCCTCTGCGCTATCACTCGTGATCAGGATCGCCGTCGTGACGGTTACGAGCCCAAGAACGCCAACTCGCAGCGCCCGCGAGGAGGCAAAGGTTGTTCGAAGCATCTACTTCCCCGTCCCAAGTTCTGTTCTAGATCACTGGCTCGTGAGGCGAAATTGTGCCCGGCGGCCGTCGATCCTTGCCTGTGCAACGAACCACTTCGGGCAGGTTCATCGGCCCTGATGGCGGCTCAGGTCGCTCTTCTAGCTAAGATGTTGTTCACAAACAGCTTTCTAGACTGCTTGTCGGAAGGCGAACAAAGTCCAGGAATCAGGTTAGGCGGCCCGAGTTTCCAAAAGATTAAGCAACCGTTGCGCGGTCCCCCCGGGTTTATCGCAAATGCCCAAGATTCGGGCGAATGTCATTGTGCGTCGCACAATATTTGTTGACATAATTGTGCGATGCGATATTCCGATCGATGTCAGGGGGCCGGGAGCTTCCCGGCAATGGGAATTTTACGCCTTTAGAGTCTGGGAAAAGGAATTCCATCCATGGTCAAGATCGAAGACATTCAGAACTACGGCAAAGAGCATTTCGAGTCGGTCACCGCGTCCGCGAACAATCTGCAGAGCGGCGTCCAGGCCATCGCCACCGCCTATGGCGACTACGCCAAGAAGTCCTTCGAGGACACCAAGTCGTTCGTCGAGAAGCTGTCGGGCGTGAAGTCGCTAGACAAGGCGCTCGAGGCGCAGACCGAGTACCTGCGCTCGTCCTACGAGACCTTCGTCGCGGAATCGCAGAAGATCGCCGGCCTGTACAGCGACTGCGCCAAGCAGACCTTCAAGCCCTATGAAGGCCTGGTCTCCAAGTTCGCGCCGGCTCAGTAAGCCCCGTCGATCGAGACAAACGAAAAGCCCGGCCGTTTCGGCCGGGCTTTTTTGTTGTGTCGGGGAGTGAGCGGACTACTTCGCCAGCCGCAGCTTGCTGAGCGCGGTGCCGATCGTGTTGAAGGTCGTCAGGATCTGGGTCGAACTGGTCAGCATGTAGAATTTGTCCGGGCTGCTGGCGCAGTTCTTCAAGACGGTCGAGTTCGGAT
>CALRXG020000697.1:0-3411 GCA_943372075.1 Bordetella parapertussis | reverse complement strand
CCATCCCGAACGCAAGTGCGAAGATCTTGAGCCAGTACCGGTACAGATTGGCGTAGACCCCGTTGCCGGTCTTCAGCCAGAGCGCCTCCAGAACCATGAGGTAGCTCGCCAAGCCGATGGAGAAAGCCGGGAAGATGAAATGGAAGCTGACGGTAAAGACGAACTGGATTCTGGCGAGCAGCAGGGCGTCGGGCATCGCGGTTTTCCTCGGATTGAGTAGAGGTGCGGGTCCCGACGCGCCGCCCGCCAACAACAGCCGACCCGTCGAGTACTGAAACTCCGCTCCGCGGCCGAGCTTCACGTTCATTGTCGGGCTTCCTGAAAGCTTTGATCGGGCACGCCCAGCTCGACAACGGCAGCATTTGCCACCACGGCATGCCAATCACTTATGTTATTGTCGAACTATGTAATTATGTAAGCGTCTTGCGTCAACCCGAACGCCGTGCGACATAGTGGGTGAATGACGTTTGCGAGACCGCTTTTCGAATGGACAATGTGACCACGTATCCCAGTGCTTTGCGGATGGGCGACCCCGCTCCCGACTTCGAGGCACGTTCGACCCAAGGAGCGCTCCGGCTTTCCGACTACAGGGGCCGGTGGCTTGTCTTCTTTTCCCACCCTGCGGATTTCACCCCGGTCTGCACGACGGAGTTCGTGGCGTTGGCGAAGGCGCACGACCGTTTCGCCGCGCTGGACTGCGCCCTGGTGGGATTGTCGGTGGATAGCCTTTATGCGCACCTCGCCTGGACCCGAGCGATCCGCGAGCTCTTCTCGGTCGAGATCCCCTTCCCGGTCATCGAAGACCCGTCGATGCTCGTGGGCCGTGCCTACGGCATGATCGACGAGGCGGCCGAGAACAGCGCAGGGGTGCGGGCGACCTATTTCATCGATCCGGAGGGCGTGATCCGTGCGATAACGCATTATCCCCTGACGATCGGTCGTTCGATCGACGAGATGCTGCGGATGGTGACGGCGTTGCAGGCTGCCCATTCAGGAGACAAGCTCGCCCCGGCGGATTGGCAACCGGGCCAGCCGTTGCTCTTGCCGGCGAATGAAAAAACACAGCAGGAAACCGACTGGTTCTGCCGGAGAGAAGCATGAAAACCCTGTGGCAGTCGCGCGCACAGGCCGATGTCGCGGCCGACAAGCTGCGTAAATTCGCTCAGCCTCAACGGCTGATGATCCTGTCCCTCCTGCTTGACGGGGAAAAATCCGTAACCGAAATCGATATGGCCTCTGGAATCGGCCAGCCTGCCCTTAGCCAGCAGCTTGCGGAACTGCGCAAGGCCGAGCTGGTAACGACACGACGCCAGGCCAAGCAGGTCTATTACAGCCTAGCCGACGAGTCGGTCATTCTGTGCGTGCGCAGCATTGAAGCCGTGTTTGGGGCCGGAGATCCGGAGCGGGCGCTCCTGAACATGGTCAGGCCGGAAGCCCGCTCCGAGCGGAATGGCATCGTCCGCGGGGCCGCGAACTTCGCCCGGATTCGCTGAGCCATCCTCGCTGGCTTAAGCCGGCCTTAAGCTTGCTTGCCAAGCACTCAGCCATCCGCTGGCGCACTGCCCGGAAAGGATGGGCAAAATGGGTGCATCGTCAAAGCGCAGTATAACGCTTCTTCAAATCAACGACACGCATGGGTATGTGGAGCCGCATCCAGAATTGATCTGGCAAGGCGCGACACCACGCTTTCCGATGCTCGGCGGTTACGCCCGGATCGCGGGATATTTCAAGAAGGTTCGAGCGGAACGTCCCGGCGCCGTCGTTGCGCTGGACAATGGCGATACCTTCCATGGGACCTACGCGGCCGTTTCTTCGCGAGGCGAGGCGCTGGTTTCTCTCACCAATGCGCTCGGCCTTGATGCGATGACCGCCCATTGGGAGTTCGCCTGGGGGCCAGCGCATTTCAGGGCGCTGGCAAAGCGCCTCGACTACCCAGTGCTGGCAATCAACTGCTTTGATTTGAAGACCGGGCGCCGCCCGTTTCGCCCGTCACGCGTGATAGAGCGTGGTGGGGTCAAGATCGGAGTCGTCGGAATCGCAGCGACCATCCTCGACAAGACGATGCCGCCGCATTTCAGCGAAGGGCTGCGGTTCACGAACGGAGACAAGGAACTGCCGCGCGAGATCCGCAGGCTTCGTCAGAAGGAACGGGTCGATCTGATCGTCGTCCTGTCCCATCTCGGTTTGCCGCAGGACATCAAGCTCGCCGGACTCGTGGATGGGATCGACGTCATCCTGAGCGGCCATACCCATGACCGCCTTGAGAAGCCGATCGTCGTCAATGGAGCAACCATCATCCAGTCTGGTTGTCATGGCGCCTTCGTCGGCCGTCTGGATCTCGGCGTCGAGCGCGGGACGGTCCGGGTCGAACGGCATGAGCTCGTCGCCATGGATGAGACGATCGACCCCGATCCCATGATGTTCGATCTGGTCGAGAAAGTGATTTCACCGATGCGTGACCATCTGGCGACCGAAGTGGGGAACGTGGATGCCGCCCTGCATCGCAACACGATCCTTGACTGCTCGATGGATGACGTCCTCCTGGCGGCGCTCTGCAACGCCTCGGGTCGGGAAATCGCCTTCTCGAACGGCTGGCGATACGGCGCTCCGGTCGTGCCTGGCCCTGTCAGGCTGAGCGATCTTTGGAACATCATACCGGTCAATCCTCCGATCTCGACGGTGATCCTCAAAGGAGAGGAAATCCGCATGATGATGGAGGAGAATCTGGAACGGACGTTCTCGCCAGACCCCTTCGGTCAGATGAGCGGTTACGTGAAGCGCTTCTGCGGCCTGACGATCATGGCAAAGATCGAAAATCCATTCGGAACCCGCATAGCGGAGATTTTCATCGGGGACCAAAAGCTCGACCTCGATGCATCCTATGACGTTGCCTTCGTCACCGCCCAGGGAGTGCCCGGCCGTTTTGGGCGTGATCGGGGCCAGATGTCCGTCACGGCGATCGAGGCCCTGGAGGCCTATTTCCGCCACCCGCCCGCTAAGGTGACAAGTCCTGGCCGCGTGATCGCGATATGATGACGCCGCTAGTTTGCTGGTGCGTCCGAGAGCTTCGCGGGCGGTACTTCGGCTGCCGATGAGGGCGCCGTAGCGGGCGGTAGGGTCAGTCGGAGGCTGTTGAGAGCGACCGACAAGGAGCTCGCGAGCATAGCGAGCGCAGCCAGCGATGGCGACAAGACGCCGAAGATTGCGAAAGGAATGGCGGCGAGGTTGTAGACCAGGGCGAGCCCGAGATTCTGCCGTGTGACGGATGCGGTGCTGCGCGCAAGGTTCATCCCGGTCAAAAGCCGGCCGATGCCACCTCTGACAATCACCACGTCGGCGGTCTGGGCTGCGGCGCTGTGGGCCCCCGCGACCGATATCCCGCAATCGGCGGCGGCGAGTGCCGGGGCATCG
>CALRXG020000696.1:0-3423 GCA_943372075.1 Bordetella parapertussis | reverse complement strand
AGCCAGACGCCGTCGGCCGCACTCGCTTTCAATTGCCGGAGCACGTCGAGCGCATCATCGGTCTCGAAACGATGCGGCAACGCCAGCACCAGCAGCTGGCCTTCGGCGAAATCGATCAGATCGGGCAGCGTGAGCCGGCAGTCGCCCTTCTCGACCCGCTCGGATTTTTGTTTTGACGCGTTTTCTTCACGCGAACCGGTGTCCACTTCGCTGGAAAACGCTCTGCCGCCGCCGCGCTTGCCGCGGGTCAGCAGCTGGCACAACCGACCATAGGCGGCGCGGTCGCGCGGATAGACCAGGATGTCGGGCGTGCCGTCGATGAAGACGATGCGAACGCCGACCAGGAATTTGGGCGGATGGGCGACCTTCTCGCTGTCGAGCTCCTTCCAGGCGCGCACCACGCCGGCCAGCGTGTTGTGATCGGCGAGCCCGATCACAGGGATTTTCAATTCGCTCGCCTGATGCACATAGGCGCGCGGATCGGAGCCGCCGCGCAGGAAGGAGAAATTGCTGGTGATGCCGATCTCGGCATAGTCTGTGGCAGGCGCCTTCATGCGAACAGCCCGTGCACATACCAGCTTGCCGGAACGGGCTTATCCGCCTCGTCCCGCAGTTCACTCTCATAGAGGCCGTCGCGAAAGATCCAGAAGCGCTGGCCCTCGGCATCCTCGACGCGGAAATAGTCGCGGGTCAGCGCCGCACCGTCCTGCTTCCACCATTCCATCGCGATGCGTTCGGGGCCTTCGACCCGCACCACCGCGTGCAGGGCGCGCCGCCAGGTGAATTGATGCGGCGGACCGTCGGGCACGCTCGCGAATGGTACCTTGATCGGCTCGGGCCGCTCGAACAGCCTGAGTGGCCGCAGCGGCGGCTCGCCCGTGACGCGCTCCGGCCAGGCGGCGGCACTGGCAGCGGCCAGATGATGCTGCGCCGGTAGCGCGAGCGCCGCGCGCTCGGGGATATGGCTCTCGAGCGGCAGATGCACGACGACGCGTTTGCCGCCGATGCGGGCGGCGATGCGGTCGATCAGCGCCGAAATCTCGTCATTGTCGTGCACCGTGGCGTCGAGGTCGCGCTGCTGCTGCACCACGATCTCGGTACGCCCTGCGGCGAGGCGGATGAGATCGAAGCCGAAGCCGGGATCGAGCGGATCGTTGAGCGCGTCGAGCCGCTCGCGGAACAGGCGGTCGATCATTTCCGGCCGCGTCACCGGACGCCCGGTCTCGACCATGATTGCCGCGACCTTGCCGTCGGTGCGGAAAAAGCTCGCTTCCAGTTGCCGGGCGCCCTTGCCCTGCTTGTCCATCGCCGCGACCAGCATTTTGGCGAGGCTCGAAAGCGTCGGCGCGATCACGGTATCGGTTGCGACCGGCTCGGGGAAACGCTTCTCGACGATGTAATCGGGCAGCGGCTTGCGCGGGCTGATCGGGGCATCGCCCTGCCCGAGCGCGTGGCCGAGCAAGGTGGTGAAAGCCGAACCGAACCGTGCCGAGATCTCGCGCGGCGCGCGCGCGGCGACATCACCGATGGTCTTCAGGCCGGCGCGGCGCAGGCCGGTGGTGATGGCAGGGTCGGCACCGAGTGCGGAGACCGGCAGTGGGCCGACCGCTTGCGCCTCCGCGCCATCGGCGACGATCCTGCCCGAGGCGTGGCGCGTCAGCGTGCGCGCCGCGATCGAGGTGCCTGCTATCGCCGCGCTGACCGCAAAGCCGCGCCGGCTCAGCGCGTCGGTCACGATCTGCAGCAGCGCGCGCTCGCCGCCGAACAGATGCGCGCAGCCGGTGATGTCGAGGAACAGGCCGTCAGGCGCGTCAAGCGCCACCAGCGGCGTGAAGCGGTCGCACCAGTCGGCGATGTCGTTCAGCGTCTTCAGGTCGGCCGCGGGATCGGCGTCATAGACCGTGAGTTCGGGGCAGATCGCGCGCGCATTGGCGAGCGGCAGCCCGATCGACAGCCCGGCCCGCACCGCGGCCTCGTCGACGGCATGCAGCAGGATGGCGTTGTGGTCTTTCGCCACCACGACGCTGGGGAGTTCCGCTTGCTTCACTTCGTTCGTGAGGGATGCATGAGCGGACGGGTTCCCTGGGAGCGTTAGGGAGAGGGGTGAGCCACATACGCCGGCGTTCGTGGTACCCCTCTCTCCAACCCTCCCCCACAAGGGGGGAGAGAGCCCTGCCGACGTGCTCACCTCACTTGAAGGTACATCTCGTATGCCAGGCGGAGAGAGGTTGCCTTGCGCATCAGCTTGCGAGGCGATGTCCTGCGCGAGCTTGCGCTTGATGCGGTCGATGGGCAGGCGTGGCAGCCACAGGCTGAGAATACGCCGACGGTTCACTGAACTGGCACTCATCACATTTCCATTCCATGATCCATCGCCCGACCGGGCCATGACGGTTGCGCACGAGTTCGGCATCGAAGCGCGGCGCGCCCCAAACGCTGGCGGCATTGCCGGGCGGCGAATGCGCCGCGCGCACGATCCAGCGTGTTTCCGCGGTCGAGGGGATCGGCGGCGCCGCGATCCGCAGCACCAGCGCGGTGACACCGGCAGCCTGCGACGCAAGCGTCAGTTTGCGGCTGGCGACGAGATCGAGCTGGCGCGCTTCGCCCCAGACCTCGAGCACCACGGCGCCGAGCGCATCGCAGACCAGCGCATCGGCCGCGGTGCGCAGGGCGCCGTCGACATCGGCGGCGCGCACCGTGACCAGCAGGCGCGGATCGAGGCCGAGCTCGGCAAGCCCTCGCATCGACAGCGCGCCGTTCTCGCGATCGGAAAAATCCTGCCGCACCCAGACCAGCGGCTTGCGTGCCGATATCCGTCCGGCGAGCCCCGCGATGAAGCCGGTCGCCGCGCCGCTCTGATGGCCGGCCGCGAACACCTCGTGCAGCGCAGCCAGCGCAAGCCCGCCGCGCAGCATCGCGTCGGCGCCGGCGTGACCGAGCGCGACGCGGTTCGGCATCGCCGCCTCCGATGACGCCTCGATGCGCGCGATGCTGCCGCGCAGAGACGCAAGCGTACCCGTGCGTGCGCCACTCATGATGCGCCGCTCCTTCCGACTGAAATTTGAGGCCGTCACTCTGAACAAGAGAACCAGGGACTGGCTCAATTGTTCATGGTATGTTCTAATATAAAGCTAACAGGGCCTGCGGAGTCAATCGGGTTGCGGACTTTCTTGATTCAGCAGTGGAATCAAAGGGATTCAGAATGGACGTGCAACGCAAGCTGGAGATCCTGGCGGACGCCGCGAAATACGACGCCTCCTGCGCGTCCTCGGGCACCGAGCAGCGGGATTCCAGCGACGGTAAAGGCCTCGGCTCGACCGCGCCCGGCATGGGCATCTGCCATTCCTACGCCCCGGACGGCCGCTGCATCTCACTCCTGAAGGTGCTGCTGACCAATGCCTGCAATTACGACTGCCTCTACTG
>CALRXG020000695.1:0-3432 GCA_943372075.1 Bordetella parapertussis | reverse complement strand
ACGGACGCAAAGACCGACGTCAAGGCGAGAGCCCGGGCGGCGGCGCCCGCGATCACGCTGCCGGCGGCGGGCGAGCGCGAGCTCAGGCTCGACCTGTTCCGCGGGCTCGCGCTGTGGCTGATCTTCATCGATCATCTGCCGACCAATCTGCTGACCTGGCTGACGATCCGCAATTACGGCTTCTCCGACGCCACCGAGATCTTCATCTTCATCTCCGGCTACACCGCGGCCTTCGTCTATGGCCGGGCGATGCTGGAGGGCGGCTTCGTGATCGCCACCGCGCGCATCCTGCGCCGGGTCTGGCAGATCTATGTCGCCCATGTCTTCCTGTTCACGATCTTCCTCGCCGAGATCTCCTATGTCGCGACCTCGTTCGAGAACCCGCTCTATTCCGAAGAGATGGGGATCATGGACTTCCTCAAGCAGCCCGATGTCACCATCGTGCAGGCGCTGTTGCTGCGCTTCCGTCCCGTCAACATGGACGTGCTGCCGCTCTATATTGTCTTGATGCTGTTCCTGCCGCTGATCCTGTGGCTGATGAAGTGGAAGCCCGACGTCACGCTCGGCCTGTCGGTGGTGCTGTACGCGCTGACCTGGCAGTTCGACCTCTATTTGTCGGCCTATCCGAACGGCTTCTGGGCGTTCAATCCGTTCGCCTGGCAATTGCTGTTCGTGTTCGGCGCCTGGTGCGCGCTCGGCGGCGCGCGGCGGATGTCGCGCATCCTGTCGTCGAACATCACGATGTGGATCTGCATCGTCTATCTAGTCGCCGCGTTTTTCGTGACGCTGACCTGGTACGTGCCGCAGCTCGGCCACATCATGCCGAAGGTCATCGAGCAATGGATGTATCCGATCAACAAGACCGACCTTGACGTGTTGCGGTTCGCGCATTTCCTGGCGCTCGCGGCCCTCACCGTGCGCTTCCTGCCCCGGGATTGGCCGGGCTTGAAATCGCGCTGGCTGCGACCATTGATCCTGTGTGGTCAGCACTCGCTTGAGATATTCTGTCTAGGGGTTTTCCTCGCCTTTGCCGGTCATTTCGTGCTTGCCGAGGTCTCGGGCGGTGCCGCATTGCACGCCCTGATCAGCGTCTGCGGCATCCTGATCATGTGCGGCATGGCGTGGATTATTTCATGGTACAAACACTCCGCCGACAAAGGCGCCTCGAAAAAAGGCGCCGCCGGCAACGCCGATCTGGCGGGAGGGGGAGCATGAAGTCCGCCTGGACGATGCTGGGCCTGATGCTGCTGGCCGCCTGTTTGGCGGCGGCGCCCGCGCGCGCCGGCGACACCGCCGATCCGCCGGCGCCACCCTGCGACGTGCCCGCCTATCTGTTGGCGAGCGAGAGCTCGCTGCCGAAGGTCAAGGATGCGTTGAAGGCCAACCAACCGCTCAACGTGCTCGTGGTCGGCAGCCGCTCCTCGACCATCCAGGGCAACGAGGCGAGCGCCTATCCGGCCAAGCTCCAGGCCGCGCTCAAGGAGGCGCTGCCGGCGGCCACGATCGATTTATCCGTAGAATTACAGGGAAAAAGCACCGCCGAGGAGACCGCGGGAACCCTTGTTAAGCTTGTCGAAGCAAAAAAGCCTACTTTGGTAATCTGGCAGACTGGTACCGTCGATGCTATGCGAGCAGTCGATCCGGACGATTTCCGTACCGCCATCAACGACGGGGTTGTTGCGTTACGGGGCGCCGGGGCCGACGTGGTGCTGGTCAATCTGCAATACAGCCCGCGTACGGAGACGATGATCTCTGCGCCGCCCTATCTCGACAACATCAAGGTGGTGGCACAGCAGCACGACGTTCCGCTGTTCGACCGGTTTGCGATCATGAAGCAGTGGAGCGACGCCGGATACTTTGACCTGTTCAGCACCTCGCATGGTGTCGACCTGGCCAAGAAGGTTCACGCCTGTCTCGGCCGCGCACTGGCGAAATTCGTGATCGATGCGGCCCATCTGGGTCCGGTGCAGCAGAATTAGAGGAAGCAGAGTTGATGCGTTTTGCCTTCCCTTTTTGCTCTCGCGCAGCGCGACGCCGGTGCGCCGCAGCAGCGCTGGTGTTGTTTGCGCCGTTCGCCGCCGCGCCGTCGCGCGCGCAGACCCAGGGCGACCAGCATGCGGCGCTCTCGCCGGGCACCAGGGTTGAAACCGCACGGTCCGATGCCAGCAAGCCGGCTGCGATGGCGACCGACGTCGCCACTTCGCAACAGCCGGGCATTGCCTCGCAGGCGCTCGACAAGGTGAAGCAGGTCGCGAAGTCGGCCTCCGACATCTTCCACCGCGTGCCATGTCATCAGCCCACCGGCGTGCCGAACACCACCGGCTCGCTGCCGCATGTCGCGGCCAAGCTCGCTGCCGGCAGGCCGGTCGTCATCATCGCGTTCGGCTCGTCCTCGACCCAGGGCTATGGCTCGTCGGCACCGGAATTCAACTATCCGAACCGGCTCGCCGCGCAGCTGCGCCGGCAATATCCCTCCGCCGACATCACCGTGATCAACCGCGGCAAGGGCGGCGAGGACGCGCCGGAAATGATGAAGCGGCTGCAGACCGAAGTGATCGATGTGCATCCCGACATGGTGATCTGGCAGGTCGGCACCAACGCGGTGCTGCGCAACCTCGATCCGGCCGAGACCGAGAAGCAGGTCGAGGACGGCGTGGCGCGCATCCAGGCCGACGGCGCCGACGTCGTGCTGGTCGATCCGCAATATTCGCCGCGCGTCACCGAGCGCCCCGAGAGCGCGCGCGGCATGGTGAAGCTGCTCGGCCGCATCGCCGCGCTGCGCCATGTCGGCATCTTCCCGCGCTTCGAGGTGATGCGCGACTGGCACGAGAAGCAGGCGATCCCGATCAACGATTTCGTCATTGCCGACGGCCTGCACATGAACGACTGGGGCTATGCCTGCTTCGCCCAACTGCTCGGCGACGACATCATCCGCTCGGTCGGCGCGATCAAGATCGGCGTCAACGTGCCGGCGGACGTGCACACCTACCGGCCGATGTGATCGGGCCCAAGACAGTCGATGTTTTTCGTCATGCCCGGGCTCGTCCCGGGCATCCACGTCTTTAGGGAGGCGCCCAAGAAAGACGTGGATGGCCGGGTCAAGCCCGGCCATGACGAGCGGAAAGATTGCGCGAAGCCCCCAGCTTGACCTCACCGCGGTAATCCGCTCCCTTGGCGCCTCGACCAAGCCTCAAGGGAAACGCTCATGTCTTTCGTGCTGGCCATCGATCAGGGCACCACATCGTCGCGCGCCATGGTGTTTCGCAGCGACATTTCCATCGCTGCGGTGGCGCAGCAGGAGTTTCCGCAGCATTTCCCGGCCTCCGGCTGGGTCGAGCACGAGCCGGAGGACATCTGGACCTCGACCGTGATGGTGTGCCGCGACGCGCTGGAGAAGGCCGGCCTGAAGGCCAAGGACATCGCCGCGATCGG
>CALRXG020000694.1:0-3437 GCA_943372075.1 Bordetella parapertussis | reverse complement strand
AATCCCGCAAGACTCTATGGCTTCCCCAACTGAGAGCTGCTCGAAAACATGACCGTCAACAACAAGCGCGTGTTCTACGTCAAATACC
Source organism: Bordetella parapertussis (assembly GCA_943372075.1). Lineage (GTDB taxonomy): Bacteria > Pseudomonadota > Alphaproteobacteria > Rhizobiales > Xanthobacteraceae > Bradyrhizobium. The sequence goes on along the minus strand of CALRXG020000694.1, from coordinate 3,349 downwards.
TCGCTCACGAGGTCTATGTCGACATCCTGAAGAAGCGGCCGGATGTGCGGCTCGATCGCCTGGAGAACGAGACGCCGGAGGCGCAATTCGCCCCCGTCCTCGCCGACGCGCATGCCTATCAGATCGGCGCAGCGCGCGACGAGCTGGCGCCGCACTTCCATGCCCATGCCGAGCTGCTGAAGCGGGCGCCGAACCTCCTGATCGTCTCCTCGAACGGCGCCGGTTTCGATCCCGTCGACGTCGAGGCCTGCACGGCGGCGGGTGTGCTGGTCGTCAACCAGTCCGGCGGCAACGCCAACTCGGTTGCCGAGCACGCGCTCGGCATGATGCTGACGCTGTCGAAGCGCATCATCCAGTCCGACCGCAGGCTGCGGCGCGAGGCCAATGTCAACCGCAACGATCTGATCGGCAACGAGCTGAAGGAGAAGACCGTCGGCATCGTCGGCCTCGGCAATGTCGGCCGCCGCATCGCCGAGCTGTGCAAGGGTCTGCTGCACATGAAGGTGATCGCCTACGATCCGTATCTTGCGGCCGACGAAATGGCGAAGCGGGGCGGCGAGAAGGTCGAGCTCGACGATCTCTTGCGCCGTGCCGACTTCGTCTCGATCTCCTGTCCGCTGGACGGCAAGAGCCGGGGCATGATCGGCGCGCGCGAATTCGCGCTGATGCAGCCGCACGCCTACTTCGTCACGACGGCGCGTGGCTTCATCCATGACGAGAAGGCTTTGGAAGAGGCGCTGAGGGACAAGCGCATCGCCGGTGCCGGCCTCGACGTCTGGGCCAAGGAGCCGCCGCCGCCGGATCATCCGCTGCTGCAGTTCGACAACGTGCTGGCGAGCCCGCACACCGCCGGCGTCACCCGCGAGGCGCGCATCAACATGGGCCGGATCGCCGCCGAACAGATCCTCGACGCGCTCGACGGCAAGCGCCCGCCGCGCATCATCAATCCCGAGGTCTGGCCGGTGTATGCCCAGCGGTTCGAGAAGGCGTTCGGGTTCTTGCCGGGGTAAGTCGACCGTGATCGCAGGCCGCCCCTTGGGTTCCCTCAGGGCGGCAGCTGCGCGCGGCCAAAATGTCGAAAACAACCCCATGCAAAGCAACTGGCGGCTGTCGCGTTCGGTCAAGCACCTTGACGGGTCGGGCAACTCAGGGGTACATTTCCAATATTCAGAAATCGTTAGGTGGGCCGGGTTGCGGACGAGGATGCCGCTGCGGGAGGCCATCGTGCGCACGCGCTGCTGCACCCAAAACCAGCGGAGAAAATCTCCTTCGCTGACTTCCCGATCGGGGCAATAAACCCACTGTCAAAGCCCTGTCCGGCAGCGCGGCTGTTGTTATTTCCCTTGAGATATCGACGGCTTAGCCTGAAATTGCCATCTTCCATGTGTGCCCGATCGTTCCGGGTACGGAAGGAAGACGTATCATGCGACAGGTCCAGTCATTGCTCCGCAACGCGCCCGCCAGGATCGGCCGCCGCCTTGCGCAGATCGTCGCGATCGCAGCCGCCAGCCTGCCGCAGGCCGGCGCGTAGATTTCCCCGCTGCGACGCGGTGCGCGTCGAATTAACTCAGTCCCACCTCGCGTCGGTGCTATCGTGTGATCCCCGGGCTCTGCCGGTGCAGCAGGGAGGGTTTCCATGTCACGCTTCGTCGTTCACTTCATGAAGGACGTGCTCGGCGGCAATGGCCGCCAGCGCGAGGTCTGTCAGGGCGCGCTCGAGATCGACGCCGTGAGCGAAGGTCAGGCCACCGAAATGGCCAAAGTCAAATTCTGCCAGGAGCAATCGCTGTGCGACTGGTCGCTGCATGCTGACCGCATCCGGATCGATGCGGCCGACTTGCACGTGGCCTAGCGCGTCTCGCCGATCACTCCGGCAGGATGCGCACCGCGCCCTTGGCGGCGCTGCTCGCGAATGCCGCATAGGCCTTCAGCGCGGTCGAGACGGCGCGCTTGCGCGGCGCCGCCGGCTTCCACGCGGCGTTGCCCTTGGCGTCCATCGCGGCACGGCGACGCTTGAGCTCGGTATCGTCGACCGCGAGGTGGACCTTGCGGTTCGGGATGTCGAACTCGATCACATCGCCTTCCTCGACGAGACCGATCAGGCCGCCTTCGGCGGCTTCCGGCGAGACGTGGCCGATCGACAGGCCCGACGAGCCGCCGGAGAAGCGGCCGTCGGTGATCAGCGCGCAGGCCTTTCCGAGCCCCTTCGACTTCAGATAGCTGGTCGGATACAGCATCTCCTGCATGCCCGGACCACCGCGCGGACCCTCATAGCGGATCAACACGACATCGCCGGCCTTCACCTTGTTGGTGAGGATGGCTTCGACCGATGCGTCCTGGCTCTCGAAGATGCGGGCAGGGCCTGAGAACTTCAGGATGCTCTGGTCGACGCCGGCGGTCTTCACGATGCAGCCGTCCTCGGCAAGATTGCCGAACAGCACGGCGAGGCCGCCGTCCTTGGAATAGGCATGCGCGGCGTCGCGGATCACGCCGTTCTCGCGATCGGCGTCGACTTCATCGAAACGGCTGTTTTGGCTGAAGGCCTCCTGGGTCGGCACGTTGCCTGGTGCGGCGCAGTAGAAGTTGCGCACCTTGTCGCTGGTGGTTCGCACCACGTCCCAGCGGTTCAGCGCGTCGTCCAGCGTCGCGGCATGCACGGTCGGACCGTCGGTGGTGAGCAGCTTGGCGCGGTCGAGCTCGCCGAGGATCGCCATGATGCCGCCGGCATGATGCACGTCCTCCATGTGGACGTCCTGCACCGAGGGCGCGACCTTGCAGAGCACGGGCACTTTTCGAGAAAGCCGGTCGATGTCATTCATCGTGAACGGCACTTCGCCTTCGCGCGCCGCGGCGAGCAGATGCAGCACGGTGTTGGTTGAGCCGCCCATCGCGATGTCGAGCGTCATCGCGTTCTCGAACGACTTGAAGTTCGCGATGTTGCGCGGCAGCACCTTGGCGTCATCCTGCTCGTAATAGCGGCGGGCGAGATCGACGATCAGATGGCCGGCCTCGACGAACAGGCTCTTGCGGTCGGCGTGCGTCGCCAGCACCGAGCCGTTGCCGGGCAGCGCCAGGCCGAGCGCCTCGGTCAGGCAGTTCATCGAGTTCGCGGTGAACATGCCGGAGCAGGAGCCGCAGGTCGGGCAGGCCGAGCGCTCGATCACCTCGACCTCTTCATCCGACACGTTGGAATCGGCCGCCGCCACCATCGCGTCGATCAGGTCGACCGCGCGCTTCTTGCCCTTGAGCAGGATCTTGCCCGATTCCATCGGACCGCCCGAGACGAACACGGTCGGGATGTTGAGGCGCAGCGTCGCCATCAGCATGCCGGGGGTGATCTTGTCGCAGT
>CALRXG020000693.1:0-3452 GCA_943372075.1 Bordetella parapertussis | reverse complement strand
ATGCAGCTGGTTGATCTCCGAATTCAGCAGCCACAGCAGCAACAGCGGCAGGAAGATCGCAGCGACCGCGACCGCCACGATGTGCAGGAACACGATCCGCGAGGTCAGCGACGCGAAGCGGAACACGCCTATTTCTCCTCCGCCATCAGATAGCCGACGCCGCGAATGGTGTGGATGATGATCTTGGCCTGGTGCTCGGCGAGCAGCTTGCGCAGCCGCGACACGTAGACCTCCACCGCATTCGAGGCGACCTCGCCTGACAGGCCGAAGATGTGGTCCTCGACGTTCTTCTTCGGCACCACCCGCCCCTGCCGCCGCAGCAGGATCTCCAGCACCGACGTCTCGCGCGCCGAGAAGACGTGCGGAACGCCGTCGACGAACACCTGCTTGCTCTCGGTGTCGTAGACGAGATTGGCGAGCTTCAGCGACGAGCCGAGCAACTGGCCGGGCCGGCGCAGGATCGCTTCGAGCCGCGCCACCAGTTCTTCCAGCGCGAACGGCTTGGCCAGATAATCATCCGCGCCGCTGCGCAGGCCGTTGACCCGATCCTGCAGACCGTTGCGCGCGGTGAGTACCAGGACCGGCAACGGGTCGTTCCTGCGGCGAAGCTCCGACAACACCGCTAGGCCGTCGCCGTCGGGCAGGCCGAGATCGAGGATCATGGCCGCATAGCTGACGCTGCGCAGCGCATCGCGCGCCTCGGCAACGCCGTTGACGAGATCGGATTCATAGCCTGCCGCCATCAGTCCGCTGGCGAGAAGTCTCGAAAGCTCGACATTGTCCTCGACGATCAGAAGGCGCATCGCAGCAATCCTGTCTTCACCCAAGCGTGCCTGTTCGCACACCCGATTGCGATAGGCCAGTCATTCCGGAAGATCCGGGACAGGCCGCTCCGCGGGCAACGGCACCGTGCAAACGACGCGTTTTTTCTATGGACGGCTCGGTGCGCACCTATAAGAAATAGACAAAAGCGCTTATGCTGCAACGGAAATTCGTTTGCGGCCGACGTCGTTGTGCAAAGCAGTGTAAGGCTGGCGTAAGCTGGTCCTGATAACAGGTTTCGGGCCTCGCCAAGACCAACATCCCTGTCCGCGATGCGGTTAGGTTTCGGGTTCTTGTGCGGCCTCTCCAACCTCGGCGAATCAGGCGGGCGATGTCATTTCGGATGAAGTATGCGGGATTTGTAGCGTTGCCCGTGGCGGTGGGGCTGCTGGCGGGCGCATGGCTGCTGGCGCGCACCAATGGCGTCGAGAGCGTCAAGGCGGCACCGACCAACACCGCGTCCGATGTCAATCTCGACGAGCAGTATGTCGTCCTGACCGACAAGCAGGCCGAGAACTTCAAGGTTATTCCCGCGGAACAGCGCTCGTTCAAGACGCTGAAGAATGCGGTCGGCTCGATCGACTTCAATCAGAACATGCTGGTGCAGGCGTTCACGCCGTATCCCGGACGAATCGTCGATACGTTCTTCAACGTGGGCGACGAAGTGAAGAAGGGCGACACGCTGTTCACGATCGACAGCCCCGACCTGCTTCAGGCGGAATCCGGACTGCTCGCGTCGGCCGGTGTGCTCGAGTTGCAGACCAGGACGCTCGCGCGGGTCAAGCAGTTGCTCAGGACCGGCGGCGGCGCGCAGAAGGACGTCGACCAGGCCACCTCCGACCAGCAGACCGCCGAAGGCAACTTCAAGGCCGGGCGCGATGCAGTCCGTCTGTTCGGCAAGACCGATGCCGAGATCGATCGCATCGTCGCCGACCGCAAGGTCGATTCCATCCTGGTCGTTCCCAGCACGATCTCCGGCCGGATCATCGCGCGTAACGCCGCCCCCGGCCTCTACGTGCAGCCGGGCAACGCGCCGGCCCCCTATTCGCTCGCCGACATCTCGACGATGTGGATGGTGGCCAACGTGATCGAAACCGACGCCCCCTCCTATCGGATTGGCCAGCCGGTCGAGGTGCGGGTGCCGGCCTATCCCAATGAGGTGTTTCGCGGCCGCGTGACCACGCTCGGCCTCAACATCGATCCGAACTCGCACCGCCAGCTGGTGCGCTCGGTGATCGACGACCCCCAGCACAAACTGCGCGCCGGCATGCTCGCGAGTTTCACCATCGAAACCGAACCGCCTAAGACGTCGGTCAGCGTGCCGATCGACGCGATCGTGCGCGAAGGTGACGGAACGATGACAGTATGGGTCACCACCGATGGCCGGCGGTTCAACCGGCGGTCGGTGAAGATCGGCATGGAGCAGAACGGCTGGCGTCAGATCGTCGATGGCGTGGCCGCAGGCGAGAAGATCGCCTCGACCGGCGCGATCTTCCTCAGCAACAAATTTGCCAACGCCGCCACCGGATAGCAGTGGTTGCGAGACTAGCCGCGCGTTTCCCCGTTCCAGACCAAGTGCAGTAATCCATTGATCAAGAGCATCCTCCAGTTCGGTCTGACACGAAGCGCCGTCATCGTGCTTGGCCTCGCGGTGTTCTGCGCCGCCGGCATTGCCGCATTCTACAAGCTGAACATCGAGGCCTATCCCAATCCGGCGCCGGTGATCCTCGAGATCACCGCGCAGGCCGCCGGCCTCTCCGCCGAGGAGATGGAGAAGTACTACACGATCCCGATGGAGGTCGGCCTCTACCCGACGCCGGGCGTCGTCAACATCCGCTCGACCTCGTTTTATGGCCTGTCGTTTGTGCGGGTCACCTTCAAGTACGGCGTGGACTATTATTTCGCGCTCACCCAGGCCGCCAACAGCCTCACCCAGAACGTCCAGCTTCCCGGCAACCAGATACCCCAGATCCAGCAGTCGAGCCTGGTCGGCGAAATCTACCGCTATCAGCTCGTCGGTCCGCCGAATTTCGGCCTGACCAATCTCAGGACGTTGCAGGACTACGTCGTCGCCCGCCGGCTGATGACGCTTCCCGGCGTGGTGCAGATCAACTCCTGGGGCGGTACCACCAAGCAGTTCAACGTCGACGCCGACCTGACAAAGCTCGAAGCCTACAACATCACCGTACCGCAACTGATCAGCGCCCTCGGCAACGCCAACGTCAATGTCGGCGGCCGCGAAATCGCCATCGGCCAGCAATCCGTCAACATCCGCGGGATTGGCTTGATCAATTCCGGCGGCGAGGACGATGTCACCAAGGGCTACAAGGTCCAGGACATCGAGAACATCGTGCTGACCCAGTCGAACGGGCTGCCGATCCAGATCAAGGACGTCGCCAACGTCTCGGTCGGCTATGTGCCGCGACTGGGCATCGCCGGAAAGGACAAGGAAGACGACGTCGCCGCGGCGATCGTCGTCATGGGACGCACGCAGCACACCAACGACATCGTCCCCAAGGTCGAGGAGGAAGTCGCCAAGATGAACAGCGACGGCACCCTGCCTCCGGGTGTCAAGGTCGTGCCCTATTACGACCGCACCTCGCTGGTCAACGTCACCACCCACACCGTGC
>CALRXG020000692.1:0-3460 GCA_943372075.1 Bordetella parapertussis | reverse complement strand
GGCCGGGACGACGGATAAACCCAGCGCACGCCCCCCTCAATTATCCTCCCGCACCGGCGAGAACGCGCTCTCGATCACGTCGCCGATCGGCTGCCAGGCATTGCCGTCGAACTGCACCAGCCGCATCTGCTTGATCGGGCGGAAATCCTTCGGCCCGGTGTTGATCACGATTCCCGGCAGCGCGATCGGGCTGTGAAAGTTCTTCAGCGAAGCCGCCTGCCGCATGATGTTGTCGCGCGACAGGTCGTCGCCGCACTGGCGCAGCACCTGCATCAGCGTGTCGGCGGCGGCATAGCCGAACACGGCGTAGATGTCGTCCTTGTCGCCGTCGGGGTAGTATTTGTCCATGAAGGCGTCCCACGCCTTGATCTGCGGGTCGTTCTTCCAGGCGGCATCGCCGGCGTCCTTCAGGAACGAGGTCGAGATCACGCCGAGCGAGTTCTGCAGGCCGGCCGGGCGCAGCGCGCTGGCGATCGAGGCCGAGGCGTTGTCGAGGATGAACACCGGATGCCAGTCGAGGTCGGCGGCGACGCGGATCGCGCGTGCCGCGATCGCCGGCGCGCCGTCGAACACCAGGATGTCGGCGCCGGAATTCTTCAGGATCCCGATCTGGTTCTGGATCGCGGTCTCCGATGCGTCGAAGGCGAGATCGGCGACGATCATGCCCGCGGTGTCGCCGAGCCCTTCCTGCAATCCCTTGAACAGGTCGCGGCCGAACTGGTCGTTCTGCCAGAGCACCGCGATCTTGCGCGAGGGATAGGCGGCCTGGATGTAATTGGCATAGATCCGTCCCTCGGCGCGGAAGGTCGGCTGCCAGCCCATGGTCCAGGGAAAGCTCGTGGGATGCGCCCACTCCTCGTCGCCGGACGCGACGAACAGCTGCGGGATCTTCTTCTCGTTGAGATACTTTCGCACGGCGAGGTTGCTCGGCGTGCCGAACGAGCCGAACATCACAAGCACGTCCTGCTGCTCGACCAGATCGCGGGTCTGCTCCATCGCGGTCTTCGGGTTGGAGCTGTCATCGACCGAGATGAACCTGACCTTGCGGCCGTTGATGCCGCCATGCTCGTTGACCATGTCGAAATAGGCGGCTTCCGCCCGCCCGATGGTGGCGAACGCGGCGAGCGGCCCGGTGTAGGGCATTACGTTGCCGATGCGGATCTCGTTGCCGGCCGCCTGCGGCTCCTGCTGCGCACGCAGCGGCGCCGCCGCGAGACCAGCGGCAAGGACAAGGACTGTCGAAAGCACGGTTTGTTGTCTTGTTTGCATCAACATCGCCACAACGCCGGCAACAGCCGGCGCTCCCTCCCAGCGAGCGGAGCTTATCGCCCAAGCGAATGCCGGAAAAATGAAATGTTGATGGCGGAGGTGGACCTCAGTGCAATGTTATGTCGAGCCAGCCCAGCGGGTTGACCGTGACGCGGTCGCCATCATCAACCAGAACCGTGGTGGTTTCGGCCTCGATAACAGCGGGACCCGCCAGAGATTGCCCAGGCTTGAGGTCGTCGAGCGCATAGACCGGCACCTCGCGCCAGGCACCGAACCAGGCCTGCCGTTTGCCGCGCGGTGCACAGGGCGCCGCCGACGTCTTCTCGCCAGCTTCGTTGCCGCGTGGCGCCACCTTGCCGACTGCGGCGACGCGCGCATTGACGAACACCACCTCCTGCCCGCGCGAGGCATAGGTGTAGAGTTCCTCATGGCGGCGATGGAAACGCTCCTCGATCTGCGCCACCAGGTCAGCGGCGCCGAGATCGAGGTCACCGAGCGGCACGTCGATCTCGAACACCTGCTCGCCATAACGCATCTCGGCGGAGCGCTCGATCGCGATGTCGCCCTTGAACCAGCCGCGCAAACGGCCGGCCGCCTGCTTCTCCAAGGCTGCGAACAAGGCGCGCACCTCGTCGGCGGAAATCCGCCCCGTGCCGTAATGCGTGCGGCTGACCTCATAGCGCAGGTCGCTGGTCAGCATGCCCCAGGCCGACAGCACGGAGGCCACCGTCGGCACGATGATGCGCTTGATCTCGAGCTCGCGCGCGACTTCAGCCGCGTGCATGCCGGCGGCGCCGCCGAAGCTGAGCAGCGCGAATTTGCGCGGATCGACGCCGCGGCGCAGCGTCATCAGGCGGATGCCGTCGGCCATCTTCAAATTGATCATCTTGTAGATGCCGGCGGCGGCCTGGATCCGCGACAGTTCGAGCGCGGCAGCAATGCGATCCACCGCGGCTTCCGATGCCGCGCGATCGAGCGGCCGCGCGCCGCCCATGAAGGCGGCGGCATCGAGATAGCCGAGCACGACGTTGGCGTCGGTGACGGCGGCCGCGGTGCCGCCATTGCCGTAGCACGCCGGGCCCGGCACCGAGCCCGCGCTCTCCGGCCCGACCCGCAGCGTGCGGCTGCCGTCGACGCTCGCGATCGAGCCGCCGCCGGCCGCGATGCTGGCGATGTCGAGGCTGCGCAGCGCGATGCGCTGGCCCGCCAGCATGCCGTCGGCCGACAGCGAGGCCTGGCCATCCGCGATCAGCGAAATGTCGGTCGAGGTGCCGCCCATGTCGAACGGCACCAGATCGGGAATCCCGAGCATCTCGGCGCAGCGGCGGCTGCCGGAGATGCCGCCGGCCGGCCCCGACAGCACGGTGCCGGCGGCGAGCCGCGAGGCTTCCTCCACCGGCGCCATGCCGCCATGCGACAGCACGACGAACAGCGAGCCTTTGAAGCCGGCCTCATGCAGGCCGCGCTCCAGATTGCTGAGATAGCGCCGCACCGTCGGCTCGACATAGGCGTTCACGATGGTGGTCGAGACGCGCTCATATTCCTTGATCTGCGGCAGCACGTCGCTGGAACGCGACACGCTGATCTCGGGCAACTCCTTCGCCAGCCGTTCGACCGCGGCAAGCTCATGCGCCGGATTGAGATAGGCGTGCAGGAAGCAGACCGCGACCGAGTTCGCGCCGGATCGTTTCACCTCGGCGATGACGTCGCCGAGCGCCGTGGCATCCAGCGCAACCGCGGCGCTGCCGTCGGCCTTCAGCCGCTCGCGCACGCCGAAGCGGCGCTCGCGCGGCACCAGCGGCTCCGGCGGCGGCGTGCGCAGATCGTAGCGATCCGGCTTCAACCCTTCGCGCATCTCGACGACGTCGCGATGGCCCTCGGTGGTGAGCAGTGCGACTTTCGCGCCCTTGCGTTCCAGCAGCGCGTTGGTCGCAACCGTCGTGCCGTGCACCAGGCGGTCGGTGGCGGCAAGCATCGCCGTGCGCGTGACGCCGAGACGCCGCGCCAGTTCGTCCAGCCCGGCCATCACGCCGATCGACTGATCGGCCGGCGTGGAAGGCGATTTCGCGAACACGGTTCGCCCGGTTTGATCAGTCGCAACCAGATCGGTGTAGGTGCCGCCGACGTCAACGCCAATCGTATACATCGCTGCCCTATACCGCCTTCGAAACCAGACCTTGCGCGACGTCGC
>CALRXG020000691.1:0-3472 GCA_943372075.1 Bordetella parapertussis | reverse complement strand
AGCACGAAGCCGCGGCCGGTATCGACCGGGCCGCCCTTCATCACCTTCATCATCTCGGCATTCTCGGGCAGCGTGATCTGGTCGGACTTCTCGATGATGTCGAGCTGCACCAGCAGCCCGGGGAAATCTATGCTGCCGGCCGGACGGTTGACGATGATGCCCATCGCCCCCTCCGAGGAATGGGCGCACATATAGATAACCGAGCGCTCGAAGCGCGGGTCGTTCATGACAGGCATCGCGATCAGCATCTGGCCATCGAGATAGCCGCCATCGGCGGCATGGGGACCGACGGCCGGACTTCTGCCGGCGGTGGTCTTGCGAGTCCTGCCTGTTTTGCCTTCAGGGCGCATCCACAAAGGCCTTTCCTGCTGATTTGGCATCCTGATATTGGGTGGCGGTTCTGTCAATCAAGCATCACGCCGCGTGCGGCGATGCATCACAAGCAATTCAATGGTTTGCAACGAAAGTTGCAGGTAAACACGTCTCATGATCGTCACAGTTCCATTGCGGGCCGCTCTGGGCGTTGCCGCTACATTATCCGTTGCATGCATGGCAACGAAAGTTCGCGCCGACGACGCCTCGCCGTGGCAGCAGGACACACATTCCGCCGTGCGGTTGCTTGCCGGATCGCGCAGCGGCGCGGTGCTGCTCGGCGGCATCGCCTTCCAGTTGCAGGACGGCTGGAAAACCTACTGGCGGACGCCCGGCGATTCCGGCGTGCCGCCGCGGTTCGATTTCTCCAAGTCGGACAACGTCGATGCGGTCACGGTGATGTGGCCGGCGCCGCGCCAGTTCGACGACGGCGCCGGCGGCACCTCGCTCGGCTACAAGCATCAGGTGGTGCTGCCGCTGCGTATCGTCGCCAAGAACCCCGACAAGCCGTTGGTGCTGCGCGCCGACATCAGCTACGCGGTGTGCGAGAAGCTGTGCGTGCCGGTGGAAGCCAAGGCCGAGTTGGCGTTCGCGAGCGTCGCCTCGACCGAGGACGCGGCCCTGTCGGAGGCGCTCAACACGGTGCCGAAGCCCGCCAATATCGGCGATCCCACCCCGTTCACGATCCGCGACGTCAAGCGCGACGACAAGAACAACGTGCTGGTCGATGTCGCCGCGCCCGACAACAAGGAGCTCAGCCTGTATGTCGAGGGCCCGACGCCGGACTGGGCGCTGCCGGTGCCCAAGCTCGTCGAGCACTCGCCGCCGGGCGTGAAGCGCTTCTCCTTCGAGCTCGATGGACTGCCGCCCGGCGCCAAGGCGGAAGGCGCCGCGCTGAAGCTGACCTTGGTCGGCGGCGACAAAAGCTACGAATTCAATATCAATTTGAACTGACGCCACGGCATCGTCCGACCCAGTGCGCACGGGAGCCGGAACCGATGCTCCGCGGCCGCGGTGCGAGGCAGGCCGGGGGTCAAGCTGTGTACGCCAACTGTTCCCTGTGGCCATGGTCGCGGCTTTCACCGGGACGACGGGAACGCCCATCACCCAACCCAATCTTAACGTTTCGTTGATAGATCGGTGGCCATTGCCGCCTTGCGGCGCTTTAGGAATTTTCCGCCGTGGCTGTGATGGAGACACAATCCGAATCCTCTGCCGCAACCTCCGTGCCTTCGGGCCCGGTTGCACGTGCGCGAGACCTCGTCGCGCGCCTGCTCGGCGGCACCAAGGAGGCGTCGGTCACCAAACGCCTCGCCGGCACCATCTTCATCATCCGCGTCATCAGCGCGGCGATCGCCTATCTGGCGCAGATCCTGCTGGCGCGCTGGATGAGCGGCTCGGACTACGGCATCTACGTCTATGTCTGGACCTGGGTGCTGCTGCTCGGCAGCACGATGGATTTCGGCATCGCGCCATCCTCGCAGAAGATCATCCCCGAATATCGCGCGCGCGGCGACCTTGCCGCGCTGCGCGGCTTCCTCTCCGGCGGCCGCTGGGTGGTGCTTGCCGCGTCCAGCACAGTGGCGCTGCTGCTCGCCGGCGTGATCTACCTCGCATCGCCCTGGATCGATCCGAACGCGGTGGTGCCGCTCTATATCGGCTGCCTGACATTGCCGCCATTCGTGGTCGCCAACACCCAGGATGGCATCTCGCGCGCGCATGACTGGATGCAGCTCGGCCTGATGCCGCAATTCATCGTGCGGCAGGGGCTGATCATCGCGCTGACCGCCGGCGCGCTAGCGCTCGGCCTCAATCTCGGCGCGACGGTCGCGATGATCGCGAGCGCAGCCGCGGTCTACATCGCCGCGATCGGCCAGATGATCGTGCTGAATCGCCGCCTCAAAGCCCATGTCGGGCCCGGCGAGAAGACCTACGACATCAAAGGCTGGTTCGCGATCTCGCTGCCGATCATGCTGGTCGAGAGCTTTTATCTGCTGCTCGGCTACACCGACGTGCTGATGCTGCAGCAGTTCCGCTCGTCCGAGGAAGTCGGCATCTATTTCGCCGTGGTGAAGACACTGGCGCTGGTGTCGTTCGTCCACTATGCGATGTCGGCGACGACGGCGCACCGTTTCGCCGAGTACAACGCGCTCGGCGACAAGGACCGGCTGGCGGCCTATGTCACGCATGCGATCAGCTGGACATTCTGGCCGTCGCTGCTCGCGACCATCGCCCTGCTCGCCTTCGGCAAGCCGCTGCTGTGGCTGTTCGGCCCGAAATTCGTCGACGGCTACAGCATCATGTTCGTCGCTGCGATCGGGCTCGTGGTGCGCTCAGCGATCGGGCCCGTCGAACGTCTCTTGAACATGCTCGGCCACCAGAAGATCTGCGCCACCGCCTACGCGGTGTCGTTCTTCATGAATGTCGGGCTCTGCATCGCGCTGGTGCCGCGCTATGGCGGCATGGGCGCGGCAGCCTCGACCTCGATCTCGCTGACCTTCGAAACGATCCTGCTGTTCGTGGTGGTGCGCTCGCGCCTCGGGTTGCACGTGCTGGCATTCGGGAAGCGATAGCCGGCGGCGTAGCGCCTTGCAGTTCACTTCAGGAACGATCCGACCACGATCATCAGGATGCCGATCGTGGGAACATTCCACATCATCGAACGCGCCAGCGACAGATCGGCTGCGTACAGGATCGTGTAGGCGATGCGGCCCCAAAGGTAGAGCTGGGCGCCCCAAAAAGTCAGCCAATTGTGCGCGCCCATCATGGCTGCCAGCACGATCGCCGCGGCAAAGAATGGAAAGGTCTCGAGATAATTTCTGAGGGAGCGCTCCGCCCGACCGGCGAGGCCCGTGAGCGGCGGGACGCTCTGCTCCCGCGAGCTTGCTGTCCAGCGATAGCCGCGTTGCCAGCTCTGCAGATGCGCAGTGAAAATAATGTGGGCAATACCGAAGACGATTCTGGCAGCGAGCATCGCGAGCTCGGTGGTCATGCAAGAGCCCTCGCCTGACGCAAGCGGCTCTGATCAATCAGAGCCGCTTTTTCGTCTTTCGCCTGCCCCGGCAACGCGGCGCCGAACGCCGCGTTCGCCGACCGAAAT
>CALRXG020000690.1:0-3487 GCA_943372075.1 Bordetella parapertussis | reverse complement strand
ACCATCGATACGCTCGACCGCATCAATGCCTTCATCGCGACCTCGACCCCTGGCGGCGTCGCGCCGCCGCGGGGCCTTGTGGTGCCGCCGGAAAAGCGTGATCCGCGGGGCAATTTCCGCTTCTTCGAGAACCGCCAGCGCTATCTGCTGTTCGTGCACACCTGTAGCGAGAAACGGGTGATCGCCGACCGGGTCGCGCTGGAACTGGCGGCGATCCACCCGCGGCCGCCGGCGCTGCGGGTTTTCGATGCCGGGATGGGCGACGGCACCGTGCTGGCGCGGGTCCTGCGCGCCATGCATGGCCGCTTCCCGCATATGCCGTTCTATGTCGCCGGCAAGGAATTGAGCCTGGAGGACGTCCGCCTGACGCTCGACAAGGTCCCGGACCGTCTGTTCGAGCACCCGGCGAGCGTCTTTGTGTTCACCAACATGTACTACGCCGAGGCGCCTTGGCTGACGCCAAAGGACTCCGCCGCGGCGGCCGGGATGGTCTGGCACGAAGTCGCCCTGCGCGGGGCCTCGTCGGGCGATTTCGAGGCCCAGATCGCCGAACTCGGCCCATTCCTGGAGCAGAACTGGCGCGCCAATCTCAGTCCCCGGACCTCGATGCCGATCTATGAGCGGCCGGTGGCGCTGGTCCTGTATCGGGACGATCATCGCTTCTTGCTCGACTCCATCATTCCGCGGGCCGGGCGGACCGAGGCCAATTTCGATTTGGTGATCGCCTCGCAGCCCTACCGGGCAAAATCGTCGGTGAATTTCCGGGCCAAGCGGATCATCGCGCCGCTGGCGCGCGCGCTGCGCAGCGGAGGACGCTTGATAGGAATCCACTCCCACGGCGGCGATCCCGGACTTGAAATGATTCAAGCGGTCTGGCCCGGAGAAAATCCTTTCGCCGTCAGCCGTCATGAGATACTGCGCGCGGTGAAATACGAGTTGGGGGCGGCCGGCCGCGAGCTGAACTTCAACGCCTACGCCGATAACCGTTCGATCTTTCGATATGATATGGAGGCGCTGCCGAATGAGGTGACCGGCGCGATCGGAACCTCGACGGCCTTCGCCGCGTGGAACGCAGCGGTGTATGTCGCGCAGATCGAAGATGAGCGGTTGACCGAAACGACCGAAGACGGACGAGCTCTCGAGGCCACACGCGAGGTTCTCCGCAAACACAACGGGCTGTGGTTCTACGACGAATCCTACGTCATCTCGCGGCGACGAGACTGACATTTCGGGGACACATTCACCAACCAACGTCGGACTTCGACGAAACAAGGGGTTTGCTTGATGCGCGCGTCTTATCTCTTCACCAGCGAGTCGGTCTCGGAAGGCCATCCGGACAAGGTCTGCGATCGCATCTCGGATGAGATCGTCGATCTGTTCTATCGCGAAGGGCCGAAGGCGGGCATCGACCCGTGGCAGATCCGCGCGGCGTGCGAAACGCTCGCGACCACCAACAAGGTGGTGATCGCCGGCGAAACCCGCGGTCCGAGCTCGGTCACCAACGAGCAGATCGAGAGCGTGGTTCGCGCCGCCATCAAGGACATCGGCTACGAGCAGGACGGCTTCCACTGGGAGACCTGCGACATCGACATCCTGCTGCATCCGCAGTCGGCCGACATCGCGCAGGGCGTCGACGCGCTGCAGCCCGGCGAAGTCAAGGAAGAGGGTGCCGGCGACCAGGGCATCATGTTCGGTTACGCCACCAACGAGACGCCTGACCTGATGCCGGCGCCGATCTTCTACGCTCACAAGATCCTGCGCCTGATCTCCGAAGCGCGCCACTCCGGCAAGGAAAAGGTGCTGGGTCCGGACTCCAAGAGCCAGGTCACTGTGCAGTACGAGAACGGCAAGCCGGTCGGCGTCCGCGAGATCGTGGTTTCGCATCAACATCTGGTCGAGGACCTCACCTCGAAGCAGATCCGCGACATCGTCGAGCCGTATGTGCGCGAGGCGCTGCCGAAGGAATGGATCACCAGCAAGACGATCTGGCACATCAATCCGACCGGCAAGTTCTTCATCGGCGGTCCCGACGGCGACTCCGGCCTGACCGGCCGCAAGATCATCGTCGACACCTATGGCGGCGCGGCTCCGCATGGCGGCGGCGCGTTCTCGGGCAAGGATCCGACCAAGGTCGACCGCTCGGCTGCTTACGCCGCGCGCTATGTGGCCAAGAACATCGTCGCGGCCGGGCTTGCCGACCGCTGCACGCTGCAACTCGCTTACGCGATCGGCGTGGCGCGCCCGCTGTCGATCTACATCGACACCCACGGCACCGGTAAGGTGTCGGAGGACGAGCTTGAGAAGGCAGCGTCGAAGGCGATGGATCTGACGCCGCGCGGCATCCGCACCCATCTCGACCTCAACCGCCCGATCTATGCGCGCACCTCGGCCTACGGTCATTTCGGCCGCACGCCCGACAATGAGGGCGGCTTCTCCTGGGAGAAGACCGATCTCGTCGAGCAGCTGAAGCGCGCGCTCTAAACCTTGCGTCATTCCGGGGCGCTTGCGCGAGCGGGCGAACCCGGAATCCCTTCCCATCAATTCCAGATTCCGGGTTCGCCGCTTCGAGGCGCCCCGGAATGACCAGTTCAACAACAGGACGCTCAAATGAACGCCCCCACGAAGCCCGGCTTCACCGACTACATCGTCAAGGACATCGCGCTCGCCGATTTCGGCCGCAAGGAGATCTCGCTGGCCGAGACCGAGATGCCCGGCCTGATGGCCACCCGCGAGGAATACGGCCCCAAGCAGCCGCTGAAGGGCGCGCGCATCGCCGGCTCGCTGCACATGACGATCCAGACCGCCGTGTTGATCGAGACGCTGGCCGCGCTCGGCGCCGACATCCGCTGGGTCTCCTGCAACATCTACTCGACCCAGGATCACGCCGCGGCCGCGATCGCCGCCGCCGGCATTCCGGTGTTCGCCGTCAAGGGCGAAACGCTGACCGAGTACTGGGACTACACCGCCAAGCTGTTCGACTGGCACGGCGGCGGCACGCCGAACATGATCCTCGATGACGGCGGCGACGCCACCATGCTGGTGCACGCCGGCGTGCGCGCCGAGCAGGGCGACACAGCGTTCCTCGACAAGCCGGGCTCGGAAGAAGAGGAGATCTTCTACGCTCTGGTCAAGCGTCTGCTGAAGGAGAAGCCGAAGGGCTACTTCGCCGAGATCGCCAAGAACATCAAGGGCGTCTCGGAAGAGACCACCACGGGCGTGCATCGCCTCTACGAGATGGCCAACAAGGGCACGCTGCTGTTCCCGGCGATCAACGTCAACGACAGCGTCACCAAGTCGAAGTTCGACAACCTCTATGGCTGCCGCGAGTCGCTGGTCGACGGCATCCGCCGCGGCACCGACGTGATGCTGTCGGGCAAGGTCGCGATGGTCGCGGGCTTCGGTGACGTCGGCAAGGGGTCGGCGGCCTCGCTGCGCCAGGCCGGTTGCCGCGTCATGGTCTCCGAGGTCGACCCGATCTGCGCGTTGC
>CALRXG020000689.1:0-3496 GCA_943372075.1 Bordetella parapertussis | reverse complement strand
CGCGTCGAGCATTTCGCGCTGCCGCTCGACAGTTTCGAGGAGATCGACGCGGCCGCGAGCTGAACCCACGACATCAAACCGGAGGCGACTGTCATGGAATCCGCCATTCCCTCGCATTTGCAGACGGCGCGCTCCCGTCATCGTCGCGTGCCCGACGACTATGCACCGCCGTATCCGTCCTTCGTCGCGCGCCACAAGCCCGCGGTCGCCAGCGTCATCATGGCCTATTTCGGCGCGCAGGTTCGCGGCACGCCGAACGCCGCGCTGACCGCGGCGCTGGCAGAGATCGCAACGCGCTTTGCCGGAGAGAACGGGCCGACACATTGGGACCGCGCGCAGTATGTCGACCAGGCCGGTTTCACCAATGTCGTCTCGGTCGCCTATTGGGACGATGGCAAACGTTTCGATGCCTGGTTCGACGGCGCCCGTGAGGCTTGGACCGGCAGCGATGCCGCCGACGACGTCGGCCGCTTCATCGAGGTGCTGCGGCCGCACGTGGCGCGCTACGAGACGCTGTTCTCCTCGCTCGGCCGCCCGGAGGGCGTTGCGGTGCTTGCCGACGGCATGAGCGGCGAGGTGCAGGAGCACGCCTATTGGGGCGGCATGCGCGACCGCATCCCGTTGTCGCATACCGACGCGATGATTCCGGGCGGCGAGCCGCGCGCGATCCATGACGGCGCCCGCATCCGCGTGGTCGCGCATGACAATCTCTGCCTGATCCGCTCCGGGCAGGACTGGAGCGACACCGAAACCTCCGAGCGCAAGATGTATCTCGACGATGTCGAGCCGGTGCTGCGCGAGGGCATGGATTTCCTGCGCGACGACGGCGCGCCGATCGGCTGCTACGCCAACCGCTACATGCGTGTCGTCGATACGGAGGGACGAGTGACGGAAAAGTCCTATGGCCAGAGCTGGTGGAAGAGCCTGGCGGCACTGGAACGTTGGGCGGAATCGCATCCGACCCATGTTCGGATCTTCGGCGCGGCGATGAAGTACCTGTCGACGCTCGGGCCGAGCGCCAGGCTCAGGCTGTATCACGAGGTCACGGTCGCCGCCGCCGACGAGCAGTTCTTCGAATATCTCGGCTGCCACGACCGCACCGGCATGCTCGGCGCGGTGCAGGTGACTGCAACGCAGCCCGCCTGACTCAAGCTACGGCCGCAGCCGGCCGCCTTGCGCGGTGATGGCCTGCGCCAGTTCGACCGCCGGGCCGCGCTTGCTCCGGCGCGCGGTACGGACCACGAACTCGACGCTACCGAGCAGCGGCAGGCCCGCCTCCGGCAGTGCCTCCAATCCGTCCGGGATGAAGCCTTGCGCCTGCGGGGTGATGCCGAGGCCGGCGAGCGCTGCGGCGCGCAGCCCGCTCAAGCTGCCGCTGGAGCAGACGATGCGCCAGGACCGTCCGGACCGCTCCATCGCCTCCAGCACCACGCTGCGACTGACACTCGGCGGTGCATAGAGGATCAGCGGCAGCGGTTGTTCGGGATCGAGCCGCATGCCCGGTGCGCCGGTCCATACCAGTCGATCCTGCCACACCAATTGTCCGAGCGCGTCGCCGGGCCGGCGCTTGCCCAGCACGAGGTCGAGCTCGCCGGCATCGAACTGCTGGTACAGCACGGCGCTCAAGCCGACCGTCAGCTCGAGATCGACCTGCGGATGGCGGCGGACGAAGTCGCGCAAAAGATCTGGCAGGCGCGAGCTGGCAAAATCCTCGGCGGCGCCGAACCGGACCTTGCCGCGCACCTGTGACCCCGCGAAGTAATCGCGGGCGCGCGCGTTGGCCTCGAGGATCGGCCGGGCGAAGCCGGTCATCGCCTCGCCGTCGGCGGTGAGCACCACCGAATGGGTGTCGCGCACGAACAGGCGGCGGCCGGCGGCGGCCTCGAGCTTGCGGATGTGCTGGCTCACCGTCGACTGCTTCAGGCCGAGCCGGCGGCCGGCCTCGGTGAAGTTCTGCGTCTCCGCCACGGTGAGGAAGGTCTCGAGCTGGGTCGGGTCGAGCATGGCGGCGATCTCTTCATTACGTAACGTAATGACAATAACATCGGTAAGCGCGGTTCACAATCGGCCTGGCCGGGCGCACCTTTCACCCAAGGAAAGGAATTGACCATGCCCCTCAGCCGCCTGCGTTCATTCGTGCCCGTCGATCCCTACATCGCCGCTATTGTCGGCATGGTCGGCCTTGCCACGCTGCTGCCGCTGCACGGGCAGGGGACCGTGATTGGCGGCTACGCCACCGATCTCGCGATCGCGCTGCTGTTCTTCCTGCATGGCGCCCGCCTGTCGACCACGGAGGCACTGGTCGGCGCCCGGCACTGGAAGCTGCATCTCGTGATATTCCTCTCGACCTTCGGCCTGTTCCCGCTGCTCGGGCTCGCGGCCCATGCGCTGGCACCTCACCTGCTGACGCCGGCGCTGTGGGCGGGCGTGATCCTGATCTGCATCCTGCCGTCGACCGTGCAGTCCTCGGTCGCCTTCACCTCGATCGCGCGCGGCAATGTCTCCGCGGCGTTGTGCTCGGCGACCGCCTCCAATCTGCTCGGCATCGTCGCGACGCCGCTGCTGGCCGGCGTGCTGCTCTCCAGCCATGGCGGGTTCTCGGGCAACGCCGCGCTCGACATCGTCGTGCAATTGCTGCTGCCGTTCGTGGCGGGACAATTGTCGCGGCCGTTGATCGGCGGCTTCGTTGCCAGGCATCATGCGGTGCTCGGCCTGGTCGACCGCGGCTCGATCCTGCTGATCGTCTACACCGCGTTCAGCGACGGCGTCAGCCACGGCATCTGGCACCAGGTCAACGCGACGCAGATGGCGATCGTGCTCGGCCTCGACGCGGTGCTGCTCGCGGTCGTGCTGCTGATCACCAATTTCGGCAGCCAGCTGCTCGGCTTCTCACGCGCCGACCGTATCGCCATCATGTTCTGCGGCTCGAAGAAGAGCCTCGCGAGTGGTCTGCCGATGGCGAGCGTGCTGCTCGCCGGCCAGTCGGTCGGGCTGATCGTGCTGCCGCTGATGCTGTTCCACCAGATCCAGCTGATGACCTGTGCGGCGCTGGCGCGACATTATGCGGGTGCGGAGGAAGGGACGTCACGTGATGCCGTCCCTATGCACGCCTAGGCATTTCACCACCAGTGTCATCCTCCGGCTTGACCGGGGGACTCAGGGCGGGTTCAACCGTTCGTCGCAACACTTGGCAAAAGGAGGTTGCGACGACACCGTCAGTTTGGCGAGCGATGGCCTTGAGCACCCGCCGCTAAGCGACGCGCAGGCCCTTGGCGATTTCCTTCTGCGCGTCGAATTCGCGGCGCAGGCGTGCCAGCTCGTCGGCGCTCAGCGCCTCGGCGTTGCTGTAATCGCGCTTCCACGATGCATCCGCGCTCCAGCGCAGTGGCGACTGCACGGTGGTCTGCGGGCCTGGCGCGGACTCCAGCACGCGCAGTGCGAGCTCCAGCGTGAAGGCCTGCGAAGCCTCGTCATGCGGCCTGCCGGCGGAGTTGCC
>CALRXG020000688.1:0-3501 GCA_943372075.1 Bordetella parapertussis | reverse complement strand
AGGCGAGACCAAGGCCGAAGAGGCCGACGACGACGCCAAGCCCGCCAAGAAAGCTGCGTCCAAGAAGGCCGCCGCGAAACCGAAATCGGATGCGACCAGCAAGGCGCGCGCGCCGGTCGCCTCCGGTGCCAAGACGTCGCCTGCAAAGTCATCGGCATCAGCGAAAGCGCCCGCGAAGAAGAGCGCCGGCAAGGCACGAGGATAAGTGAAAAGAAAACCCGACCATGGCTTTCCGGGCCGGGACGCCATCGTCGCCTTCATCCGCGCCAATCCAGGCAAGGTCGGCACCCGCGAGATCGCGCGCGAGTTCGGCCTCAAGAACGACGACCGCATCGCGCTGAAGCAGCTGCTGCGCGAACTCGCCGACGACGGCACGGTCGCCAAGCGCGGCCGCAAGATCCACGAGCCGGCCGCGTTGCCGCCGACCGTGCTCGCCGACATCACCGGCCGCGACAGCGATGGCGAGTTGATCGCCACGCCCGCCGAGTGGGACACCGACGAGAACGGCACCGCCCCGAAAATCCGCATCGAGATGCCGCGGCGGCCGAAGCCCGGCACCGCCGCCGGCGTCGGCGACCGTGCGCTGCTGCGGGTCGAGGTGACCGACGAGCAAGACGGCACGCCCTATCGCGGCCGCATCATCAAGGTGATCGATCGCGGGCGCACCCGCATCCTCGGCATCTTCCGCCGCAATCCCGATGGTGGCGGACGCTTGATCCCGGTCGACAAGAAGCAGGCCGGCCGCGAGCTCAATATCGCCAAGGCTGATAGCGGCGACGCCGAGGACGGCGATCTCATCAGCGTCGACCTGATCCGCACCCGCAGCTTCGGGCTCGCCTCCGCCCGCGTCAAGGAACGGCTCGGCTCGATTGCGAGCGAGAAGGCGATCAGCCTGATCGCGATCAACAGCCACGACATCCCACAGGTGTTTTCGTCTGCCGCCCTCCGCGAGGCCGAAGAGGCAAAACCCGCGACGTTGCAAGGTCGCGAGGATTGGCGCGACGTGCCGCTGGTCACCATCGATCCGCCCGACGCCAAGGATCACGACGACGCGGTTCATGCCGAAGTCGATTCCGATCCGGACAACAAGGGCGGCTTCATCGTCCATGTCGCGATCGCCGACGTCGCCTACTATGTGCGGCCGGGCTCGGCGCTCGACCGCGACGCGCTGCAGCGCGGCAACTCGGTTTATTTCCCCGACCGCGTCGTGCCGATGCTGCCGGAGCGGATCTCCAACAATCTCTGCTCGCTGGTGCCGGGCGAGCCGCGCGGCGCGCTCGCGGTGCGGATGGTGATCGGCGCCGACGGCCGCAAGCGCTCGCACAGCTTCCATCGCGTGCTGATGCGCTCGGCGGCGAAGCTCGCCTATGCGCAGGCGCAGGCCGCGATCGACGGCAGGCCTGACGACACCACGGGCCCCCTGCTCGAACCGATCCTCAAACCGCTGTGGGCTGCCTACGAGCTGGTCAAGCTTGCGCGCAACGAGCGCGACCCGCTCGATCTCGATCTGCCCGAACGCAAGATCCTGTTGAAGCCGGACGGCACCGTCGATCGGGTGATCGTGCCGCAACGGCTCGATGCGCACCGTCTGATCGAGGAGTTCATGATCCTCGCCAACGTCGCCGCGGCCGAGATGCTGGAGAAGAAGGCGCTGCCGCTGATCTATCGCGTGCATGACGAGCCGAGCCAGGAGAAGGTTCACAACCTCCAGGAATTCCTCAAGACGCTCGACCTGCCCTTCACCAAGCAGGGTGCGCTGCGCCCCGCGCAATTCAACCGCGTGCTGGCGCAGGTTGCCGGCGAGGACTACGAGCCGCTGGTCAACGAGGTGGTGCTGCGCTCGCAGGCGCAGGCCGAGTACTCCGCCGAGAATTACGGCCATTTCGGCTTGAACCTGCGCCGCTACGCGCACTTCACCTCGCCGATCCGCCGTTACGCCGATCTGATCGTGCATCGCGCACTGATCCGCGCGCTCGGTCTCGGCGAAGGCGCCTTGCCGACTGATGAGAGCGTGGAAACGCTGGCCGAGATCGCCGCCCAGATTTCCGTCACCGAACGCCGCGCGATGAAAGCCGAGCGCGAGACCACCGACCGGCTGATCGCGCATTTCCTTGCCGACAAGGTCGGCGCCTCGTTCCAGGGCCGCATCTCCGGCGTGACGCGCGCCGGCCTGTTCGTGAAGCTCGACGACACCGGCGCCGACGGGCTGATCCCGATCCGCACCATCGGCAGCGAATATTTCAACTATGACGAGACCCGCCATGCGCTGATCGGCACGCGCAGCGGCACCATGTATCGGCTCGGCGACGTCGTCGACGTGCGGCTGGTCGAGGCAGCTCCAGTGGCGGGCGCGCTGCGCTTTGAGCTATTATCCGAAGGACAGACAATTCCGCGCGGCAGAAAACGCGACGGTGCAGGGGGCGAACGTCGCGCCGCTGGATTTGGCAAGGGAAACAGCAAGGGTCCAAAGGGATCGGGCAAGAAGTCGAAGGAACGAAAATCGCGCAACAAGAAGGACCGCAAGCCGGCGAAGCCCAAATCCGGCAAATCGAAGCGAGGCAAGTCATGGACGTGACGCCGCCGACGGTGGTCTGGACTCGCGATGCGGCCGAGCCCGAGAAACGCGACGTGTGGGGTGCGATGAAACGCGGGTTCCGCGGCCGTTGTCCGCGCTGCGGAAAAGGCAGGCTGTTCCGCAAGTTTCTCAAATGCGACGGCCATTGCCCGGTCTGCGATCTCGATTTCTCGCCGCATCGCGCCGACGATCTGCCCGCCTATCTCGTCATCGTCATTGTCGGTCATATCGTGGTACCGACCGCGCTCATCATCGAGACCGACTATTCGCCGCCGGTGTGGCTGCAACTTGCGATCTATCTGCCGTTAACGCTGTTCGCATCGCTCGCATTGTTGCAGCCGGTGAAGGGAGCCGTGATCGGCTTGCAATGGGCTCTGCGCATGCATGGCTTTGACGAGAATCCCCCTAGCGACATCCCGCCGGTCTAGCTAAACCGGGCCGCAAGAAGAAATGAAAGGGATGAGATGACTGAAGCCGCCGCACCCGCCGCCGTCGTTCACCAGGGCGACAAAGAAGCCGATCATCACGCGTATTTCCGGCCGAAGGATGCCGCGACGCTGATCCTGATCGACCGCTCCGGCGCCAAGCCGAAGGTGCTGGTCGGCAAGCGCCACGACAAGGTGGTGTTCATGCCCGGCAAGTTCGTCTTCCCCGGCGGCCGCGTCGACAAGGCCGACAATCGCGTGCCGGTCGCAGCGCCAATCACGCCGGAGCTCGAAGCCAACCTGTTGAAGGGCAGCCCGAAGATCACGCCCGGCCGTGCGCGTGCGCTTGCCAATGCGGCGATCCGCGAAGCCTGCGAAGAAACCGGACTGTGTCTCGGCCGCAAGATCGAGCAGAAGACAAAGCTCGACGGTCCGTGGGCGCCGTTCGCCGACGCGGGCCTGCTGCCCGATCCGTCCGGCCTGTTCCTGATCGCGCGCGCG
>CALRXG020000687.1:0-3514 GCA_943372075.1 Bordetella parapertussis | reverse complement strand
GATGGTCCCGCAGATCATCCGCGGCATGCGTGCGCAGTCGCCGAGGGAGATCATCGATTCCGTCGGATCGCTGCGCAGGGACGGGGATCGCGGCGTGCGCCGCGCCGCAGCCCTCGTCTTGCCGCAGCAGGTTCTCGACCAGGAGCTCGACGTCCGCGCGATGGCCGCGCAGCTCGGCTACTCGACCGACGGCTTCATCAGGGCCTTCAGGCGACGGTTCGGCATGACGCCGGCGGCCTATCGCGTCGCGCACCGGCTGGCGAGGGCTCGCGCGCAGCTCAAGCAGGGCAGCACCGTCGCTGACGTCGCCTACGCGGCCCGCTTTGCCGATCAGAGCCATTTCGGCCGGTTGTTCCGCAGGGCCTATGGCGCCACGCCGGCCGCCTACCGGTCGGCCTTCGTGCGGACGTAGCACGGTCGATTTCGTTCCAGACAGGATACGAGCCGCGCGCCTAGCGTGATGTCATGACATCGACTCAACTTCGTCTCGGCGCGCCATGAACATTCTTGCCCCGCTCCTGGTCCTTGCTGCCGGCTGTAGCGTCGGCTTCCAGCAGCTCTTGAACGCGAATCTCGGAAGGAGCTTGCAGTCCGCCTGGTGGTCCGCCTTTGTCAGCTATCTCGGCGGAACGATTGCGCTGGCGGCCGTGCTCGTGATCTTGCGTGAGCCATTGTTCAGCTCGGCATCCGCGGCCCGCGCGCCCTTGATCGCGTGGACCGGCGGCTTGTTCGGCGCGGCATTCATCGCCACCAGCGTGTTCATGATCCCGCGTCTCGGCGTTGCCACGGTCGTGACCCTCGTCGTCGTGGGCCAGTTGCTCTGCTCGCTGGCCTTTGACCATTTCGGCGTGCTCGGCACCCCGCAGCACCAGGCGACGCTGGTGCGGTTGCTCGGTGCGGCATGCCTGATCGCCGGCGCCGCGCTGGTCCGCGCGTAGCGCAGCGACCAGCGACGCGCGTGCGTGATCAGACCTTCGAGATGCCGCCGTCGATCACCGGTCCGAGGATCTCGTAGCGCTCGCCGTTGAAGCGCACCAGTTGCAGTTGCTCAAGCGGGTAGTAGTCGGTCGCCGAGGTGTTGACTTTGATGCCGGACAGCAGCAGGTCAGATTCGACATCCCTGAGGTTCGCTGCTTGCCTGATGATGCTCTCGGACGAGACGTCGTCACCGCACTGCTTGAGCACCTGAACCATGACCTGGCTGACCACATAGGCGATCGCCGCATAGATGTCGTTCTTGGCGGCCGCCGGATCGTATTTGTCGAGGAAGGCCCGCCATTTCACCACGGCGGGGTCGCTGTCCCAGGCGGCATCGACCGGGTCCTTCATATAAGCGCTCGAGATGATCCCCTTGGAGATGTCGAAGCCGGCGGCCTTCAGCGTCGAGCCGGCGGAAGAGGCGTTGTTGCCGATGTAATGCGTCGGCTGCCAGTTCAGCTCGGCGACCTTCTTGATGCCTTGTGCTGCGAATTTCGGCGTGGTCATGCTCATGAACACGTTGGCGCCGGCGGATTTGCAGCGCACCACCTGGCTGTCGATGGTCGGATCCGACGTCTCGTAGGACAGCTCCGCCACGATCGACGATGTCTTTGCGCCGAGCCCGTCCTTGAAGCCCTTGAGGACGTCGCGGCCGAAATCGTCGTTCTGATAGATGATGCCGATCTTGGCATCGGGCTGGGTCGCGAGCACGTGTTGCGCGAATGTCCGGCCCTCGATCTGGTAGCAGGGCATGAAGCCCATGGTGTACGGGAAATTCTTGTGGTCGCCGAACTTGGTGGCGCCCGAGGCGATGAACAGATGTGGGACCTTCTTCTGGTTCATGTATTTCATGATCGCCGCATTGGTCGGCGCGCCGAGCGGCGAGAACAGCACGTCGATCTCGTCGCTCTCGACCAGCTTGCGCGCCTGTTCCACGGTCTTGGCCGGGCTGTAGGCGTCGTCATAGGTGATGTACTTGATCATGCGGCCGTTGATGCCGCCTTGCTCGTTGATCATCTTGAAGTAGCCGCCGGGCGTGCGGCCGATCGAAGAATAGACCGCGGCGGGTCCCGAATAGGCATCGATGTTGCCGATGATGATCTCGGTCTTGCTCTTGGCAATGGCGGGCTTGCCGAGCAGCAGCGTGGCCGACGCGGCGGCGGCGCCCTTGATGAGATGACGGCGGGTGGCTGGTTCGAACGGTACCTTGTCATCGTAGTCCTCCGCTTCTTCTTGTTGGCCGTTTGGCAGCCTCTGACGGGCATGTTGGCTCAAGCATCCCATAGCGCTCAAACCGGATCAAACCAGTCTATGGGCGCTGTGCGACGGAACTTGTGCGGAGGCGCTAGGATCCGGAATATTGGTCTCGATCTGGCGCGGCGCGGCGGATCGGATGATCCACGCCGCGCCGCATCCCGCAGCCGATCAGGCCGGCAGGGCCCGGCTCGCCGCGCGATCATGCGCGCCGGGCCGGGGCAGCGGAAACGCCCGGTCGTAGGCGATGTTGAAGACGAACGCGTAGACCAGATAGAACGCGACGATGGAGATATCCATCATCAGCGCAGCCCAGAGCGAGACGCCGAGATACCAGGCGACGAACGGGATCAGCAGCACGATCAGGCCGGCCTCGAACAGCATCGCATGCGCGACGCGGATCGGCATCGTCTTGGCGACACGCCCGGTGAGGCGGACCAGCGCGTGGTCGAAGCCGAGATTGAACAGCAAGTTCCAGACCGTCGCCACCGTCGCCGAGACGACGCCGATCACGCCCATATGGGCGACCGGCTGAGTGAACAGCCAGGCGGCGGCCGGCGTAAAGATGGCGATACCGATCAGTTCGAACAGGACTGCGTGCCTGATCCGGTCGGAGAAGGAACGCATAGACATTTTGAAACCCTTTCTTGTCGTTGTGACCGGATTTCTATCTGATATTATGGGATTACAAAGTTAGATAATATCTGGAAGAGAGATAGATGGCCGTTTCCATGGACCAGCTCGAATCCTTCGTGGCGGCCGCCGAGCAGGGCTCGTTCTCCGGCGCGGCGAGGCTTTTGAAGAAGGCGCAATCGGCCGTCAGCACGCATGTGGCGAACCTGGAGACCGACCTCGGCATTGCGCTGTTCGACCGGGCCGGGCGCAACCCGGTGCTGACCGAAGCGGGGGCGCGGCTGTTGCCGGAAGCAAAGCTGATCCTCGATCGTCGCGAGCACCTGATCGGTGTTGCCAGCAGCTTCGAGGCGCATGTCGAGAAGCGCCTGGTGGTGGCGATCGACGAACTCTATCCGGAGAGCGCGGTCGGCGAGCTGTTCGCGGAATTCGCTGAGCATTTTCCGCATGTCGAACTGGAGCTGCTGTTTCCGATCATGGAGGACGTCAGCCGGCTCGTGCTCGACGGCAATGCCGATGTCGGCGTGATGTGGCGGCAGGAGCAGCTGCCGCCCGAGCTCGGCTTCAAGACCATCGGCTGGGTGCCGCTGCAACTGGTGTGCGGCAAGACCCATCCGTTGGCGCAAGGGCGGGTCGACTGGGAGGAGCT
>CALRXG020000686.1:0-3519 GCA_943372075.1 Bordetella parapertussis | reverse complement strand
GCCAAGAGCCTCGACACCGAGCTCGACGTCGTCGAAGGCATGCAGTTCGACCGCGGCTACGTCTCGCCCTACTTCGTCACCAACACGGAAAAGATGCGGGTCGAGCTCGAGGATCCCTACGTGCTCATCCACGAGAAGAAGCTTCCGGGCCTGCAAAGCATGCTGCCGCTGCTCGAGCAGGTCGTGCAGTCCGGCAAGCCGCTTCTGATCATCGCCGAGGAAGTCGAAGGCGAAGCGCTCGCCACCCTCGTCGTGAACCGTCTGCGCGGCGGGCTGAAGGTCGCCGCGGTCAAGGCACCCGGCTTTGGCGACCGCCGCAAGGCGATGCTGGAGGACATCGCGATCCTCACCGGCGGCACCGTGATCTCCGAAGACCTCGGCATCAAGCTCGAAAACGTCACGGTGAAGATGCTCGGGCGTGCCAAGAAGGTGGTGATCGACAAGGAGAACACCACGATCGTCGACGGCGCCGGCGCCAGGAAGGACATTGAGGCGCGCGGCCAGCAGATCAGGGCGCAGATCGAGGAGACGACCTCCGACTATGACCGCGAGAAGCTGCAGGAACGGCTGGCGAAGCTTGCCGGCGGCGTGGCGGTGATCCGCGTCGGCGGCGCCACCGAGGTCGAGGTGAAGGAGCGCAAGGATCGCGTGGACGACGCATTGCACGCGACGCGGGCGGCGGTCGAGGAAGGCATCCTGCCGGGCGGCGGCGTGGCGCTACTGCGCTCGCTGAAGGCCCTTGAGGGCATCAAGACCACCAATTCCGACCAGAAGGCCGGCATCGATATCGTGCGCCGCGCGATCCAGGTGCCCGCGCGCCAGATCGTCCAAAATGCCGGCGAGGACGGGTCGGTGATCGTCGGCAAGCTTTTGGAGCACCAGAGCTACAATTGGGGCTTCAATGCCGCGACCGGTGAATATCAGGACATGGTGAAGGCCGGCGTGATCGATCCTGCCAAGGTCGTGCGTACCGCCCTGCAGGACGCGGCCTCGGTCGCGTCGCTGCTCATCACGACGGAGGCGCTGGTGGCGGACAAGCCGAAGAAGGCGGAAGCCGCGCCGGCTCCCGCCATGGACTTCTAACGCGTATCGGGCCCGGCCGATCGGCCGGGCCCACCTCTCACATCAAGCAGAAAGGACAATTCGCAAGAGCAAGGGAGCTTCAGATGAACAGCTCACATCAATGGCGCCCAGGGCTGGCTCGCCACACGCTTGACTGGGTCATGTGTGCCGCAAGCGTCGCGACCATCATCTGGATCTGTTTTCGAACGGTAGGAGCATGAGATGATCAAGGATCAATTCACATTCTCCGCTCGGGCGGAGAGCACCCACAAAATCCTGCGCAATCTCGTCGCAGTGACGCTCGGCTGCGTCGTTGCTCTGGCGCCGTTTGCAGCGCTAGGGGCGGAAACGACGTCCTCGCTGCGGGCAGCAAAAGGCGACTTCGAACAAATTGCATTGCCGCAGATTCCACACCTGGACACGATGCCGTGGCTGAGCTGGCCGCAAGCGCCTTCTACGGTGAACGTAGACACGCTGCTTTCGCCAGTCCTGGATGCACCCCGGTTGAGGTTCGACCTGTTGCCGACTCAGCGCGACGGGACCCAGACTGCAACCAGCTAGTCCGGCGGAGCGGCCGGTCGATCCGGCCGCCCCCAAACTTCCGTTTGAGCTGTGAGGGCTTTCCATGTCGTTTGAACCCGTTGTTGGCGGCGCAGGTGCGTTCCTGATCGAAAGCCAGAGACGCGTTATTTCGCATTGCGAAAGGCTCTTGCCCGCGAACGGCCTCACACCTGAGGATCGCGCTCGCCTCCTGCGCCTGCGCAATGCCGCCGAAGCCGAACTGGCCCGCCTGACCTACGCCGAGGCCGCGTGATCGGGACCGAAAAATGCGGCGCGACCGGAACTCGAAAAATTTTTGGACGCCCTCTTGAAATCACTTGCCGTTTTTTTAAGTCATTTTTCGCCGCGAGAGCGGTGTGCCGGACGCCAGCTTCGGGTCCGGCACGGGCGCCGGACCGGGCTTCCGATCATTCCGTAGGCACGGTCTTGCGTTCCTTCGTATCCATCTTGCTCTTTGGAGGACTTGGCTATGAGGACACTCGACTTCGCGCCGCTGTGGCGCTCCACGATCGGCTTCGATCACCTGGCTGACCTCGTCGATTCGACGCTGCGTCAGGCGACCGAAGACAACTATCCCCCCTACAACATCGAACGCTTCGGCGAAGACCACTACCGGGTCACGCTGGCAGTGGCCGGCTTCGGCGTTCAGGACATCGCCGTGACAGCGGAGCAAAACGTGCTGACCGTCGAGGGCAGGAAGCCCGACGGCGCCGCGCGCGAATACCTGTACCAGGGTATCGCGGCCCGTCCGTTCCGGCGCGTGTTCAACCTCGCTGACTATGTCCAGGTCAAGCAGGCCTCGTTCCAGGACGGTCTGCTGATCATTGATTTGGTGCGCGAGGTGCCGGAGGCGATGAAGCCGCGCCGTATCGAGATCGGAACGGCCGCTTCTTCCTCACCCCAGATCGCGCAGAGGAAGGCAGCCTAGGCGCGACTGGAGCATCGAGACGGGGCGTGCGGCGCGTGAAGCGTCCGCACTCCCTGTCCACATTAACAAGTGAGGCAGAACAATGGCTATTCGCGATCTCATTCCGTGGTCGAAAACCCAGGAGCTTGCGCCCGCGCGCGACAGCTTCGATCCCTTCCTGACCCTGCACCGTGAAATGAACCGTCTGTTCGACGATGTGTTTCGCGGCTTCGGCAACCCCGGCCTGTCGCCGTCGATGGACGGTCGCCTCGGCTGGCCGAAGGTCGAGCTCAGCGAAACCGACAGGGCACTGACCGTGTCGGCCGAGTTGCCAGGGATGACCGACAAGGACGTTCAGGTGGAAATCGCCAATGGCGTCCTGACGATCCGCGGGGAGAAGAAGGCCGAGCACCATGGCGAAGGCCGATACTTCAGCGAGCGCTATTACGGCGCCTTCGAGCGTCAGATTCCGCTCGACGACGTGCAGGAGGACAAGGTCCAGGCGTCGTTCAAGAACGGCGTCCTGACCGTCTCATTGCCCAAATCGGACAAGCCGCGCGACGGCGTGAAACGCATCGCGATCAACGCGCTTTGATCTGAAACAGGAAGCGGCGGGTTCGCCGCCGCTTCTCCCTACAGCAATCCCTTGGAAAGGAGAGATAAGGGAGGCCCGACGATGACCAACGCAAACACAAATGCTCACAATCTTCATCCGATCTTTCACCCCGCCGCTCACTACGATTCCCCAAGGAGCGTCCTGAACGACAATGAGCTCTCCGCGCCGGAGAAGCGCATCATCCTGTCGTCCTGGGCTTCCGACATGTATGCGGTGGAATCCTGTCCGTGGTTGCGCGAAATTCCCGGCATGAGCCATACGGTCCGGCTCACTGATATTCTCGCAGCCTTGCGCAAGCTCGACGGCGACAACGACAATGACGACCCGCCGCGTGGTGGCGGCGTGCCGATGCGGCTGCGGCGGCCTTGGGCCG
>CALRXG020000685.1:0-3519 GCA_943372075.1 Bordetella parapertussis | reverse complement strand
CTGCGGTCCCCATCGATGCCCGCGAGATCATCTGCGCCAGCGCGCGGTTGCACGACCTGACCGTGGTGGCTCAGCCGCAGAGCGAGCGCGACAGCTACGACAACGTCATCCCTCAAGAGCTGCTGTTTCAGGCCGGAGGCCCCGTCCTGTTCATGCCCTACACCTTCCATGGCGCGTTCTCGGCCAGGCGAATCGGAATCTGCTGGGACGGCAGTCGGCTTGCCGCCCGCGCGCTGCGTGACGCGATGCCGCTGCTGCACAAGGCCGACACCCTCGCCGTCATCGCCATCGACGGCCCCGATCCGATCCCCGCCGAGAGCTCCACTGAGCACCTGGTCCGCTACCTTGCAAAGGCGGGCCTTCCCGCTGGGATCACATCGCTGCCTGCGTCCCGATCGGAGGTCCAGTCGATGCTGCTGTCGATCGCGGCGGATGACGGTCTCGACCTTCTGGTGATGGGTGGATACGGACACTCCCGGCTGCAGGAAACGCTGCTCGGTGGCGTAACGCGCGACATGCTTCGCGCGATGACCGTTCCGGTCCTGATGTCTCACTGAACGCGAGCCGACCCGTGAGATATCCCGTCAGGACGCTCCTTCGCGCTGCCAGTTGCCTCTTCATCGTCGTCGGCACGATCTGCGCCGTGCCGACTGCCGCAGCGGCGGATCAGGAACAAGGCCGCCGCCTGGCACAGCTCTACTGCGCACGCTGCCACGCAATCGACCGGGTCAGCCCGAGCCCGCTGAGGATCGCGCCGCCGTTCCGAACCCTGCATGAGCGTTATCCGGTCGAGATGCTGCAGGAAGCACTGGCGGAGGGAATCGTGACGGGGCACCCGACCATGCCCGAGTTCAGCTTCGAGGCGGATCAGGTCAATGACTTCATCCTGTTCCTCAAGTCGCTTGAGTCTAGCAAAAGCGACCGTTGAGCCAAGTCAAAATGGAAGCGGGCCGCCGCGGTATGGTTTGATTGTCCAATACGGAGATTCAGCATGCGCGCGCACCAGATCATGACCAAGCACGTCATCGGCGTCAGTCCGCACACGAAGATTCTTGATGCCGCCAACATCATGCTGCGATGCCATCTGAGCGGCCTGCCGGTATTGGATGAGGATGGCACGCTCAGAGGCATGGTGTCGGAGGCCGACTTCCTGCAGCGCGCCGAGATCGGCACCGGACACAAGCGATCGGCGTGGCTGGAGCTGTTCACGGGCGTCGGCCGCGCCGCGACCGATTTCGTGCACGAGCGCGGCCGCAAGGTCGAGGACGTCATGACCACCAATCCGATCACCGTTGAAGAGCAGACCCCCCTCGACGAGATCGTCCATCTGATGCACAAGCACGGCGTGAAGCGGGTGCCGGTCATGAACGGCAAGACCATGGTCGGAATCGTCACCCGCGCCGACATTCTGCAGGCCGTCGCGTCGTTGGCCCGCGAGGTTCCAGATCCGACGGCCGACGACGCCCACATCCGCGAGCGGATCCTGTGCGAGATCAATGCGACGGGCTGGCGGCCAGCCGGTTTCCAGGTCTGGGTGCGCAACGGCGCCGTGCATCTGCATGGCCTGATCTTCGACGACCGTGCCCGTCAAGCCGCGACCGTGCTGGCTGAAAACACCTCCGGCGTGAAGGAAGTTCACGATCATCTACGTTTCGTCGAAGGCTACTCCGGCTACTGCGTCGAGTCGCCCGAGGACATCAAGGCGGCCAGTTGATCAGGAGCCTCAGATGGCATTGGATATGTTGATCGTCGTCTCCGTCGTCGGCTTCATCTTCTCGTCCTTGGCGCTGGCTCTCGTCCTGATCAGTCCCAGCACGATGCGCTGGCGATCTCAGGGCCAGGACGAGGATCGAACCAGCACACGCGCCTCGTATCCCACCAAGCATCTCATCTGAACCGGCCGTTCCTGCGTGCGCCGCGAGACCAGGTCTCGCGGCGCAACGGATTCTGTCTCGGCTCCCGATCTCAGGACCTACGTACAAATACGTAAGTGGTTTCTACTTAGGTGAAACATCCAAATTTCCCGGCCCGCTAGATGCGGTCAGAGTGCCTGCATCGATCTTCCCATCAATGGAGCGTCGCCGTGCAGACCCAGACCGCCGTTTCTACCGAGATCAGCCGCCACCCGACCAGCGTGCTCGGCCGGCAGCCTCGCGCCGACGGGCCCTTTGGCATGATCGGGACGCCGATGCGGTTCACGCGCAACAGCGAGATCTATGGCGAGGACGAAGCCTCGGAGTATCTTTACCAGGTCGTCTCCGGTGCCGTCCGAACCTACAAGATCCTGGAAGATGGCCGCCGTCAGATCGGTGCGTTCTATCTGCCTGGAGACATTTTCGGCTTCGAGGCCGGCGAAACGCATATCTCCTCGGCCGAGGCGATTTGCGAGACGCGGGTTGTTGTGGTCAAGCGATCGGCACTCATGGTCCGGGCCGGCCACGAGAAGGATCTGGCACGACAGCTCTGGGACGCGACAGCCCAGGAGCTGCGTCGATTTCAAGAACACCTGATGCTCTTGATTTGCACTGCAGAGGAGCGGGTCGTTGGCTTCCTGCACGACATGGCGCGGCGCGCCGTCAAGAATGCCGCCATCGAACTCCCGATGTCCCGGCAGGATATCGCCGACTATCTGGGTCTGACGATCGAAACCGTGTCACGCACCTTTACCCAGCTCGAGCAGAACGGCGTGATCTCACTTCCGACCTCGCGCCGGGTCGAACTGCGCAGCCGCGCGACACTCAACAGGCACATGGCGGCATAAGCATCCGGATTTGACGCTCACGGCCTCCGCCGATCAGTTCGCGAGCCACCATGAAGGCCCGCGGAATGGCAAAACCGGCCGAGGATCGACACTCGGCCTCGCAGTCCAGCCGCTTCTGGCGGCCCCGCAGCGAGCATTCGCGGCTTAATACATGGCTGGACGACAAATGGATCGATCTCGGCGATGGAACGGGCAGAAGCTCGATGAGTCGGACCGACCCAGCGTCCCCGCCAGGGTGACCAATGCGCCGATGCAGGCGCTTGGGCATCCCGCGCCGCAACGGCGTCGCCAGGTTGGTCCAACCGTCTCTTGGTATGGCCGTCTCCTGATTGTTGGTACATTGCTGCTGGCTGCCGGCTGGGAGATATTTCGCCTGCTTCTGACCATCGTCAGCCTGGATTGAGAAGGTCCGACGAACGGACCTTGCCTTAGCCGGGCATGATGCCGCGGTCCCGAGACGACCCGGTCGAGCCGGGAGCGTCAGCGTCCCATTTCCGAAAGTAGACCGCATCCGTTCCGGGGATGCTCACGCAATGAAGCCCTCTGGCAAACTGCGCGACGCTGGCCGCGGCGATCTCGTTGATTCCAAACAACCGCTCATAGTCCGACTCGGAGATCTTCAGGGTTGCGCCCACGCGAAGGCGATCGAGCCGTGATCTCAACTCGGCAAGAGTAAGGTTTGCGCCCATCAGCATTGCCGGATGTTCAGACCGTGCTGGACTTCCGCCGGGTATTGATTCCCAGCAAGGTGTAGAGTG
>CALRXG020000684.1:0-3521 GCA_943372075.1 Bordetella parapertussis | reverse complement strand
AAGGCGTCGCAGACACCAAGCAAGGCGTCGCAGACATCAGGTAAGGCGCTGCTGTTCGATATCGACGGCACGCTGGCCGATACTGATCCGCTTCATCTTGCCGCGTTCAACCAGGTGCTTGGTCCGCACGGACATGCGTTCGATCACGCCCGCTTCGGCAAGGAATTGCAGGGCTTTTCCAACGCGTCGATCGGCGAGCGCTTTCTCGCTCATGAACTGCCGGAACGTCGCGCCACCATCCTTGGCGAGAAGGAGCGGGTATTCCGCGAACTGGTCAGCGGCCAGATCGCGCCGGTCCCGGGATTGATGGCGTTGCTCGATCAGGCCGACGGCGCCGGCGTGCCGATGGTGGCGGTGACCAACGCGCCGCGCCCGAATGCCGAACTGCTGCTGTCGGGACTTGGCATCACGCACCGCTTCAAGGCGATCGTGATCGGCGACGAGTTGGCGCATGGCAAGCCGCATCCGTTGCCCTATCTCGAGGGCCTGCGGCTCGCAGGCGCCTCCGCCGAGGGCGCAGTTGCGTTCGAGGATTCGCGTTCCGGCATCCAGTCCGCCACTGCCGCCGGCATCGCGACGATCGGGATGCGCACCGGACTGAGCCATGCCGATCTGATCGCGGCCGGCGCAGTCGCCAGCGCTCGGGCTTTCGACGATCCTGGATTGATCGGTCTGGTCGCATCCATCATGGCATGGTGAATCGGCGTTGCCGGTGTGATTGCTGCGGCGCAGCCGGCGAAGCACGTTGACCTCCGTGCCGAACGGTCGCACCATGGGCTGGGCATGATCCGGAAAAGTGGCAACCGGTTTTCCGAAACGATCGTGCTCCAACCAATTGCCTTTTCAAGGGTGCCGCCGTGGCCGGACTCTCCCATCGCCAGACTGAAATCCTCAACATTGCACGCGCGTTCGGCCGGGTCATGGTCGAGGACCTTGCCAAGCGATTCGAGGTGTCGGCACAGACCATCCGCAAGGATCTCAACGATCTCTGCGACGAGCGTTCCCTGACCCGCATCCATGGCGGAGCGATCATCGCCTCCGGCGTCGAGAACCTGGCCTACGAGGCGCGCCGGTTCGTCGCCGCCGAGGAGAAGAAGGCGATCGGCGCCGCCGCGGCCGCGCGGATTCCGAACGGCTGCTCGCTGTTCATCAACATCGGCACCACCACGGAAGAAGTCGCCAGCGCGCTGACCTCGCACGAGGACCTCCTGGTCATCACCAACAACCTCAACGTCGCGATGCTGCTGTACCGCCATCCGCGCATCGAGGTGGTGGTCGCCGGCGGCACCGTGCGTCGCGCCGACGGTGCCGTGGTCGGCTCCACCGCGACGCAGCTGATCGGCCAGTTCAAGGTCGACTACGCCATCATCGGCGCATCCGCGATCGACGAGGAGGGCGCGCTGCTCGACTTCGACTATCGCGAGGTGCAGGTGGCGCAGGCGATCATCGCCAATGCGCGCAACGTCATGCTGGTGTCGGATGCGACCAAGCTTCGCCGCAGCGCGCCGGTGCGCATCGCCCATATGAGCCAGATCCAGACCTTCGTGACCGATTCGCCGCTGCCCGCGGGTCTCGCCAACATCTGCCACAGCAGAGGCATCGAGGTGGTGGTGGCGATGGACAAGCCGTCGAGCGACATCGACGACACCGGCACAGACGTAGCACCGGCGACGCTGCGCAGCGCCTAGGGCGCTTGAACACACGCACGGTGCGGCGGTGGCGATACAGGCTCGCCGGACTAGAGCAAGGACGTCCTTGCCAGCAACCGCTGAACCAGGACCGCTCCCGTGGCCGCGATATGGCGTTGCAGAAGGGCGCAGGCCCGATCGATGTCGCGCTCCCGGCAGAACTTGAGTATCTCGCGGTGTTCCTGCTGGGATTGCTCGATATGGTGGGTTTCTTCCCAGGTGAAGCGCAGATAGCGCTCGAAGTTGAGCCGGAGCGTCGCAATCAGGCTCAAGGTGCGTTCCTTCTGCGACGGTGCATAGAGCCGTTCGTGGAACTGGGCATTCAAGGCGATGATGCGGTCGGTCGCCTTCGCCTTGTCCAGCTCGGTCAGAATGCGGTTCGCGCCCTCGAGGTCGGACTCCGACAGGAGCGGGATCGCCCATGAAAGCGCCTTGGATTCAATGGCGCTTCTGAGCTCGGTGATCTCCTGCGCTTCTTCCGCGCTCATCGAGGCGACGCTGACCCCGCGCCGCGGCTCGGCTTTCAGGAAACCTTCGCTGGTCAGCTGCCGGAAGGCCTCGCGGACGATCATCTGACTGACACCAAACCGCGTGGCGATCGCATCCTGGCGCAGTCGTTCGCCCGCAGGAATCGTCCCATGGAGGATCCGCTCGCGCAGGGCATCGGCGACCACAACGGAGGCCGAGCGGCCTTCGACCGCGTCATCGGACTGACCTCTATCCCAGGATAATTCCGGCACCACAATTTCCTCGCACATGGCCGCATCCCGCGACCCATCAACAACTTAGCCCAGCACTCGGTGACTTTCAGGCTGCCCGGCAGCAGATCACCAGTCATTTTCGGTTGACGATCTAACGATAAGCGATTATCGCTAATTTGTAACCGAAATATGGAGACGTCATGCCGATCCGCCTTTCCGACTTCGACGCCGTTACGTTTGACGTCTACGGCACCCTGATTGATTGGGAGCCGTCGATCATCGGCTTTCTGTCGAAATGGGCCGCGGGTCATGGCGTGAAGGCCGGCGACCAGGACCTCCTGATGTCGTTCGATCGCGCTCGCGCCGATATCCAGAAGGAGCGGCCGGCCCATCTCTATCCCGACGTGCTGCGGCGCTGCTTCGATCGGATCGCGAAGGAATTCGCCGTCGAGCCGGACGCGACCGAGCGGGAGCAATTCGCCGCCTCGCCGCATCGATGGCCGGCCTATTCCGACAGCCATGCCGGCCTCAAGGCGCTTCAGGCGCGGGCGAAGATCGGCGCGCTGAGCAACATCGACAATGCGTCGCTCACCAGTTCATGCGGCAAGCTGGAGATCACTTTCGATCTGGTCGTCACTGCCGAGGGCGTTGGCGCCTACAAGCCGGACTGGCCGCATTTCAATACGGCGATCGAGCAGCTCCAATCCCGCGGCATCGGGCGAGAGCGCATCCTGCATGTGGGGCAAAGCCTCCGTGCCGACATTACGCCGGCAAACAGGCTGGGCCTCAAATGCGCCTGGATCAACCGCCCCGGCCGCGCACTGGGACTCGCGGGGGAGGGCGCCGCCGAGGCTCGCCCCGATCTCACGGTCAACAGCCTAGCTGAGCTCGTTTCGGCGATCACCGAACGCGACCCAACACACGCTTGATCAATAATGGAGGCGGATCGATGATGAAGCCAGTTCTAGCTGCCGCGCTATGCCTGCTTTGCGCGACGACCACAGCAGCCGTCGCACAATCGAGTGACGCGGTGTTGGACCGCATCAAGAAAAACAACTCGATATCGATGGGCTACCGCGAGGCCTCGATCCCGTTTTCCTACCTCGACGATGCCCGCAAGCCGGTCGGCTAT
>CALRXG020000683.1:0-3541 GCA_943372075.1 Bordetella parapertussis | reverse complement strand
TTCGGCAAGATCATCCCCTATGTGCTGGTCGGCTTCATCCAGGCCGGGCTGATCATCGGCATCGGCGTGTTCGTATTTGGCGTGCCGGTGCTCGGCAGCTTCGCGCTGCTGGCGTTGCTCACCACGCTGTTCATCACCACCAACCTGTCGATCGGCTACACGTTCTCGACCATCGTGCAGAACCAGCTGCAGGCGATGCAGCTCTCGATGATGTTCTTCCTGCCGAGCATCCTGCTGTCCGGCTTCATGTTTCCGTTCGCGGGCATGCCGGTCTGGGCGCAATATATCGGCGAGGGCCTGCCCCTGACCCATTTCGTCCGCATCGTCCGGGCCATCATGCTGAAGGGCGCGGCGATGCAGAACCTGCAATACGACACCATCGCGCTGGGCGCTCTGATGCTGTTCGCCATGACGGTCGCGGTGACGCGCTTCCGCCGCACGCTGGATTGAGGATAGTATAAGCAAAGGAGTCATTCTGGCATGGTGACCGGAGCGATGACGATGGCTGGCTGGTGGGGCGGCGAAAAGACAACGCAGGACACGACGGTCTCTGCCGACTTCCACCACGCCCTGATGCAGGAGGTGATGGCCACCGAGCTGCTTCGCATCAAGGTGCTGATCGGCATCGCCCTGGCATTCTCGGTGCTCACCTCGGCGATCTACTTCACGGCTCCCGACGCGCTGGTCCGGGTGTGGCACGGCAATTTCAAGCCGTCCTATCTCTATTCCGTCATTACGCCGTTCATCCTGTTCGAATTGTGGGTGCACGGCGCAATCAGCTGGTTCAGGAGGCAGGGACGCGACCTGCCGATCATCAGGCGCTATGTCGGCGCGCTGATCGAGACGTCGATGCCCACCGTCGCGCTCGCCCTGCATATCGACAGCATGGGCCCGGTTGCGGCACTCGGCTGGGTCGCGCCGCTGGTCTATTTCATTTTCATCATCGCCTCGACCCTGCGGCTGGACCTCTGGCTATCGACCTTCACCGGCTTCGTGGCGGCCACGGAGCTGTTCTGGATGGCGATGTATTATCGCCCCGACGGGACGCTCGACCCTGAGCCGGATTTCTTCTACCACTGCGCGCGCAGCGCCGTGATCCTGATCGCCGGCGTGCTTGCGGGGACCGTCGGCCTGCAGATGCGGCGGCAGTTCGGGGCCAGCATCGCGGCCGCCACCGCGCGTGATCGCATTACCAATCTGTTCGGCCAGCATGTCTCGCCGCAGGTGGTCGAACGTCTGATGGCGGAGGGCGCCAGCACCGGGAGCGACCTCCGTCGCGTCGCGGTGATGTTCGTCGACTTCCGCAGCTTCACCGCCGGTGCGCGCTCGCGCTCGCCGCAGGAGGTGGTGGATCGGCTCGACGGCGCCTTTGCGGTGCTGGTCGAGATCCTCGATCGCCACGGCGGCATTGTGAACAAGTTCCTGGGCGACGGCTTCCTCGCGCTGTTCGGCGCGCCGTTCGAGACCGGCGACGCCGCGCATCAGGCGGTCGCCGCTGCGCGCGAAATGCTGGCGGCCAATGAGCGTTCCAACGCGTCGTCGAGCTGGCCGCTGCGGATCGGGATCGGGATCCATATCGGTGAGGTCGTCGCCGGCAATATCGGCTCGCCGCGGCGCAAGGAATACACCGTGATCGGCGACACCGTGAACTTTGCCGCCCGGCTCGAGGCGCTCAACAAGGACCTCGGCACGCAATTCCTGATTTCGGCCGCCGTGCGCGACGCGCTCGGCGAGGAGTGCCGGGATGCCGTCTCGCACGGCGAGATCCCGGTGCGCGGTTACGAGCACCCGGTGCCGGTCTGGCAACTCGGGTAGGTCACGCCTCCATCAAATAGAGGTATTTAAGTAGCGATTGACGTCGTGTCAGGTACTCATATAGATGACTATATGAATGTAGCTCTCGACGACCGCCTGCCGCGCTACCAACGTCTCCGCGACGATCTCGCCGCACGCATCAATCGCAACGAATGGCGTCCGGGCGATCTGATCCCGTCGGAAGCCGAGCTCGGCGCGCATTACGGCGTGGCGATCGGCACGGTGCGCAAGGCGATCGATCAGCTGGTCAGCGACGGCGTACTGGAGCGCCAGCAGGGCCGCGGCACCTTCGTGCGCCGGGCCCGCTTCAATTCCTCGCTGTTCCGCTTCTTCCGCTTCCAGTCCGAGAGCGGCGAGCGCCGCGTCCCGCAAAGCCGGATCCTGCGGCGCAAGGCGGTGCCGGCGACCACTGCGGTTGCTTCGGCGCTGCGCGTCGCAATCGGCGAGCCCGTGATCAGCCTGTCGCGCCTGCGGCTGATCGACGATGTGCCGCTGCTCGCCGAGGAGATCTGGCTGCAACGATCGCGCTTCGAGGCAATCCTTGCGCTCGAGACCGCCGAGTTCGGCGATCTGCTCTATCCACTCTACGAGGACCGCTGCGGCCAGGTCGTGGTCTCGGCCGATGAAATCCTCACCGTCGAGATCGCGACCGAGATGCAATCGCGCCTGCTGCGGTTGGAAGCCAACGCGCCGCTGATCGTGATCGAGCGCCTGGCTTTCGATCTGGAGCGGCGGCCGATCGAATGGCGCCGCTCGCGCGGGCCGGCGGATCGCTTCCGCTACCACGCCGAGATCAGGTGAGCGTGGCAAGCAAATAAAACAACACAAGACGTTTCAGGGAGGAATGATGGCAAACTGGTACAGCGAATGCTCGCCGCTCGAGCGGCGCACCTTCTGGGCAAGCTTTGGCGGCTGGGGGTTGGACGCGCTCGACGTCCAGATGTTCAGCCTCGCGATCCCGGCGCTGATCACCGCATTCGGGATCAGCAAGGCCGATGCCGGCCTGCTTGGCTCGGTCACGCTGTTCTTCGGCGCGTTCGGCGGCTGGCTCGGCGGTGCGC
This sequence comes from Bordetella parapertussis, assembly GCA_943372075.1. GTDB lineage: Bacteria > Pseudomonadota > Alphaproteobacteria > Rhizobiales > Xanthobacteraceae > Bradyrhizobium. The sequence goes on along the minus strand of CALRXG020000683.1, from coordinate 665 downwards.
TTGGCGACCGCTTCGGGCGGGTGAAGGCGCTGCAGATCACGGTCGCGACCTTCGCGCTCGCGACCTTCGCCTCGGCCTTCGCGATGAACTACACACAGCTCGTGATCCTGAAGGCCATTCAGGGCATCGGCTTCGGCGCCGAATGGGCCTGCGGTGCGGTGCTGATGGCCGAGATCATTCGCGCCGAGCATCGCGGCAAGGCGCTCGGCGCCGTGCAGAGCGCCTGGGCGGTCGGCTGGGCGCCGCCGTGTTGCTCTCGGCCCTGGTGTTTACCTATGCGCCTGCCGATATCGCCTGGCGCATCCTGTTCGCCGTCGGCCTGATTCCTGCGCTGTTGATACTGTTCATCCGCCGCGGACTGAAGGAGCCACCGCGTGCGGTGTCGCGCGCGGCCGACCCGCCATTCTTCGCCACGCTCGCCGGAATCTTCCACCGTGACGTGCTGCGCGCGACCCTGATCGGCGGCCTGTTCGGCGTCGGCGCCCATGGCGGCTATGCGGCGCTGACGACGTTCCTGCCGACCTTTCTGCGCGAGGAGCGGCATCTCTCGGTGCTGGGCTCCAGCGCCTATCTCGCCGTGATCATCGTCGCCTTCTTCTGCGGCTGTGTGGTCTCCGGGATCATCAGCGACCGGATCGGGCGGCGCGCCAACGTGACGCTGTTCG
>CALRXG020000682.1:0-3542 GCA_943372075.1 Bordetella parapertussis | reverse complement strand
GGGCGACGCGGCCGGGGAAGAACGGATGTCCCTTGGTCGCTTCCTCGTCCATATGGGCGTAGAAGGTGTCGCCGGTGAAATGCGCGAAGTGCTCGATGTCGTCGAGCGTGATCTGCCGCGACTTCGAGACCAGCGTGCGACCGATCTCGAGATCATCATAGTGATAGCGGAACGGGTGCAGATCGCCCTCGAGCACCGGGCTGCCCTTGAACCAGCGGCCGGTCACGCCGCTCAGCATCGCCGGCGAGCCCTGTAGCGCGGTGCGCTGCATGTAGTGCTGGAGACTGCGGATGCCGCCCAATTCCTCGCCGCCGCCGGCGCGGCCCGGACCGCCATGCACCATCTGCGGCATCGGCGAACCGTGTCCGGTTTGCTCGGTGGCGCAAGCGCGATCGATGATCGCGACGCGACCGTGGAAACTGCCGATGCCGAATGCAAGCTCGGTCGCGGTCGGGATATCGTGGGTGTAGACCGAGGCGACGAGGCTGCCGCCGCCGCGATTGGTCAGCGCGATGGCCTGGTCCAGATCGTCATAGCCCATCACGGTGCAGACCGGTCCGAACGCCTCGATCTCGTGCACCGCGGTTGCCGCGACCGGCTTCGCGCAGTGCAGCAGCAGCGGCGGGACGAAGGCACCGCGCTTCGCGTCGGCATCGATCAGCGCAAAATTGTCGGGATCGCCGGCCACCAGCTCGGCCTCCGTGCGCAGCTTCGCGACATGGACAAGCACGTCGCTGCGCTGGCCCAGTCCGACCAGCGGTCCCATCCGCACCTTGTCGTTCGCGGGATTGCCGATCACGACTTTTGCCAGGCGGTCGCGCAGCGCCGTGATGACCGCATCGACCTGTGCTGCTGGCGCCAGCGCGCGGCGGATCGCGGTGCATTTCTGACCAGCCTTGACCGTCATCTCCTTCGCCACTTCCTTGATGAAGAGGTCGAACTCGGGGTTTCCCGGCACGGCGTCCGGCGCGAGGATCGCCGCATTGAGCGAGTCCCGCTCGGCGATGAACCGCACGGCTTCCCGCGCTATGACCGGATGCCGCTGCAATTTCTGCGACGTGTCGGCGGAGCCCGTGAACGATACCACGTCCTGGCAGGTCAGATGGTCGAACAGGTCGCCGGTCGAGCCAATGATGAACTGCAGCGCGCCATCAGGCAGAACCCTGGATTCGGTGATCATCCGCACCAGTTCGTAGGCGACATAGGCGGTGACGGTCGCAGGCTTGGTGACGACGGGAACGCCAGCAAGCAGCGCCGGCGCCAGCTTCTCCAGCATGCCCCAGCACGGGAAGTTGAACGCATTGATGTGCACGGCCACGCCGCGCAACGGCGTGACGATATGCTGGCCGGCGAACGCGCCGCCCTTGGACAGTCCTTCGACGCCGCCATCGAGCAGGAATTTGGTGTTCGGAAGCTCGCGGCGTCCCTTGCCGGCATAGGCGAACAACGTGCCGATGCCGCCGTCGACGTCGATCATCGCGTCGGTGCGGGTGGCTCCCGCATGGAGCGACAGTTTGTAGAGCCGGTCCTTGTGCTGGCCGAGATAATCGGCCAGCGCCTTCAGCAGGCCCGCGCGCTGGTGGAATGTCAGCTTGTGGAGATTGCTGCCGCCGACCGTGCGGCCGTAGGCGAGGATCTCGCGCATGTCGAGATCGCTCCTGGTCACAATCGCTACCACGTCGCCGGTCACGGCACTGTGAATCTCGACCGCGGGCTCGCCGGCACCTGTCCACTTGCCGCGGATGAAACTGTCGAGCTTCATGATGTCGTCCGCCGTCCGTGCATCGCTGGAGTGAGGTTGTGTCATCGACGTTGAACCCTTTGATTGGTGATCAATGATGCGTCTTGCTTGCCGACGGAACGTTCAGCTCGCGTGTCAGGCCCTTCCGGTGAAGCGCGGCGCGCGTTTCTCAAGAAAGGCAGTGACGCCTTCGGCGTAATCGGCCGATCGGCCCGCGCGTCCCTGCAGGTCGCGCTCAAGGTCGAGCTGTGTGTCGAGCGTGTTGGTCTCGGAGGCGTCGAGCGCATGCTTGATCAACGCGAGTCCATCGGTCGGTTGCGTCGCGAGCGTGGCGGCGAGGGCGTGGGCCTCGGTCATCAGGTCGGAATCCTCGACCACCTTCCAGATGATGCCCCAGGCTTCCGCGCGTTCCGCGGAGACCGGCTCGGCGAGCATCGCCAAGGCGCGTGCCCGTGCGCCGCCGACCAGCCGCGGCAGAAACCAGGTGCCTCCGCTATCCGGGACGAGACCGAGCTTGGCGAAGGCCTGGATGAACTTGGCCGAGCGCGCGGCGATCACGATATCGCAGGCAAGGGCGACGTTCGCGCCGGCGCCCGCGGCTACGCCGTTGACCGCGCACAGCACCGGCATCGGCAGGCTACGCAGTTTGCGCACCAGCGGGTTGTAGTATTTTTCGATCGGTGCGGAGAGATCCGGCGTCTCGCCCTGGATGAAGACGCCGTCCGAAAGATCCTGTCCGGCGCAGAAGCCGCGTCCGGCTCCGGTCAGGATCAGTGCGCGGCAGGACTTGTCCTGTTCGGCTGCGATGAGCGCGGCCATCAAGGCGCAATGCAGTTCGGTGCTGAAGGAATTCAGGCGGTCGGGCCTGTTAAGCGTCAAGACGCGATATCCGGCGCGAATATCGGTCAACACCAGATCGTTGGCCATAAGTACCTCCCGTTGTGGCTTCTGATGACCGAAGGTCGCGGCGCCCTAGCCCTGAATTACTATTGACCGTCCGGTCAGTCAATTATGAATATCCGCACGATCACCTGCGATGCGCCTGAAGCCTCACCGGGTCTCCGCCATTGCCGGCCTGCTGCACTAAAGTGCATGCGTAAGCACGGTTCCGTGCGCTCGATCGCCTGGTGGCCGATGAGACCAGCGAAAGATGCGTTTTGTAGCGCGTGCTACCGCATCACCGATGTGGCGACGCCACAAATCGGCCGCATATGACCGGCGACCTCCCGCCGCCATGAGGATCAGCCGATGACAATGCAGTCGCCGGACATCACCGAGTTCCGGTTCTCCACCGCGCAATTCGGCGAGCGCGAGCGCCTGCCGATTTTCCGCGAGCAGATCGGGCGGATGATGGTGAAGCTCGATCCGGAGCCGATCACCGATGGCGCGTTCCACGCCGAGGCGAATGTACGCGAGCTGTCCGGGCTCGGCATCGGATCCTGGGCCTGCAGCAATCTGCGGATCGCACGGCCGCGCGCGATGTTGACCGACGGCAAGGACGACTTCGTCCTGACGATCATCACCAGCGGTCAGGTCAGCGCGTCGCAGCGTAGCCGCGACATCGAACTCGGTCCGGGCCAGGCGGTGCTGATGTCGGCCGCGGAGGCCGGCGACATGGCCACCACGCTGTAGCCAAGCCGCTTCTTCGGCCTGCGGCTGCCGCGCAAGGCGTTGGCCTCGCTCGGCTCCACGCCCGAAGACATGATGATGCGGACCCTGTCGGCCAACAGCGAAGCGCTGCGCCTGCTTGCGTTCTATGTCCGGGAGCTCGACGACGGCTATCAGCTCGCGACACCCGAAC
>CALRXG020000681.1:0-3544 GCA_943372075.1 Bordetella parapertussis | reverse complement strand
CCACCCGGCAGGCGCCGACGGCGTCGGCGATACGCTCGGCCTGCGTATTGCGGACAAGCGCAGCGGCAAATATTTCTACTTCCTGGCCGCCTGCGCGCGGGTCACCGACGAGCTCAAGGCGCGGCTCAAGGGCGCCCCGCTGGTGTTGTTCGACGGCACCGTATGGCGCGACGACGAGCTGATCGCGGCCGGGCTTGGCAACAAGACCGGTCAGGGCATGGGACATATCGCGATGTCGGGCGATCAGGGCGCGATCGCAAGCCTCGCCGGTCTCGACATCGGACGAAAAGTGTTTTTGCATATCAACAACTCCAACCCGGCGCTGCTTGGGACCTCGGCCGAACGCAAGGCGGCCGAACGGGCGGGCTGGCAGATTCCCTCCGACGGAACGGAGATCGTGCTGTGAATGTGGTGCCTACCTCTGGAATGACCGCGCTCTCGATCGGCAAGGGCATCACGCTCGACAGTGCCGAGGAGATGGAGGCTGTGCTGCGCACCATCGGTGCGACGCGCTATCACAGCCTGCACCCGTTCCACCGCCTGCTGCACGGCGGCAAGCTCAACAAGGGCCAGGTGCAGGCCTGGGCGCTCAACCGCTATTACTATCAGAGCACGATCCCGCTGAAGGACGCGATGGTGATGACGCGCTTCCGCGACCGCAACACGCGGGTCGAATGGCGTCACCGCATCGAGGATCACGATGGCGATCTCGGCAATGAAGGCGGCATCGAGCGCTGGCTCAAGCTCACCGAAGGTCTCGGCCTCGACACCGCCTATGTGGAATCGACCGAGGGCATCCTGCCGGCGACGCGCTTCGCCGTGGAGGCCTATGTGCATTTCTGCCGCGACCGCACGCCGCTGGAGGCGATCGCGTCGTCGTTGACGGAATTGTTCGCGCCGAACCTGCATGAGGAACGCATCTCGGGGATGCTGAAGCATTACGACTTCGTCAATCCCGACATCATGAGCTATTTCAGCCGCCGCCTGACCCAGGCGCCGCGCGATGCCGGCTTCGCGCTCGACTACGTCAAGCAGCACGCCAGGACGCCGGCCGAGCGCGAGGCGGTCTGCAACGCGCTGATCTTCAAGACCAACGTGCTCTGGGTGCAGCTCGACGCGCTCTATCACGCCTATGTCGACGGCCAGATTCCGCCCGGCGCCTTCGTGCCGAAGACAACCTAGAGAAGGCCAGTTGAGGACCGCATCATGGCCAGCCGCAACATCAGCGTCAGCGAGACCAGCCGGCCGAAGCTGCCGCGCCATGCCAAGCTGAAATTCGACGAGACGCGGCAGGTCTGGGTGATCCTGGCGCCGGAGCGCGTGCTGGCACCGGATGAAATCGCGGTCGAGGTGCTGCATCTGTGCGACGGCGTGCGCAGCGTCGCCGACATGGTCGACCAGCTCGCGGAAAAATACGCCGCGCCGCGCGAGGCGATCGCAACCGACGTGATCGCGATGCTGCAGGACCTCGCGGACAAGGGCTTTCTCACCGAAGCGCGCGAGAGCACAGCATGACTGACACGCTCGCCGACAACAAGACAATGACGGCAGGCCCAACCGACGGGCTCGCGGTGCTCGAGCAAACGCGTTCGGCGGCCGAGACCTACGGCATCCCGCTCGCGGTGCTGCTCGAGGTCACCCACCGCTGCCCGCTGCAATGCCCCTATTGCTCCAACCCGGTCGAGCTCGACCGTGGTTCGACCGAGCTTACCACGGACGAGTGGAAGAAGGTGCTGAGCGAGCTGGCCGAGCTCGGCGTGCTGCAGGTCCATTTCTCCGGCGGCGAGCCGACCGCGCGCAAGGACATCGTCGAGCTGGTGCAGCACGCGAGCGATGTCGGGCTGTACTCCAACCTGATCACCTCGGCCGTGCTGCTGACCAGGGAGAAGCTTTCGGCACTGGCCGATGCCGGGCTCAGCCATGTGCAGATCAGCTTCCAGGGCAACGAGCCCGAGGTCGCCGACCGCGTCGCCGGCCTGAAGGACGCGCACAGGAAGAAGCTCGAGGTCGCGAAATGGACCCGCGAGCTGGAATTGCCGCTCACGGTGAACGCCGTGATGCACCGGCAGAACCTGCATCAATTGCCCGACATCATCCGGATGGCGGTCGACCTCGACGCCGACCGGCTCGAAGTCGCCAACGTGCAGTATTACGGCTGGGCGCTGAAGAACCGCGCCGCGCTGATGCCGACGATCGAGCAGATCGAGGAGACCAGCCGCATCGTCGAGGAAGCGCAGGCGCGGCTGAAGGGCACGCTGGCGATCGACTATGTGGTGCCGGACTATTACGCGCTGCGGCCGAAGAAATGCATGGGCGGCTGGGGCCGCCAGTTCTTCAACATCTCGCCGGCCGGCAAAGTGCTGCCCTGCCACGCCGCCGAAAGCATCACCGGGCTCGAATTTGAATCCGTGCGCTCGAACCATTCGATCGCCTGGATCTGGCAGAACTCGGAGGCCTTCAACCGCTATCGCGGCACCGGCTGGATGCCGGAGCCGTGCAAGTCCTGCGAATTCCGCGAGGTCGATTACGGCGGCTGCCGCTGCCAGGCCTTTGCGCTGACCGGAGATGCCGGCAACACCGACCCGGCCTGCGCGCTGTCGCCGCGGCACGAGGAGATCTTCAAGCAGGCTGAGCGGGACTCCGCCGGCGCGCAGAACCGTTTCCTGTATCGCAACTTCGCCGGCGGCACGCTGGAAGCAGACCAACACCAGGACAATCGCAATGGCGCCTGACGCCGACGCCGGCAAGGCCGCCCGACGCGCCGATCCCTTTGCTCCCCTGACGTCGGAATGGCTCGATGTCGGCGACGGCCACAACCTTCACGTCGAGAGCGTCGGGCGCGAGGACGGCATCCCCGCGGTCTATCTGCATGGCGGCCCGGGCAGTGGCTGCCAGCCCGATCATCGCCGGCTGTTCGACCCCGAGCGCTTCCATGCGGTGCTGTTCGACCAGCGCGGCTGCGGCCGCAGCCGGCCGAAGGGCAGCCGCGACCACAACACCACGCAGCATCTGATCGCTGACATGGAGAAGATCCGCGAGCGGTTCGGCTTCGCGCGCTGGATGGTGGTCGGCGGCTCCTGGGGCGCGACACTGGCGCTGGCTTATGCGCAGGCCCATCCCGAGCGCGTCAGCGGGCTGGTGCTGCGCGCCACGTTCCTCGGCACGGCCGAGGAGCTGGAGGACGTCTTCCTGCGTGCCTTGCCGCGCTTCTATCCCGGGCTGTACGAGGACTTCCTGAACTTCCTGCCGGCCGACGAGCGCGCATCGCCGCTGGCCGCCTATTATCGCCGCATCCTCTCCCCCGACGCAGCCGTGCATGTGCCGGCCGCGCGCGCCTGGCACGACACCGAACGCACGCTGTCGGAGCATACGCCGAAGCAGACGCGGCTCGACCCGGCGAACACGACGGGCGCCATGCCCTCGACACCGTTCATGGAAGCGCATTACTTCGCCAACGACTGCTTCATGCGGCCGCACCAACTGATGAAGGACGCCGGCAGGCTCGCCGCCATTCCCGGCATCATCGTGCAGGGCCGCTACGACC
>CALRXG020000680.1:0-3563 GCA_943372075.1 Bordetella parapertussis | reverse complement strand
CCCACCATCTGGGCACCGGCGGCGACCGAGCGGCCGTGATTTCCGTCGGTTGCGCATCCGACGGTCAAGCCGCGCGCGATCTCGCGAACCGCCGGTGTGCCGATCTCACTGATGTCGACTGCGCGGCCGAGCTTGCTGCTCGCCATTTCCAGCAGTAGCCTGACGACCGCGTAGGATCCACCCAGTGCCTTGAAGCTGCCGAGTCCCAGACGGTAGGACTCGTCCTTGATGTGCACAGAGCCGACGCCGAGTTCCCGCGCCAGCGCCGGTAGCGATTGGAGCGGCGTCGGCTTGTGATTCTCCCGGAAGGTGAGAAAGCGCTCAACTTCATTCGCTTGCTCGCGTGCCAATGTCGCGACGTCCGCCGGATCAAGGGGGTGATTGTGAGATGGGCTTGCGTTCGACAGGAACATTCAGACCAGCCTTTGCGGTGAGGGAATGCGCGGTGAGGGCAGCCGTTCGGCAGTCTTCGTCCGAGCGGCGCAACTTGTCACGCGCGGCGATACATACTATCATTGGGATGATAGTTCAACATCGAATCCGCACCCGCACCCGCCACTGGCGGCGCAAGGCATCTTCTCTCATAAAAGGGATTGTCGTACTAACAATAGTACGATAAGATTTACGGACGCTTGGACAGGAGAAGCGGATGACGATTTCGATCAATCTCAATGCCGACATGGCCGAAGGCTTCGGCGCCTACGACATCGGCGATGATGCGGGCATCCTGAACATCATTGGTTCGGCCAATATCGCCTGTGGCTTCCACGCCGGTGATCCGTGCGTGATGCGCAATGTGGTGCGGGAAGCCAAGCGGCTCGGCGTCACGATCGGAGCCCATCCCGGCTTCAACGACATCTGGGGTTTCGGCCGTCGCCGCATCGACATGCGTCCCGACGATCTCGAATACATGATCGCCTATCAGATTGGCGCTCTCCAGGCGATGGCGGCCTATGAAGGCGAGCGCGTCACCCACCTCAAGCCGCACGGCGCCCTGAACAACATGGCCGCCGAGGACAAGGACTACGCACTCGCCATCGGTCGTGCCATCAAGGCGGTCGATCCGCGCATCATCTATGTCGCGCTCGCGGGCTCCGAGATGGAGAAGGCCGGCCGCAGCCTCGGTCTGCCGGTCGCGATCGAGGGCTTCTGTGATCGCCAGTATGATGACGACGGCAACCTGACGTCACGGAAAATTCCGGGTTCGGTCATCAAGGACGCCGCCGTCGCAACGCAGCAGGTGCTCGATATGGTGCTGAACAACACCATCACCTCGCGCAACGGCAAGAAGATCAAATGTAAGGTTCATACGCTTTGCGTGCATGGCGATGAACCAACCGGCGTCGCGACTGCGCGCGCCGTCCGCGAAGGTCTCGAGAAGGCGGGCGTCAAGCTTGTGCCTCTGACCGACATGATCCTGGACTAATCCTGAAAGGCACCTGTGTTATGACCGACAAACCGACCATCGCCATCCTCGGAGGCACGGGGGACCTGGGCTCGGGCCTGGCCAAATGCTGGCTTGCTGCCGGCTACAAGGTCGTTCTCGGTTCGCGATCGGCCGAGAAAGCGAAGAGCGTCGCCGGGGCGATGACGGGCGACGTAGCCGGTGACGACAATGTCGGCGCCGCCAGGGCGGGCGACATCGTGGTGCTCGCGGTCCCCTTCGCGAGCCATGATGCGACGCTGACCGAGGTCAAGGACGTGGTGCAGGGCAAGATCGTGGTCGATGCCGCGGTCCCGCTGGTGCCGCCCAAGGTGTCGGTGGTCCAGCTTCCTTCCGCGGGCTCGGCTGCGCAAATCGCCCAGCAACTGCTCGGTCCGGGTGTGCGGGTGGTCTCGGCCTTCCACAATGTGGGCGCCACCAAGCTGCATCAGGGCGGGCGAGCGGATTGCGACGTGCTGGTGTTCGGTGACGACAAGGCCGCGCGCGATATCGTCATCGGCCTTGCCAACGAGGTCGCAAGCGCGGGCATCGACGGCGGCGTTCTCGCCAACTCGGCGGCGGCCGAAGCTTTGACGTCGGTGCTGATCGGAATCAACCGCCGCTACAAGGTCCCCGGCGCGGGAATCCGCATCACCGGCCTGACTGCGAAATCGGTCGCCTGATCCCATGGCTGTCGGCGGCCGCGTCGAATATATCGCCCTGGACGGCATTCCGCATGTCAGTCCAGGGGACAACCTCGCGGTCATCGTGCGAGCCGCCTTGACCGCGATGGCGTTGCGTCTCGAGCGGGGCGACGTGCTCGTCTTCGCGCAGAAGATCGTTTCGAAATCCGAAGGACGTTACGTCCGCCTTGCCGATGTCGAGCCATCGGCGGCCGCGCTCGAGCTTGCGAAGACGGTCGGCAAGGATCCGCGCTTCATCGAGGTGGTGCTCGGCGAGTCCGACGAGATCGTCAAGCACAGGCCGAACGTTTTGATCGCGGCGCATCGGCTCGGCTTCGTCATGGCCAATGCCGGAATCGACCAGTCCAATATCGAACATCACGACGGAGAGGAGCGGGTTCTGCTCCTGCCGAAGGATCCGGACGATTCGGCGCGTGAACTGAAAGCCGTGCTCGACCCGGACGACCGTCTTGGCCTTGGCGTGATCATCAATGACAGCTTCGGCCGGCCGTGGCGAAACGGGGTGGTTGGCGTCGCGATCGGCGCGGCCGGCGTGCCGTCACTGCTGAGCCAGATCGGTGTCCCGGACATGTTCGGCCGTGCGATGCGGATGACCGAAATTGCCGTGGCCGATGAAATAGCCGCCGCGGCCTCGCTGCTGATGGGGCAGGCCGCCGAGGCGCGGCCCGTCATTCTGGTCCGAGGCCTGCAACTGAGCGGACCGGCGTCGTCCGCATCTGCGCTCGCGCGACCCAAGAGCCAGGACATGTTCCGATGACGCAGGATGACAAGAAGATCGTTGCACTGTGCGGAGGCGTTGGCGGCGCCAAGCTGGCCTACGGTCTCAACCGTCTGCTTGGCGCCAAGCTCAGCGTCGTCGTCAATACCGGCGATGATTTCGAGCATCTCGGCCTGTCGGTGTCGCCCGACCTGGATACGGTGGTCTACACGCTTGGCGAACTCGCCGACGAAGAGCGCGGCTGGGGCCGGGCAGGCGAGAGCTGGAACTTCATGGACGCGCTCGGGGGACTTGGCGGCGAAACCTGGTTCAGGCTCGGCGATCGCGATCTCGCGCTGCACGTCCTTCGCTCGCGTGCGCTGCGCGCCGGCGTCAGTCTCACCGACTTCACGCGTGAACTTGTCCGGCGGCTGAACATCGCCGCGGCAATCCTTCCGATGAGCGACGATCCGTTCGCGACCATGATCGTGACCGACGACGAGCGGATGTCGTTCCAACGCTACTTCGTGGGGGCGCAAGCGCAGCCGGTGGTCAAGCGAATAGAGTTCGACAATCCGGGCAAGGGCACGGCAACCAACGCCGTGTTGCAGTCGATCGGGAACGCCGACGCGATCATCGTGTGCCCGTCCAATCCCTATCTCAGCATCGATCCGATCCTGGCTGTTCCGGGCCTGCTTCCGGCACTGGAGAAAGCCAAGGCGCCGATCGTCGCCGTTTC
>CALRXG020000679.1:0-3570 GCA_943372075.1 Bordetella parapertussis | reverse complement strand
GATTTGCTGCGCAAATCGACCTCTCCCCATCGGGGAGAGGTGAAGCAAGCCCGTAGCCACGCCGATTTGGTTCAAACGCACCATGCTCTAGGCTACAGGCAAAATGAGCAATATCGGGGGGATGCGTGATGCCGGATAACGCCGCGGCTGCGCCTGCGAAACGAATCGAGTTCGAGGATCCGCATGCCGGCCTCGACAATTTGCAGGAGGCCGAGGTCACCCGCGTGCGCACCCTGCACGGGCCGTGGCGCTGGGCGCTGGTGGCCGCGACCGCCGCGACCATCCTGCTCTGCATCAACCAGCAATTCTCGCTGCGATTCTTCATCGACTACACCCAGCTCAACACCGAGTATTTCTATCTCCTGATCGCGCTGATGCTGCCGTTCACGTTCCTGATCTTCCCGGGAACGGAGCGTGCACCGTTGAAGCGCATTCCCTGGTACGACCTCGCCCTCGCGGTGGCGACCTTCGCCGCCTCGATCTGGCTGATGCTGAACGTGCGCAAGGCCGCGCAGTATGGCTGGGAATCCGACGGCGCGCCGCGGAACGTCATCATCGCCGGCCTCGTGATGTGGGCGATGCTGATGGAGGCGCTGCGCCGGACCGGCGGCTGGAGCCTGCTGCTGAGCGTGCTGCCCTTCACCGTCTATCCGCTGTTCGCCGAAGCGGGCTGGCTCGGCCCGTTCCGCGGCTCGCAGCTCACGCTCGACCAGGCCACGGCCTATCACGTGCTGTCCGGCGAGAGCCTGCTCGGGATTCCGATCCAGGCCTTCGCCGACACCGTGATCGGCTTTCTGGTGTTCGGCACCGCGCTGATGATGACCGGCGCCGGAAAGTTCTTCATCAACCTCGCCTTCGCGCTGTGCGGCACTTTCCGCGGCGGCGCCGCCAAGGTCTGCATCTTCGCCTCCGGCCTGCTCGGCATGATGTCGGGCTCGATCGTGTCCAACGTGCTGACCGCCGGCACCATGACGATCCCGGTCATGAAGAAGAGCGGCTTCCGCGCCTCCTATGCCGGCGCGATCGAAGCCTGCGCCTCGACCGGCGCGGTGCTGGCGCCGCCGGTGATGGGCGCGACCGCCTTCGTGATCGCCCAGTTCCTCAACATCAGCTACGCCGAGGTCGCGATCGCCGCGATCGTCCCTGCGACGCTGTACTATATCGGCCTGTTCATGCAGGTCGATTCCTACGCCGCGCGGCACGGGCTGAAGGGCATTCCGCGCGCCGAACTGCCGCGGGTGATGGATACGATCAGGGACGGCTGGTACTACGTCTTCGTGATCGCTTTGCTGATCGTGATGCTGCTGTATTTCAAGCGCGAGAGCCACGCGCCGTTCTATGCCACCGCGCTGCTGCTGGTGCTCAACCAGATCTTCTCCAAGGACACCCGCTGGACGTCCGCAACGATCGGCAAGTTTCTCGAAGTCAACGGCCGCACCTTCGTCGAACTGGTCGGCATCCTCGCCGGCTGCGGCCTTTTGATCGGCGCATTCTCGATGACCGGCGTGGTCTCGAGCCTCGCCAACGACCTGCTGACGCTCGCCGGCGACAACGCGTTCCTGCTGCTCGTGATGTGCGCCTTCACCAGCCTGATCCTCGGCCTCGGTCTGACCACGACGGCCTGCTACATCTTCCTCGCCATCCTGGTCGCGCCCGCGCTCGAGAAGCTCGGCCTCAACCGGATGGCGGTGCACATGTTCATCTTCTACTGGGGCATGCTGTCGTCGATCACGCCGCCGGTCGCGATCGCTTCCTTTGCCGCGGCCGGCATCGCCGGCTCGCCCGCGATGAAGACCGGCTGGGAATCGATGTGGGTCGGCAGCATCATCTATTTCATCCCGTTCTTCTTCGTGCTCAACCCGGCGTTGGTGATGCAAGGCCCGAACCCCTATCTCGCCGGCCTCGGCCTGATGGCGCTCGCGGCCTGCGGCACGCTGTTCATCTGCGGCGGCATCCAGGGCTATCAGGCCTTTGTCGGCGATCTCCGCGGCGCCGGTGCGCTGGAATGGCCGTTGCGGGTGCTGCTGGTGATCGGCGGCTTCGTGCTGGCGACGCCCGGCGGCGGCATCAACCCGCTGTCGCAATTGCAGGTGACGCTGCTGGGGCTTGCGATCCTCGCCCCGACAGTCCTGGTCGCGCTGCTGCTGGTCCGCCGCCAGGCGCTGGTTCCGAACCAGTTGCGCGCGCCCTGATTGCGTTGCACAACAGGAGGCGATGAAACGATCGCCGCCTCCCGTCACCGCCACCACCACGGCCTGGTCCAGCTCGAAGCCGCCGCTGCTGCGGTTTCTGCACACTTGTTGCGCAGATTTCCTCACCGAGACCGCCGGCGCGGTGGCCGACTACATTCCCGAGCTCGGCAAGGCCGATCCTGCCCATTTTGGCATCAGCCTTGCGACGCTGGACGGCCACGTCTACGAGGTCGGCGATAGCCGCGTGCCCTTCACCATCCAGTCGATGTCCAAGCCGTTCGTGTTCGCGCTGGCTCTCGACACTCTGGGGGCCGAGCGGGTGGAGAGCGTGATCGGCGTCGAACCGTCCGGCGACCCCTTCAATTCGATCCGGCTCAATGCCGACAACCATCCGTTCAACGCGATGGTCAATGCCGGTGCGATCGCCTGCTCCGGCCTGCTCCATGCCGACAAGGGCGACGGCGCGTTCGACTATATCCGCCACGCGCTCGGCCGCTTCGCTGGCCGCGAGCTCGACGTCGACGAGGCGGTCTATGCCTCCGAGAGCGCCACCGGCGACCGCAACCGGGCGATCGGATACCTGCTGCGCACCAACAGCGTGATCACCGAGAACGTGCCCGCCGTGCTCGACGTCTATTTCCGGCAATGCGCCATCCTGGTCACCGCGCGCGACACCGCCGTGATGGCGGCGACGCTCGCCAACCGCGGCATCAATCCCTTGACCGGCGAACAGGTCGTGACGCCCTACGCGATCGCGCGCACGCTCTCGGTGATGACCTCGTCGGGCATGTATGACTATGCCGGCGAATGGATCTACCGCGTCGGAATCCCCGCCAAGAGCGGCGTCGGCGGCGGCATCCTGGCGGCGCTGCCGGCGCGGCTCGGGCTCGGCAGCTACTCGCCGAAGCTCGACAAGCACGGCAACAGCGTGCGCGGCATCAAGGTCTGCGAAGCGCTGTCGGCGCATTACGACCTGCACATGCTGAACCGCAGCGACGACGCCCGCCACAGCATCATCGCCGACTACAACATCGGCAAGAACCCGTCGCGCCGCGTGCGCCGGCCGCAGGAGCAGGACATCCTGGCCAGGCACTTCCAGGAGGTGCGCGTGATCGAACTGGTCGGCACGCTGTCGCTCTCCAACGTCGACTATGTCTCGCGACGGCTCGCCGGCAGCCCGCGGCCCGAATTCGTGATCTTCGACCTGCGCCGCGTCACCGCGACGACGCGCGCCGGCGCAAGGCTGGTCGCAGAGGCCTTCCAGGAACTGGCCGAGCTCGGCGTCACCGTGATCCTCTCGGGCATCAAGCGGACCTCGCGCGAATGGGCGACGATCAGCGAGTGGACCAACCGGCTCGGCAATATCAGGGATTTCTAC
>CALRXG020000678.1:0-3582 GCA_943372075.1 Bordetella parapertussis | reverse complement strand
CAAGGGGTTCACCAAGGACCTCTGCAACGAATTCAACATTCCGACCGGCGCCTATCGCCGCTTCGACAATGCCAGGGATGCGCTGGCTTACGTCCGCGCCCAGGGCGCGCCGATCGTGGTCAAGGCGGACGGGCTCGCCGCCGGCAAGGGCGTTGTGGTGGCGCAGACGTTGCCTGAAGCGGAAGCTGCTGTCGCGATGATGTTCGAAGGCGCGTTCGGCTCGGCCGGCGCCGAGGTCGTGATCGAGGAATTCCTCTCGGGCCGCGAGATCAGCTTCTTCGCGCTGTGCGACGGCGAGACCGCGATCCCGCTCGCGACCGCGCAGGACCACAAGCGGGTGTTCGATCACGATGAAGGCCCGAACACCGGCGGCATGGGCGCCTATTCGCCGACGCCGTTCGTGACGCCTGAGATCCACGACCAGATCGTGGCACGCATCATCCTGCCGACGGTCGCCGGGATGAAGAGCCGCGGCATCCCGTTCAAGGGCGTGCTCTATGCCGGCGTGATGCTGACTGCGGAGGGCCCGAAGCTGTTCGAGTACAATGTCCGGTTCGGCGATCCCGAGTGCCAGGTGCTGATGCTGCGGATGGTGTCCGACATCGTGCCGGCGCTGCTCGCCTCGATCGACGGGCAGTTGAAGAATTTCGATCTGCGCTGGTACCCGGACCCGGCGCTGACCGTGGTGATGGCCGCGAAGGGTTATCCCGGCGACTACGCCAAGGGCACCCGGATCGACGGCCTCGATGATGCCGCCAAGGTCGAGGGCGTCGAGATCTTCCACGCCGGCACGGTGGTCAAGGACGGTGCGGTTCTTGCCAACGGAGGTCGCGTGCTGAACGTCTGCGCGATGGCCAAGACCGTCACCAAGGCGCGCGACCTCGCCTATCAGGCCGTCGATCGGATCAAATGGCCGGACGGATTCTGCCGCCGCGACATCGCCTGGCAGGCGGTGGAGGTGGAGAAGCCGAAGGCCTAACCCGCGTCGTCATTGCGAGGAGCGAAGGCGGAAGCAATCCATCTATCCCCGTATAGAGAAGTGGATTGCTTCGCTTCGCACGCAATGACGGTGACTAGAGCAAATCCCCGCCTGCCGCCGACGCCGTGGTGCCGTGCTCGCGGAACGCCTTGATAACGTTCTTGCCGATCTTCCACTTGTGCACCTCGTCGGGGCCGTCAACCAGCCGCTGCGAGCGCACCTGGGTGTACCATTTGGCCAGCGGCGTATCCTGGCTGAAGCCGAGCGCGCCGTGCAGCTGGATCGCGGTGTCGATCACCTTGTGCACCATGTGGGCGTGGAAGATCTTGGCGATCGAGTTCTCCTGGCGGATGTCGAGGCCCTTCTCCGCCTTGTAGGCGATATGCAGCAGCATCAGCCGGCCGATATAGAGCTCGCTGGCGCAGTCGGCGAGCATGAACTGCACCGCCTGGCGGTCGGCCAGCAGCTGGCCGAAGGTCGAGCGCTTGGTGACGTGCGCTGCTGCCATGTCGAGCGCGCGCTGCGCCTTGGCGACGTTGTGCATCCCGTGGCGCAGCCGGCCATAGGCGAGGCGGTGCTGGCCCATGTTGAAGCCGTTGCCTTCACCGCCGAGCAGATTGTCGGCCGACACCTTCAGGTCCTTGATCTCGATCTCGGAGTGACCGCCATGGATCACGTCGTCATGGGGGCCCTCGATCGCCATGTTGGCGACGTTGCGCTTGATGCGATAGCCGGGATTGGGCAACTCGACGATGAAGGTCGAGTATTGCTTGTGGCGCGGCGCGTTCGGATCGGTCTTCGCCATCACGAGTGCCATATCGGCGACGCTCGCCGACGAGGAGAACCACTTTTCGCCGTTGAGGATGTAGTTCTCGTTGCCGTCCTTCACTGCCGTGGTCTGCATGCCGGTGGCGTCGGCGCCGGCGGCTTTCTCGGTCATCGAGAAGCAGATGCGCTTCTCGCCGTTCAGCAGCGGCTTGAGGAATTTTTCCTTCTGGTACTCGGTGCCGTGCGCCAGGATCGTCATCATCGAGGCATCGTCGGGGCCTTGCGTGTTCATCGAGAGCGCGCCGAGCATGCTCTCACCGAGCTCCATCTGCACCAGTGCGTTGGCCAGCGGGCCGAGGCCCATACCGCCATACTCCTTTGGCACGAACGGGCACCACAGGCCCTGCGCGCGGGCCTTCTTCCGCAGCGGCCCCAGCACCTCGGCAAGCGGCTTGGTGTCGAGTTCCTTCTCCGCCGGAATGCACTCGTCATGCACGAATTTGCGGACCTTCTCGCGGATCGCCTTGGCTTCAGCGGGAATCTCGAAGTCGATCGACATGGCACTTCCTCGTTTCATGTTGTTGTTGGCTGGGCTTCCCGATGGCATAAACCCCACCCAAGCCAGCGGCAACGCCAAACAAAGTTTGAAGCAGCGCGCCGCGCCAGGGCAGGAGCCGCCGATGTCTGATCTCGCTGATCTTTTTCCCGGCTATGAGGCCAACTGGATCAACACCTCGCAGGGCCGCGTCTTCGCCCGCGTCGGCGGCAACGGCCCGCCGCTGTTGCTGCTGCACGGCTTCTCCTCGACCCATGTGATGTGGCACCAGGTCGCGCCGAAGCTCGACGACAAGTTCACGCTGATCATTCCCGACCTGCCGGGCTATGGCTGGTCCGACATGCCTGACAGCGACAAGGATCACACGCCCTACACCAAGCGGGCCTGGGCGAAGACCATGGTCGAAGTCATGGAGCAGCTCGGCCATGTGCATTTCGCGCTCGCCGGGCACGATCGTGGCGGCCGGGTGTCGTACCGGCTGGCGCTCGATCATCCTGGCCGGTTGTCGAGGCTCGCGGTGCTCGATATCGCACCGACCTATGATTACTGGCAGAAGCTCAATCGCCTGTCGGCGCTGAAGATCTACCACTGGGCGTTCCTGGCGCAGCCCTATCCGTTGCCGGAGACGCTGATCTCCAACAATGGCGAGTTCTTCCTCAAGGAGAAGATGGCGAGCCAGACCAAGAGCAAGACGCTCGATGCGATCGATCCGCGCGCGCTCAAGCATTACCTCGCGCCGTTCCGCGATCCCGCCCGCATCCATGCGATGTGCGAGGATTACCGCGCCGGCGCCTATGCCGATTACGAGATCGACAAGGCCGATGTCGACGCCGGCAACAAGATCACGATCCCGATGCTGGCATTATGGGGCGACGCCGGGGTTGCGAGCGCGGCGACGACCCCGCTCGACACCTGGAAGAACTGGGCGACCAATGTCAGCGGCGCGCCGGTCGATTCAGGGCATTTCCTGACCGAGGAAGCGCCGGACGCGACGGCGAAGCTGCTGCGGGAGTTTTTCCTGGCGGGGTAGCCACAAGCTAATCTGTCATACCCGCGAATGCGGGTATCCAGTACGCCGCGGCCCATCAATTGATCACTGCCGTCTCTGGAGTACTGGATCATCCGCTTTCTGTTTAGTCCGGAGACATGGCTGACACCTGTTCGGACACATGACTGACGGGTTGGTCACTGGTCAAGTCGATCGATGCGACCTGCCAGCTGGCGAAGTAGATGCCGTAATGGCCATCACGATCGAGCGGTCGGATGGCAAGGCGTTCGC
>CALRXG020000677.1:0-3582 GCA_943372075.1 Bordetella parapertussis | reverse complement strand
GCGCCTGAACGAGTTCGTCCTTGTCCATGCCGATCGCCTGCATGAACGGCATCGACGGAATGACCTGCACGCCGGTCGCGGCCGATATCATCCCGGTGATGACGCCGACGATGCCACCGACCCATTTCTCGTGGCGCCGCGCGACCTTGAGTTTGAACCGGCTGAGGCCGACGATTGCGTAGATCACCAGCAGGATACCGAGCACCACGGTGCCGTAGGCGGCGTAAGGCCCGGTCAACAGCCCGGCATTGATCCAGATGCCGGCCACCGTGCCGAGCATCAGCGGCCACAGCCGCTTGATGATGTCGCGCAGATAGGGGCCGACGAAGGTCTGCCAGATGTTGGTCACGATCGCCGGCACGATCACGATCGCGATCGCCTGCCCCGGCGCCATCGTGGTTGCCAACAGCCCCATCGCGACCGTCGGCAGACCGAGGCCGAGCGTACCCTTGACGAAGCCGGCGAGCAGGAAGGCGAAAGCGATGAAGATCAGGAGATGGTCGACCATGGCGGGACATTGACCGATCGACGCGATCGGCACAATCTGGAGGTTACGGAGTTAGCCTTCGCGCGATCCGAAGGCCGGGGCGGAAAAATCATGCGGTTCGATCTGATCGACTTGCAATTGTTCATCGCGGTTGCCGATGCGCGCAGTATCACGCAGGGCGCGGCGCGCGCAAATCTTGCGCTGGCCTCGGCCAGCGAGCGCATCAAGGGTCTCGAAGAAGCGCTCGGCGTCGCGCTGCTCAAGCGCGGCCGCCGCGGCGTCGAGTTGACGGCGGCCGGCGAAAGCCTGCTCGGCCATGCCCGCATCGTGATCCACAATGTCGAGGCGCTGCAGAGCGATCTCGCCGCCTATGCCAGCGGCGTCCGCGCCAACGTGCTGCTGCTCGCCAACACCTCGGGCCTGTCGGAGCATCTGCCGCGCGCGCTCGCTGCGTTCCTGCACGAGCATCCCGATATCAGCGTCGATGTCGAGGAGCGTGAGAGCACCGATATCGCGACCGCGATCGCGAGCGGCGCCGCCGATCTCGGCTTTGCCGCCGAGCATGCGCTGCCCGACAGCGTCGAGCGCTTCCTGTTCAGCGAGGACCGCCTGATGCTGGTGGCGCCGCGGCGCAGCGATCTCGGCAACCGCCGCCAGATCGACTTCCAGGAGGTGGTCGGCCGCGATTTCGTCGGCCTCACCGCGACCTCGGCGCTGCAGGTCCATATTTCCCGCCACGCGGCAAAGCTCGGTGCGCGGCTGCGCTTCCGCGCCCGCCTGCGCGGCTTCGACGCAATCTGCCAGATGGTCGCTGCCGATGTCGGCATTGCCGTGATCCCGGAAACCGCGGCCCGGCGCTGCGCGGCGGCGATGCCGATCACGACGATAAGAATCCGCGACGCCTGGGCCAATCGCCGGCTGACGATCTGCGCCCGCAGTTTCAAGGCGCTGCCGCGCGCCGCCAAGCAGCTCGTGGAATATTTGCGCGCCGAGGCGCAGCGCTGACGGAAGCGGGAGAGCGCCATGCTCAAGGTCTGGGGACGACGCAGCTCGTTCAACGTGCAGAAGGTGATGTGGCTGATCGGCGAGCTCGATCTGCCGCATCAGCACATCGATGCCGGCGGTGCATTCGGCGGGCTCGATGCGCCGGCATTCCTGGCGATGAACCCGCATGGCCGCGTGCCCGTCATCAGGGATGACGACGCGACGGTCTGGGAATCCCACGCCATCCTGCGTTACCTCGCAGCACGCCGTGGCAACGGCCACTTCTGGTCCGACGATCCCGTTGTCCGGGCGCGGGTCGACGGCTGGATGGACTGGTCGCAGACCGCATTGCAGCCGGATTTTCTCGGCGGCGTGTTCTGGGGATTCTTCCGCACCCCCGAGGCGCAACGCAATTGGCCGGCGATCAAGACGGCGCTCGCCCGCTGTGAGCAGCATTTTGGCAAGCTCGAACGGCTGCTCGAAGCCAGGCCCTTCCTGCTCGGCGAGACGCTGTCGCTCGCGGACATCACCGCCGGCACCTCGCTCTATCGCTATTTCGAGCTCGAGATCGAGCGGCCGGCGCTGCCGGCGGTCGAGCGCTGGTATCAGCGTCTGCAGCAGCGCCCGCCGTTTCGCAAGCACGTCATGATCCCGTTCGAGGAGCTGCGCGGGCGGCTTGATTACTAATTCTACTTTGTGGTCAGCACGCCGGCGTCCTGGATCACCTTCGCCCATTTCTTGATGTCGGCGGCGATGAAGTCGCGGAAATGCTCCGGCGTGTCGCCGACCAGCGTCAGGCCCTGCTCGGCGAGTTTTGCCTTGACCGTCGGATCGGCCATCGCCTCGGTCGCGATCTTGTTCAGTTTGACGACGATCGTCGGTGGTGTTCCCGCGGGCGCGACCATGCCGTACCAGTTCTCGATGATCAGGTCGGGCATCCCGACCTCTGCCGTGGTCGGCACATCGGGCGCGGTTGGCGCGCGCTCGCGGCCACCGAGCGCGATCGGCCGCAATGCGCCGGCCTTGATCTGCGGCAGGATCACCGGCAGGTCGAGGAAGGTCATCTGCACCTGCTGGCCCAACAGATCGTTCACCGCCGGCGCCGCGCCGCGATAGGGCACGTGCACGATGTCGATCTTCGCGGTCAGCTTGAACAATTCGCAGGCCAGATGCGGCAGGCTGCCGGGGCCGGAGGAGGCGAAGTTGAGCTTGCCCGGCTGCGCCTTGGCGAGCGCAACGAGCTCGCTCATGTTCTTCGCGGGCACGTCGGTGGCGACGACCAGCATCTCGGGCACGCTGGCGACCAGCGTCACCGGCGCGAGATCCTTGAGCGTGTCGTAGGCGACCTTCTCCATGCTCGGGCTGATCGCCAGCGCGCCGGCGCTCGCGATCGCGACCGTGTAGCCGTCGGGCGCCGCCTTTGCGACCGCATCGGTGCCGAGCACGCCGCCCTGACCGGCGCGGTTGTCGACGATGATCGGCTGCTTCGTCAGTTCGGACATCTTCTGTCCGATCACCCGCGCGATGATGTCGTTCGGGCCGCCCGGCGGGAACGGCACGATCAGCCGGATCGGCTTCGCCGGGAATTCCTGGGCCGACGTCGCAACGGGCGCGAAAAGCAGGAGAAGGGCTGCCACCAGCCTGCCGCGCATTGTCATGTCGCTCATCCCTGACGTTTCTGGTTGCGATCAGGATGGGCGCAGATCGATCGCCCGGCAACTCAAGACATCAGGCCGCCGAGAGAGCGGGCCAGGGCATCATGCGTTGAGCAGCTTCATCGCGGCTTCGTGCACGCGCGGGTCGCCGGCCGCGATGATGCGGCCGCCGGCTTGCGCCGGCTTGCCGTCCCAGGTGGTGACGACGCCGCCGGCGCCGGTGACGATCGGGATCAGGCCGGCGATGTCGTAGGATTTCAGCCCGGTCTCGATCACGAGGTCGAGATGGCCGGCTGCCAGCATGCAATAGGAGTAGCAGTCGCCGCCGTAGCGCGACAGCCGCGCCGCATTCTCGACCCGGCCGTAGCGGGCGCGATCGTCCGGATTCATCAGAAGCGGGCTCGTGGTGAAGGTGGTCGCCTCCTTCAGCGAGGCGCAGCGCCGCACCGAGAGCCG
>CALRXG020000676.1:0-3592 GCA_943372075.1 Bordetella parapertussis | reverse complement strand
GATCACCTGGATCGCGGTGGCGAAGAACGGCTCGAACCGGGTGATGTCGTCGCGCACCTCGTCGATCAGCAGCGAATAGCGCGAGGCAAAGGAACGATGCGGCTCGTCGATCAGATTGCGGCCATAGGCGGTGCGATCGAACACGACCTTCTGCCGCCAGGGCGCAGGCAGCGGCTGGTAGTCGCCGAACACGCTCTTCCACGCCGGCCGCGACAGCGGCGGCTCGATGAATTGATAGGCGAGATCGCGCAGCTGACGTTCTTGTTCGGTGAGCTGGAACTGCGAGGCCTTCTTGCCGATGCTGCCGGTCGCCTCCGCGCCCATCCAGCGATGCATGTCGTCATTGCGGAAATCGGCGCGGGTGCGGCCGAAATCGCCGCCGCTACAGCCTGCGAGCGCCGAGCCCGCCAGCAGCAGGATCAGCGCCGGAAGTGACCGCCGACCCGCGGTCCGCTGCGCAAGCTCCGGCATCGCACGATGTCCGCGGTCAGGAGCGGCGACGGCGACGGCGGCCCTGCGCAGTCCCCTGCTCCGGTCCGCGACCACCGCCGGTCTCCTCGGTCGTTCGTTCGATCCGCACGACGGGAAGGATCAGCACGGTCCCCATGCCTTCGCCGGCAGCACCGGCCATGCCTGGCCGCCGCGCAGCCGCATCCGCCGGAAACTCAACGATGGTGCCCATGTTCCGTTCTCTCTGGCCCCGCACGGACATGATTTGCCCCGCGCCCGCCGAGTTAAGAACGTGTATGGTTAACGGCATCTTAACCGGCCGCTACGGACGGTTACGGATATGGCGCTGTGCCTTATGGGACACGCAAATTCGAGCATAGGCCTTCACGGCTTGTTTTCCTTAACCACCTCTTAAAGCAGCCTGCGTAGGCTCGTTGCCACAGGGTTTTTCAAACCGAATCTTACTGGCAAGTCGCGTACGCCCGAGATGAGCGCAGCTCCGCTATTTCCTGGTTTCGATGGGCTGATGACGCTCTCGCGCCGTGAGGGCGTCGACATCCGCCCCACTTTGCTGCGTGTCCTGACCGACCTCTATGTGCAGGCGAGCGCGCACTCTAGGGATGAAGAGCGTCAGTTCGTCGAGCTGACGTCGCGTCTGATCGACGAGGTCGATGACGCGACCCGTGCTGCGGTCCGCGCGCGGCTGGCGATCTATCCGGCGACGCCTGCCGGGATCATGGACAAGCTCGGCCTGCGACGCGCTGATCCCGACCAGCCTGTGCCGGCCGCCGCTGTAGTTCCCGCGGCGGCGCCGTCGACGCAGTCCGCCAGGTCCCCGACCGAAGCCGAGTTGCGAATGGCGGCGAGCCTCGCGATGCGGCCGACCGATGCCGCCGAAATCTCCGACATGTTCTTTGCTGCCAACGCCAAGGAGCGCGCACAGATCCTGCACAATCTGCAGGAGACGCCGCTGAAGGCCGCGGCGCGAATCCCGGCCGCACGTGCCGCGCGCGCGATCCATATCCTGGAGATGGCGGCGTTTGCCGAGGACATCGACAATTTCACGCTCGAGCTCGGCGAGGCGTTGATCCTGCCGTCGCGGATCGCCGCCGAGGTGGTCAACGATCCCGGTGGGGAGCCGCTCGCCTGCGCGATGCGGGCGCTTGAAATGTCGAGCGCCGCGTTCCAGCGCATCCTGATGTTCCTCAATCCGGAAGCCGGCTCGTCGGTCAACTATGTCTACCGGTTGTCGCGCCTGTATGATCGGCTCAGCGAGCGCTCCGCGCTGGTGATGTTGGCGGCATGGCGCGGCTCGACCATGGCGGTGGCCCGCGCCAAATATCGCTCGTCGCTCTATGATGACGAGCGCCATCGCGTGCGAGCCGCACCGACGCAGGCGCGACCGGCCGTACAGCCCGGCAGCGCACCGGCGATCCGCAATCAGAAATCTGGAAGTTAGCTCTTCGCCAGATCGAGAAAGTGCCGTCCGGCGCGATCCTCGGTCTCGACGATCCACGCGTCGGGATCGAAGCGAAGCTCCCTGGTCAACCGCTCCTCGACCGACGGCTCGGACACCGGCTGCGTCGCCGTCGGTACGAACAGCCGTTCGACCGGACGACTGTCGTCATAGACCGTCTGCGGCGCGGGGGCATACAACATCGCGTTGCCGTCCATCAGCGCCACCTTGACGAAGACGGCGCCGGCCTCTTCGGCGCCCTTCTTGCGGACCGCGCCGAACACGCCCTCGGTCTGGCAGCGGCGCAAATAAGCCGCGACCCAAATGCTGGTTTTCAATCGCATGCGCCGACCTATAGGCCAGCGGCGCGGCCTCGTCCAATTGTCACGGGCCTGCCATGGAGCGGTGGGTTGACCGTCGCAGCGGCGATCCATATCCTTGCATCCGCGGTGCAAGCCGCGCCCGGGTCCACGGGAAGGGTTGAACCCACTTGCACCTGACATGCAGCCAACCAAGCCTTTGTGCAGCCGGTTTTGTGGACCATCGGCCTCTGATGCACGGAGGTTTCCATGGACCGATCGCCCGCGCGATTGAATCTCGAACATCTGAAGAAGCAGGCCAAGGAACTGATCCGCCTTTACCGGCGGCAAGCGCCCGAGGCATACGCCCGCTTCCGGCAGGCGCTGCCCACGGCCGCCGGGCGCAGCGACGCTGACATCGCCGCGCTCGATCTGCGGCTCCACGATGCGCAGTCCTGCGTGGCGCGCGACCTTGGCTTTTCCTCATGGCCCGATCTGCGGCGCTACGTCGAGGCGCAGCTGCCGCCCGGCAAGGGCAAGGCCGATCGCGTGCGGCGCTGGCTGCAGCTGGTCTATGCGGCTGACCTTGATGGCACCAGCGATCGGGCGCATCCGCGCGTCGCCGTACGCGTGCTCGCGGAGGATCCAGGCCTCGTGGCCGATGATCCCTATCTCGCCTGCGCCGTCGGTGACGAGGAGACGATACGACGAGCCGCGACCGATGATCCCAGCTGGGTCAATCGTCCCGGTGGCCCGCTCAAACTGCCGCCGCTGGTCGCGGTCACGCATTCCAGCCTGCTGCAGATTCCGGAGTTTCAGTCCCGGCTGCATGGCTGCGCGCGCCTGCTGCTCGAGGCCGGCGCCGACCCCGACCAGCACATCAGCAGCCGCTGGCCGCCCGGAACTCTCGATGCACCCGATGACAGCAATCCGCTGTCAGCGCTGTACGGCGCGGCCGGACAGAACCACGATCTCGCACTGACCCGGCTGTTGCTCGAGGCCGGCGCCAATCCGAACGACAATGAATCGCTGTACCATTCGCTGGAAGGCTTTGTGACGACAGGCGCGCTGCTCGAGCATGGCGCGCGGATCACCGGCACCAACGCGATGTACAAGGTGCTGGATGACGAGAACGTAGCGGCGCTCGAATTGCTGCTGCGGCACGGCGGCGATCCCAACGAACCGGCACGCAATGCGCCGCTGACCGATTGCGGATCGCCGCTGATGTGGGCGATCCGGCGGCGGCGGTCGCGTCGTTGTATCGCGACGCTGCTCGACGCCGGCGCGAACCCGCGCATCACGACACCCGGCGGGGTCAGCGCCTACCGCTACGCGTTGCAGTTCGGCTTGACCGAGGTCGCCGATCTGCTGCGGGAGCGCACTGGCG
>CALRXG020000675.1:0-3598 GCA_943372075.1 Bordetella parapertussis | reverse complement strand
TCGGCGAAGAAGCCATGGCCTGGTCCGGCATTGCCAAGGTCGGCAGCATGACCGAGTGGCCGGCCTGGCACCCGACCCCCGGCGAAATCTCGCGCTTGGGCGTTCCGACCTTTGTGGCCCCCGGCCCGGACAATCCGATGGGTTCGCGCGCGATGTATCTCTACTCGGGCGGCAAGGACACGCTGTTCCGTATCCACGGCACCAACCAGCCGGAATACATCGGCTCCTCGATCTCCTCCGGCTGCATCCGCATGACCAACGAGGACGTCATCGACCTCTACAACCGCGTCAAGCTCGGCACCATCGTCGTGGTGCTGGAGCCGAAGCACGGCGACTCGCCCTACAAGCCGCAGATGGCGCTGCAGGGCGGCTCGAACGTCACCTACTGATCCGAATTGCATCGCAATCGCGATCAAAGGCGCCGGCTTTGCCGGCGCTTTTTTGTTGGCTGGGGCTTGGTCTCGGCCGCGCCTTCGGGCGGCGTCGCATCATCTGATTTCGCTGCATCCGGCTCGTCGGCCTTGCCGTGGTCGGCCCTGGATGGGTCCGGCTTGGACGCGTCCGATTTCGCGGCGACCTCGCGCGGCGGAGCCTCCTCGGGGCGCCCGGCCGGCAACAGCGGCGCGACCTGCGGCAGCGGGTCGTACACGTTCCACTGGCAGATCCGATAATTGTTGCGACGCTCGATCAAGTCGAGATGGATGTGGTCCTCATGGTACCAGTCCGAGCCCGGACCGAGCACCGTCGAGAAGCGGGCACAGACCGAATGCAGCACGGCCTCGCGCAGATCACGCGGCACGCTGCGATCGGTCAGCGAAATCGACTTGCCGTTGGCGAGCCCGAAGGCGCGCACATCGAGCGCATTGGCGCGGCCGTGTTCGGAGAGTTGCGCGCCGGCGACGCGATTGCGGCCACGGCACTCGAACGAGTCGAAATTGTCGAGATTGCTGATCCCGCCGCCAAGCCTCTCGGCCAGTGGCGCGATGTCGGTGCGGACCCAGTCGACGACCGCACTCGCCATCTTGCAGCGAAGGATCGCCGCCGGCTTGACCGCGACCTTGCGTCTGTCCGGAAGCACGATGGCCTCGAGTCGCACCAGGTCCTCGCCGCCGCAGCCGCCAGCGCCATGGATATCCGGGATGCTGGGCGCGATCGCGATGTCCTCGGTGAGGGCCTGCCGGCAGGCCGAAGCCTGCGGCTTGGCAGGCTCGGCCGGCTTGACGGCTTCAGCCGGCCTGGCCGTCTCGGGCGGCTTCGCGGCCTCGGCGGGCGCGGCATGGGGATGTGTCCCGGCCGCGGTGGACGGCGCCGGCTCGACGACGGCAGGCGCCTCAGCTGCCGCGGGTGCCTCCGCCGGGCGTGGCTTCGGCAGGGGCACATTGACGCGGCGGACCGCCTTGTGCGCCCTTTGCGGCCGGATGCCGAACAGATCGTCCCAGGGAAAGCTCGGAGAGCCGCGGGCGGCCGCCGCAGAGCCCGCTTGCATGCCAAGGCAAAACAGCGCCGCGGCAGCGGTAACCATTGCCGCGCTCCCGCGACGAAACGCGCCAGCAGGCCATTTTCGGCTTGCTTTCTCCGCGCTACAGTTCATGTCAATTCCATGATTTTACTGCCGGCCGTCCAAGATGCCGGTGGATCATGCGCGAGGATTGAGGAGGGAATTGCGTATGCTTGGCTTGATGCAAGATTGGCCCCTGCTGTGCCACAAGATTATTGAGCACGCCGC
Organism: Bordetella parapertussis; assembly: GCA_943372075.1. Lineage (GTDB taxonomy): Bacteria > Pseudomonadota > Alphaproteobacteria > Rhizobiales > Xanthobacteraceae > Bradyrhizobium. The sequence continues at coordinate 1,872 of CALRXG020000675.1, read as the reverse complement.
CAAATATCACGGCACGCAGGAAGTGGTGACCCGGTCCGTCGAAGGCCCCATCCATCGCACCACCTACGCCGAAATCCACGCCCGTGCGCTGAAGGTCTCGCAGAGCCTGGAACGCGACGGCATCAAGCTCGGCGATCGCGTCGCCACCATCGCCTGGAACACCTGGCGCCACCTCGAGGTCTGGTACGGGATCATGGGGATCGGCGCGATCTGCCATACGGTCAATCCGCGGTTGTTCCCGGAGCAGATCGCCTGGATCGTCAATCACGCCCAGGATCGCATCGTCATCACCGACCTCACCTTCGTTCCCGTGCTGGAGAAGATCGCGAGCCAGCTGCCGAGCGTCGAGCGCTTCGTGGTGCTGACCGACAAGGCGCATATGCCGCAGACCACGCTGAAGAACGCGGTCGCCTATGAGGACTGGATTGCGGCCTCCGACGGCAAGTTCGAATGGAAGACCTTCGACGAGAACACCGCGGCTGCGATGTGCTACACATCCGGCACGACGGGCGATCCCAAGGGTGTGCTGTATTCGCATCGGTCCAACGTGTTGCACGCGTTGATGGCCAACTCGAAGGACGCCCTCGGCACCTCCGCCTCGGACACAATGCTTCCGGTGGTGCCCTTGTTCCATGCCAACAGCTGGGGCATCGCCTTCTCCGCCCCCTCGATGGGCACCAAGCTCGTGATGCCCGGCCCTAAGCTCGACGGCGCTTCGGTCTACGAGTTGCTGTCGACCGAGAAGGTCACCCACACCGCGGGTGTGCCGACGGTGTGGCTGATGCTGCTGCAATACATGGCCGCCAACAACGTCAAGCTGCCGGATTTGCAGATGGTGGTGTGCGGCGGTTCGGCGATGCCGCGTTCGATGATCAAGGCGTTCCTCGACATGGGCACCCAGGTGCGCCACGCCTGGGGCATGACCGAGATGAGTCCGCTCGGCACGCTCGCCACGCTGAAGCCGCCGTTCTCGGAACGCACCGGCGAGGAGCGGCTCGACATCCTGCAGACCCAGGGCTATCCGCCGTTCGGCGTCGAGATGAAGATCACCGACGATGCCGGCAAGGAGCTGCCGTGGGACGGCAAGACCTTCGGCCGCCTCAAGGTCTCGGGCCCCGCGATCGCCAAGGCCTACTTCCGGGTCGATGCCAACATTCTCGACGATGCCGGCTTCTTCGACACCGGCGACGTCTCGACGATGGACGAGCATGGCTACATGCGGATCACCGACCGCTCCAAGGACGTCATCAAGTCCGGCGGCGAATGGATCTCCTCGATCGATCTCGAGAACCTCGCGGTCGGCCATCCGGCGGTTGCGGAAGCGGCCGTGATCGGCGTCCACCACCCCAAATGGGATGAGCGGCCGCTGCTGATCGTGCAGCTCAAGCAGGGCCAGAATGCCACGCGCGAGGACATCCTGAAGTACATGGACGGCAAGATCGCCAAATGGTGGATGCCCGACGACGTCGCCTTCGTCGAGGGCATTCCACACACCGCGACTGGCAAGATCCTGAAGACGGCGCTGCGCGACCAGTTCAAGGACTACACCTTCCCGACCGCCGCGGCGTAGGACGGTCTTATCCTCCCCCGCGGGCGTTCGCGGGGGAGGCGCGCTGCCAAAACATCGAAAACAACCCCATGCAAAGCAGCCAGTGGCCGGCGTTCGCCCGGGTTACTTGACACGTCGGGCAACTCAGGAATATTCTTCCGATATTCCGAAATTTCGCAGACGCACGCTCGCCCAGAGGGCATATGGCATGCGTGCTTTTGTCATCGACGTTTTCACGTCGTCGTGGTCGATAGCCATATGCGATCGCCCTGCCCTCCAGGGGGAGGGCGAATGGCAGCGCCCCAAATCCCTTGAATTCGCCG
>CALRXG020000674.1:0-3603 GCA_943372075.1 Bordetella parapertussis | reverse complement strand
AGCGGCACGCTGGCGCTCAAGGTGATCGCGGCGCTCGCGGCATCGGGGCTGTCGGCAGGCCGGCTGGAGCTCGAGATCACCGAGGCGGTGCTGATCCGCGACGACGAGACTGCGCTGGCAGCGCTGCATCAGCTCCGCGCCATCGGCATCCGGATCGCGCTCGACGATTTCGGCACCGGCTATTCGTCGCTGAGCTATCTGAAGCGCTTCCCGTTCGACAAGATCAAGATCGACCGCTGCTTCGTCACCGACATCGCCGATCCGCAGGGCTCGGCCGGCATCGTCGAGGCGGTGGTCAACATCGCCGCCGAACGCAGCATGACGACGACCGCCGAAGGCGTCGAGACCGCGCAGCAGCAGCAATTGCTGCGCGAGCTCGGCTGTTCGGAAATGCAGGGCTACCTGTTCAGCCCGCCGAAGCCCGCGGCGCAGATCCGCGAGCTGCTGGCCGGGCACCGCCGCGGCCCGGCCGCGGGCGCCGGCACCACGCGCCGGCGCAAGCCGATCGCCCGCACCGCCTAGTTCGGCACCGGCCGCTTCTGCGCGGTCTTGGTGTCGGCGCTCTTCGCATCGACATTCTTGGCATCGGCGTTGATGGTGACACCGCGGAGCTGGTTAAAGGCGGCGGCCAGCGCCTTGTCGTTCTTCTCGTCCGGCGGCACGTAGGACTGCGAGCCGGTCTGCTCGGCGCCCTCGGCGGAGAGATGGCCGCGCATCGAGGCCTCGCCCTTGATCTCGGAGCGGGTCTTGAACTCGTCCGGCACGTCCTGCAGCACCTCGATGTCGGGCTTGATGCCGAGCGCCTGGATCGAATGGCCCGACGGCGTGAAGTAGCGCGCGGTGGTCAGCGCCAGCGCGCCATTGCCGGCGCCGAGCGGAATGATGGTCTGCACCGAGCCCTTGCCGAACGAGCGGGTGCCGATCAGGGTCGCACGCTTATGGTCGTGCAGCGCGCCGGCGACGATCTCGGAGGCCGACGCCGAGCCGCCATTGATCAGCACAACGAGCGGCTTGCCCTTGGTCATGTCGCCACCATGGGCAGTGAAGCGCTGGGTCTCTTCCGGATTGCGGCCGCGGGTCGAGACGACCTCGCCGCGCTGCATCAGCGTCGAGGTCACCGACACCGCCTGGTCGAGCAGGCCGCCGGGATTATTGCGGAGATCGACGACATAGCCCACGAGCTTGTCCTGCGGGATCTCCTTCTGGATCTCGGTGATCGCCTTGCGCAGGCCCTCGGTGGTCTGCTCGTTGAACGAGGTGATCCTGATATAGCCGATGTCGCCGCCCTCGGCGTGGAACTTGACCGGACGGACCCGGATGATCTCGCGGGTGATCGAAACCTCGATCGGCTTGTCGGCGTCCTTGCGGATGATCTTCAGCCGGATCGAGCTGTTCGGCGCGCCCTTCATCTTGTTGACGGCCTGGTCGAGTGTCATGCCCTGGATCTGATCGTCGTCGATCGAGGTGATCACGTCGCCGGACATGATGCCGGCGCGCGAGGCCGGCGTATCGTCGATCGGCGCCACCACCTTGACGAGGCCGTCTTCCATCGTGACCTCGATGCCCAATCCACCGAACTCGCCGTGGGTGGTCTCCTGCATCTCCGCCCAGCCCTTCTCGTTCATGTAGCGGGAGTGCGGATCGAGCGAGGAGATCATGCCGTTGATCGCGCCCTCGACCAGCTTGGAGTCCTCGGGCTTCTCGACGTAGTCGGTCTTGATCTTCTCAAACACCTCGCCGAACAGGTTGAGCTGCGAATAGGTGTTATCGGAATGCGCGGCGGCATTGGCGACCGCGAACAGATGCGCCCCCTGCGGCGAGGCCACGAGCAGGGTGAGACACGCTCCCGCAACCGTCCCGAGGAAGAAGCCAGCATGTTTGCGCATTATCCGTGATCCCTTCTAACGGCCGGCAACGTTTCGCAACATTCGGCCCGCTTCACCCCGACGCGGGGCACCACACAACGGCTTTTTGGTCGGATCAAGGCCACCTCGTCACCGGACCATTACGGTCCTGTCACAATACCTTGGCCGCCCCGGATCGGCTCCGGACGCCTCTGAAAGTAAGCCTCGGCTCAATCCCTCGCCAGTCCGTCGTCGGCTGCCTCTGCTGCCTCCCGCAACCCGTTCTGCCAGGTCGACGGCAGGGTCCCGAAGCCGCGCTTGGCGCGGGTGCCCAGCCAATAGCCAAACTGCGGAGGAACATTGCGAAATGCCCCTTCAACCCCGAGTTTCAGCGCAGCATCCATCGGCCAGTTCGGGTTATTGAGGATTTCCCGGCCGACCGCGATCAAATCTGCTTGTTTATCGCGCAGGATTTGCTCGGCCTGGTCACCATGGATAATCAGGCCGACCGCCATGGTCATGATATCGGCATGCGCCCGAACATATTCCGCAAGCGGCACCTGATAGTTGTATTTGATCTCCTTGCCTAGGATCGGCGCCATCTCGCTGATTCCGCCTGACGAGCAGTCGATCACATCGACGCCCTTCCCTTTGAGGATCCTGGCCAGCCGCGCGCTCTGCTCCGACCCCCAGCCGGCATTGTCCTCGACTGACAGCCGCACGAACAAAGGCTTGTGATCCGGCCAGTGCGCGCGCACCGCTTCCGTCACCTCGATCAGGAAGCGCATCCGGTTGGCTTCCGAGCCGCCGTACTGGTCGGCGCGCTGATTCGAGCGCTCCGAGAGGAATTCGTGCACGAGATAGCCATGGGCGCCGTGCAGTTCCAGAACTTCGAACCCGGCCTCATGCGCGCGCCGTGCCGCCTGCCCCCAGGCGGCGACGAGGTCCTTCACCTCCGCCGTCTCCAGCGCCCGCGGCACCGGCCAGCGCTCGCTGTGGGCGATCGCACTCGGCGCCACCGGTGTCCAGGCATCCCAATCGTCGATCTCGGCGCTGCGCTCGAGCGGACGGTCGCCTTCCCAGGGACGGCTCGCGCGCGCCTTGCGGCCGGAATGGCCGAGCTGGATGCCGGCGACCGCATTCTGCTGCTTGATGAAGCTGGCGACGCGGCTAAGCGGCGCGATGAACTTGTCATCCCAGATGCCGAGATCGCCGACCGTCCCGCAGCCGCGGCGTTCGACCTTGGTGGATTCCACGATCACGAGGCCCGCGCCGCCGGCGGCGAACTTGCCGGCATTCATCAGGTGCCAGTCGGTCGCAAAACCTTTATCCGCGGAATATTGGTGCATCGGCGGCACCACGATACGGTTCTTCAGCGTGACGCCGCGGATGGTCATCGGCGAAAACAGCAGCATGTCGGACATCGCTTCCTCAAATGGCCTCGTTACCCGGGGCACGCGGCACCGGACATGGCCGCTCCTGTGCTTGACGCCGACGATATACGGGCCACCCGATCGCCGATAGAGGTGCGGCGGCCCTTGGGGTACGCCGATCTAGCGTGCCGCCTTGCGGTTCGCCGACACGTCGGTCGGGCAGCTTGCGCCGCAACCGACCGACTTCTTCTGGTCCGCAACATGCCACACCAGCAATCCGACCAGGACAATGATGGTAACAGTGAGCTTGGCCAATACATCGTGACTCAATTTCACGCTCCAGAGAAAATCGACACCTACCAAAATTCAGCCCAACGAGGAGTTGC
>CALRXG020000673.1:0-3605 GCA_943372075.1 Bordetella parapertussis | reverse complement strand
GCGCAGCCGCGAGCGCTTCGAGCGCATCCTGGCCTGCGCGACGGAGATCATGGCGGAAAAGGGCAGCGAGGCTTTCCGCATGAGCGACATCGTCGCGCGCAGCGGCGTCGCATTCGGCTCGCTTTACCAGTATTTTCCGGACAAGGCCGCGATCATCGGCACGCTGGCGGAACGGCACAATGCGATCGGGCGTGAATGCGTCAGGCGTGATCTAGCCGCCGTGACGGCTGGGCGCGACCTGCACCCGGCGCTGTGCCGGATCGTCGACAGCTACTACGAGATGTTCATGCGCGAACCGGTCATGCGCGACATCTGGCAGGCGACGCAAGCCGACCGCGCCCTGCAAAAGCTCGACGCGGACGACATGGCCGCGCTCTCCGGCCTGCTGTCCGACGCGGTGAGACGGGTCGCCCCCGGCATGCCCGGGGCCACCCTCGCCATCTTCTCAGCGCTGACCATGACGCTGATCGCGGCCGCCGTGCGTCATGCGATTACACTGCCGCCGAAGAAGGCGCGGCAGGCGCTGGCCCAATTCAAGACCCTGCTGCCGCACGACCTCGCCAAGCTGGCATGAGTGCAAGCGTGCGGGCGTCGGGAATTTCGCTCGCGCGGCAACGATAGAGTCCGGGCGCGGCGCCGTGCCGCCGGCTAGCGATACGATGCAACGTGCGACCGGCAAAACCCCTGCGTGCTTGCCTTCATTGTCACGCCACCCTAAAATTCCTGCGTTAATTGATGGCTATCCATACTGCCGGGATTTCCGGGAAGAGTTTTTCGACAGATGTGATTTGTCTCACACGAGGTGCGTCCGGGCCGACCTAGGTTCCCGAAGGATCATTCATTTATTAACCAAACCGGGCGCCATCGTTCTTTTCCTAAAATTCGAACGAATCGCTCAATCCGGACCGAAGACAGTTTTGCGACCATGGCGCTCTCGAACCTCGGAGAGCGCGATGAGCGAAGTCGAATTTGATCTGCTGCTGGACGCCGTGCGAACGGCGATCGCGCCCATTGCCCAGGAGGATTTCGTGGCCCAACCCTCGCCTCGCATTCAGCCGCCGCCGCGCGCTGCCAATGACAACCAGGCGCCGTGGCCGCTGATTCCGTTTCCTGAAGGTTGGTACGCCGCGAGCTAATGCGGCTTCTCATTTGTTGGCTGCAAGCCATTGATGAGATGAGTGGAGGCCACGACCAGAATTGAACTGGTGTACACGGTTTTGCAGCCTCAGAAGCACGAGTTGGGGCGGGTCCCCGAAATTGTTCAAAGCCCGGTTTTATTGTTGAAAATTTGATTTCAATCCGTCTACATGGACCAAATTTTTCCCCGAACCTATCCCTGGGGACCCGGCCCGAGGTAGACGGATTGTGCCAAAACTGACGAACGAGCTTATCGAGAACATTCTCGAAGCCGGCGTTGAAAAGACGGTCTTCGATAGCGCCACACCCGGCTTTGGCTTTCGGCTGACCGCGAACGGCAAGGGCATCTGGTTGGCCCGTGCCCGTGCCGGCGCTCACCGGGTTAAGACCAGCCTCGGGACTTATCCCGAAAAGAAGCTGTCGGAGGCCCGCGCGGAGGCGCATGCAGCGCTCCGCGACATTCGCGAAGGTAAGGACCCCCGGGCCGAAAAGGCAGCGAGGCGGCTCGCGGCTCAGGCCGGCAAGATCACCGTTAGCGAGCTGGCCGACCGCTGGTTGACCGAATATGTCCGGATTAAACTTAAACCCCGAACGATCGCCGATTATGAGCGGATCGTCGAAGACCGGATAAAGCCCCGGCTAGGCGCCCTGCCTGTCGCTACCGTGAGCAAGAGCGACGTCATTTCCTTCCATGCGTCGATGGCGAATACCCCTCGCCGCGCGAACTACGTCGTTGCGACCTTTCGGGCGCTGATGACCTTCGCCGAAGACGTAGGTTTGAGGCCGGCCCACACCAATCCGGGGCGCCGGCTGAAAATGTTCCGCCAGGGCGTGCGCGAACGCTTCCTCACCGAAGAAGAGATCGGAACGGCAGCGGATGCGATCGCGAAAGCCGAGGCAGCGGGAAAGGTCGGCCCGCACGCCGCGGCCGGTTTGCGCCTTGCCCTGTTTACGGGAGCAAGGTCCGGCGAGATCACGGCGGCCGAATGGTCCCACGTTGACTGGAAAAGGAAAGTGATCCGGCTTCCGGACAGCAAAACCAACGAAGCCCGCAACATCCACCTGAGTGATGCAGCGATCGAGGTTCTCAAGTCCCTTGAGCGGGTCGGTAAATATATCGTTGCCGGCCGGTACAAAGACGAGCCGCATCAAAACTTGTCTCGCGCGTGGATCATCGCGCGCGAGTACGGAGACCTTCGAGACGTTCGGCTTCATGATCTTCGGCACAGCTTCGCGTCCCTCGCCGTTGGACGCGGCGTGTCTCTGTACATCGTCGGAAAGCTCCTGGGCCATAAGGTGCCCGCCACGACCCAGCGCTACGCGCACCTTGCGCGTGATGTGGCCTCTTCCATCAACGATGACCTTGGAGCGGTCATGCAAGCAGCGATCGCCAAATCTAAAGCATCGATTGGGGCGCAAGATGATTGACGGACGCTACACCGAGCAAGAGTGGCTCAATATTGAGTTGACGCTGCCGCGCGCCGCCGGAGCAAATCAGGCACGCGGAGCTCTCGAAGCTGCTGCCGCCCAATATGATGAGGATCGGCAGACCACTGTCAGGATGCTGAACGCAGCATCAAAGCGCAATCAATGGAGCGATATCCATCGGCAAGGCGAAAAGTTATTGCAGTCGATCAATGCTATTGGCGACTGGCTTCCGCCCGTTTGGGGCGACGACGGGCAACCCGATTTTCTGGGTCATCGTGCACAGCTGGTTGAGCGCCTCTCGTTGCTGCTCGCACACGCCCAAGAAAACGTATGGACGTACGACAGCCAGGCGAAACGACACGCCGGGCAACAAGACCCGGATCGCGACCGCCTGTTTAGTTGCGTTCTGAAGGTTTGGACGGACGATCTCGGCGCCGAACTAAAAGTCAGCAATAGCAGCGGTAAGACCACGGGGCCGCTTATTCGCTTCTTCGACGCTGCCGTGTCTCCGATACTAGGAAGAGAGACCCCGAAGCCGAATTCGGTTCGCGACATCGTCAAGAGAGAACGAGATCGCTCCAGGTCCGCGGCCCGGCAGCCGTCGGCTTCGTCGTCAGCACCGTCGAGTACTACCTCTAATGCCTAGGCTGTCGAACAGCAACGCTAGCAAAAGTGGCGTCTTCGATCTTCCTCAACGTATCGAGAACGACAAGTGTTCGATGTTACAGCAATCCTAGGTTTTCTCTCGCGCGGGGTCGGTTCAGCGTTGTCCGCGGTAGCACCACGCTTCTTGCGCGCGTGGAAACGGCTGGTATTTCCTTCCGCGTCCTCCCATCGTTTTTCTGTCCTCGTTGCGAGATTTTCCGGCGATAGCGCCGTCAACACGACCCAGCGTACGATTTTAGACGCAATTGGACAGGCGCTGCCAGAAGTCTCCGTACACGCATGGTCCTGGGAGTTGCAATTCCCGGATGGGGAGGATCGAGCTTCACAAGCCAAAGCTCATAAGACAGCGAGAAAATGGCTGGCGCAGAAGCGCT
>CALRXG020000672.1:0-3605 GCA_943372075.1 Bordetella parapertussis | reverse complement strand
GGCCGGCCGCGCTCCGCCGCGACCACGGCCGCGATCCTGCAAAGCGCCTATACGCTGATGGCGGCCACCGGTCTCGCGGCCACCACCATCGACGCGATCGCAAAACACTCCAACGTCTCGAAGATGACGATCTACAAGTGGTGGCCGTCGCGGGAAGCCTTGCTGATCGATGCCTTCCTCGACCAGGCCTCGCGGGCCGTGCCGCTGCCCGAGGGGGGCAATCCGGTGGCGCGCATCCGCCGCCATGTCGCGACCTACGTCGAGGCGTTGCAGGACGAGTTTGGACGGGTGCAGCTCGCGGTGATCTCGGAATGCATCTCCAAGACCGGCACCGCCGAGATGTTCTACGAGCGTTATCTCGGTCTTCGCCGCGCCAGGATGCTCGAAATCATCGCCGCTGGCCAGAAGGACGGCAGCATCGGCGCGCCGGGCGTGCCCGGCGACATCTATGACGCGATCTATGGCAGCCTGTTCTATCGCTACGTCTTCGGCATCAAGCCGCTGACGCCGGCTTATGCGCGCAATCTCGTCAATCTGGTGCTGCGTCCGCGCGCCGACGCTTAGGCCGAGCGCTGGCGCTGACGACGGAACCAGGCCCAGGTCTCGCGCGTCACCGTGCGATAGTTGCGGCCGCGATAGACGATGTGGCCATCGACGATAGCGTTCAGCCGCGGCAGCGCATGGAACGGCACCGTCGGATACGCATGGTGCTCGACATGGTATGGCATGTTCCAGGCGAACCACTTCATGATCCGGCCTGTCATCGTGGTACGCGTGTTCTCGAACGAACTGCGCGTCCGCTCGCAACCGGTGTGCTCGGCATAGAGATACGGGCGCAGGATGAGCTGGCCGGCCAGCAGCGGCACGATCCACACCCAAAGCAGGATCGCGCTGTGCAGCGCGGCCGATGCCACGAGCAGCAGCAGATAGCCGGCGAGATAGAGCCTGGCTTCCAGCACGATCGCGGCGCGCTTATGCTGCGGAATCCACGGCACGATCACCTGTCCGGTGAGAGCATGCCGGAACATCAGCCGGATGCGGACGAAGACCTGCAACAGTCCCGAATACGCGATCGCAAGCTGGATGTGGGACGCGGGTTTGGGGCCGACGATCAGCTCGGGATCCTTCTCCGGATCCTGGGTGTAGCGATGATGGTCCCAGTGAAACAGACAGTAGTATTGGTAGGGCAATCCGATCATGAAGGCTGACAGATTGCCGACGACAAGGTTGAGCGCGTGACTGCGGAACGCGGTCTTGTGCGCGGTCTCATGCACCACCATGAACAGGAACGCGACGAAGTAGCCCTGCGCGGCAATCAGCGGCAGCGCCCATGGCAGGCCGTAGCGCGACGAGACCAAAGAAATCAGCGCACCGATGATCACGATCATCCCGTAATGGCTCGCCGCGCGCACCACGCCGGCGATGTTCGACTTGGTCGACAGGTCGCGGAGGATCAGCGGGCTGAGCGGCTTCAGGCGCGGTCCGGATTCACTGGTCTCTGCGGTGCTCATGATCGTCTCTCAGCGTTGCAGGAGCGCCGAGATCTCGGCGTTGATGAAGGCGCGGTCGTCGGCGTTGTTGATCGGATTGCCGGCGCGATGGCCGTGGATCGAGGGAATCGCGTGCAGCGCGGCGGAGCGGGCGTTGATCAGACGGCCGAGCTCGTCCGCGTTGTCGCGCGGATCGAAATAGCGGTCGGTACGACCGGGCATCAGCAGAACGTGGGCCTTGATCGCGGCCAGTGCCCGGTCGAAATCGCCGCCGAATTCGTCGCAGCGGCTGATGTCGCCGGCCTGCCAGATCGCGATTTGCGCCAGCAGGTCGTTTGCATCGCGCCGCGCGAAGGCCCCGTCCCACGACCCCGAGAGATAGTCCTCCAACGAGCCGAAGCCGGCCGCGCGCCAGACCTGCTCGCGATAGAACTCATGCGACATCGCCCAGCCGGCATAGACGCGCCCCATCGCGCGCAGGCCCGCAGCAGGCTTGGTGACGAAGCGGCCATCCTGATAGGCGGGATCGGCGGTCAACGCTGCCTTCACACCTTCGAGGAAGACATGATTGTACGGCGAGCACCTCGCACTGCCGCACACCACCGCCGCGCGCTCGACCATGTCGGGAAAGCGCGCGGCCCAGTGATAGGCCTGCATGCCGCCCATCGACCAGCCGTAGATCAGCGCGAGCTTGGTCACGCCAAACCGCTCGACCAGCAGCCGTCGCTGGATGGCGACCGCATCATGACAGGTGAAGGCGGGAAACGGCGCACCACCGAGCACTTCGCTCGAATTCGACGGCGAGGACGACAGGCCGTTGCCGAACAGGTTCGCGATGATGATGAAGTAGCGCGCGGGATCGAGCGCACCGCCCGCCTGCACCAGCCATTCGATGTCGGTATGCTGCGCGGCGAACGACGTCGGATAGAGGATGACGTTGTCCTTGGTCGCGTTCAGCGTGCCGTAGGTCTTGTAGGCGAGCGCAAGCTGCGGAAACACCGCGCCGCCCTGCAAGGTCACCCCGCCTGCCTCGAACACCTCATAGTCGCGTAGCGTGGTCATGCGCATTCGACCTCGATCGGCGGGGCGCGACGCTGCGCCCACAATAACTGTACTTATAGTACACTAATTAGGAACCGAAGCAAGGGCCGCGAAGGTGGAATGACACCACGCCGATCCATTCAAAATCGGTATCGATCAATACCCGTTTCGGCTTGGACCCATTGCCGTCATCTCTCTAGGACAGACCCCGAGGAAATTTCCAAGGAGGCGCGAATGAGCGCAATTGTGTCCGCCGCTGACGCGCGGCGATCCCGCGTCCGGCTGTTGATCGTGACGATGCTGTTTCTCGTCACCACCGTGAACTATGCCGATCGCGCCACGCTCTCGATCGCCGGCCCCGCCCTCTCCAAGGAACTGCATCTCGACCCCGTCGCGATGGGCTACGTGTTCTCGGCGTTCGGCTGGTCCTATGTGATCGCGCAGGTGCCGTGCGGCTGGCTGCTCGATCGCTACGGCTCCAAATGGGTCTACGCGATCAGCATCATCGTCTGGTCGATCTTCACCGCGATGCAGGGCCTGGTCGGGTTCCTCTCTGCGGGCGTGGCCGTGGTGCTGCTGTTCGCGCTGCGCTTCCTGGTCGGCATTGCCGAGGCGCCGTCATTCCCGGCCAATGCGCGCATCGTCGCGGCCTGGTTCCCGGGCAATGAGCGCGGCACCGCGTCGGCGTTCTTCAATTCGGGGCAGTATTTCGCGACCGTGATCTTCGCGCCGCTGATGGGCTGGATCGCGCATGAGCATGGCTGGAGCCACGTGTTCTACGTGATGGGCGGGCTCGGCATCATCATGGGGATCGCCTGGATCAAGACGATCTACGAGCCGAAGGACCATCCTGCGATCAACGAGGCCGAGTTCGACTACATCAAGCAGGGCGGCGCCCTGGTCGACATGGATGCGGCCAAGGACGGCAAGGCGCACGACAGCGGGCCGCGCTGGGACCACATCCGCCAGCTGCTCGCCAACCGCATGATGCTCGGCGTCTATATCGGCCAGTACTGCATCAACACCCTGACCTACTTCTTCCTGACCTGGTTCCCGGTCTACCTGGTGAAGGAA
>CALRXG020000671.1:0-3608 GCA_943372075.1 Bordetella parapertussis | reverse complement strand
TCACATGAGCCAGGGTTTCGGTGAAGGCGAAGCTCATTTCATGTGCGGTGAGATTGCGCGAATGGAACAGCGCTGGGACGAGCTCGTCGACCGATTTCGGTCCCTCGCGGCAGGCTTCGATGGCGCGGCCGCAGCGCTCCTCGTGGTGGCTAAGGATTTCTGCGCAGCGTCGGTGCAGGCCGAAGAAAGGCCGCCGGTGACCGGGCAGGACCAGCACGTCATCAGGAATCTCCGACGTCATGCCGCGCAAAGTGCGCATATAGTGGCCGAGTGGATCGCCGTTCGGCTCCTCCGCCCACACGCTGATGTTGGGCGTGATCTTCTCGAGCACCTGGTCGGCGGCGAGCAGCAGAGACTCCTCGGGGCAGTAGAGCAGGACCTGTTCGGGCGCATGTCCGTCGGCGCTCAGCACGCGGAAGCGGCGGCTGCCGATGTTCAGCGTGTCGCCCATCAATAGCCGGTAGAAGGTCTCGGGCAGCGGGGTCACTTCGCGCAGGTAGTCGAGGCCGTGGGTTGCGACGATGGACGCCGTCTCCGCCGTCATGCCGTAGCGCAGGTAGAATGACCGGTTCTGCTCCGAAGCCGTGGAGTGCGGGTCGAGCGAGAGCATCTTGCAGGCCGCGTAGGTGGAGTAGCTGGTCAGCAACGGGACGTCGAAGCGTGCGCAGAGCCAGCCGGCCAACCCGATGTGATCGGGGTGAAAATGCGAGACGATGATTCGGGTGATGCTGACGCCGGCGAGGGGACCAGCGAAAAGCTTGTCCCACACCGCTTGTGCTTCCGCCGTTCGGATGCCGGTGTCGAAGATCGCCCAGCCGCCGTCATCCTCCAATAGGTAGATGTTTACGTGATCGAGGCGATAGGGAAGCGGCACCCGCAGCCAGCACAGACCAGGCGCGACCTCGAGCACCTCGCCGTAGGCGGGCGGTGTCTCGAACGGGAACGTCAGCGCGCGCGCCTGGTCAGGGCGTGTATGCAATGTCATGATCGGTCCTCATTTCCGCCACCCGATGTGCGCATCGCCGAAATCTCCGCTTATCATCGCAGCCCGAGGCCGCGCGCGATGATGCCGCGGAGGATTTCGCGCGCTCCCCCGCGCAGCGAGAAGGAGGGCGCCGCCTGCACGATGTAGTGCAGGGTACGGGCCAACTCGCGCGTTTGTTCCGAATCGGGCTCGATCTCAACCAGGCTTCGCACCACGTCCGGCATCTCCTGTTCGACCAGCGCGCCGAGATCCTTGACGATGGCCGCTTCGAGTGCCGGGTTCTCGCCATTCTGCAGCAGCCAGGCGACACCGCGGGACAATTGCCGCAGCACGACGAAATGCGAGATCAGCCGGCCCACCGCAACCGTCGCATGGTCCGACGGATTGCGCTGGAGCACGCGGATCAGTTCGGTAAACAGGACGAAAGAGGAGAGGAAGCGCTCCGGGCCGGATCTTTCGTAGGCGAGCTCGCTGGTCACCTGGTGCCAACCATTGCCCTCTTCGCCGATCAGCGCTGACGCGGGCACGAACACGTTCTCGAACACGACCTCGTTGAAGTGCTTGGCTCCGGTCAGGTCTGCAATCGGGCGGATCGTGATGCCCGGTAGCGTCAAGTCGACCAGCAACTGGCTGGTGCCATTGTGTCGGTCGGTCGGACTTCCACTGGTCCTGCAGAACAGCAGCATGTAGTGCGCGCGATGGCCGTAGGTCGTCCAGAGTTTGGTGCCGTTGACACGAAATCCGCCGTCGACGGGCTCGGCGCGGGTGCGGACCGCGGCAAGGTCGGAGCCGGAATCCGGTTCGCTCATGCCGATGCAGCAGAATAGTTCGCCGGCCGCGATCTTCGGCAGCACGTTGCGTCGCTGCTCCTCGGTGCCGAAGCGCAGCAGCAGCGGGCCGCTTTGCCGGTCCGCGATCCAGTGCGCCGCGACCGGGGCCCCCGCCGCCAGCATCTCCTCGAGCACGACATAGCGCTCGAGGCTGGTCCGCTCATGGCCACCATATTGCTTCGGCCAGGTCAGCCCGATCCAGCCGCGCTCACCCATCCGACGCGAAAACTGCGCGTCGAAGCCGCTCCAGGATGCGGCGCGCACATGCGCCGGCACGTTGCGCAGCTCCTCGGCGAGGAAAGCACGCATTTCGCCGCGCAGTTTCTCGGCTTCAGGCAGCGGCGGTGTGTTGGGGAAGGTGAAGTATGTCATCGTGCCTCCCGCGGCGCGCCGAACGCCGTCACGAACGGCCAAAGGCCTTCGGCTCCGGCTGCGAGCGCCCGTCGGCCCAGGATGGCGCTCCAATGGCGCTCCGAGCCGAATTCGTCCCGCCAGGCCCACAGGCGCCTGGTGAAGAAATGCAGCCGATGTTCCTCGGTGAAGCCGATCGCACCATGCACCTGATGCGCGATCGGCGCCGCGATGCTCACAGCTTCTCCGGCCCGCGCCTTGGCGGCGGCGATCGACGGGATGTCGAGGCCATCGAAGGCCGCGCCGGCGATCGCGGCCGCGCCGCCACATGCGGCGACCTGTCCGGCGAGGACCGCGAGCGATTGCTGAACCGCTTGCTGCTTTCCGATCGGCTTGCCGAACTGCACCCGCTCGTTGGCGTAGCCGACCGTCATCTCGAGCACCCGCTCAAGCGCGCCGGCCATCTCGGCGACGCGCAGCGCCGCACCAGCCGCCCTCAGTGTTTCGCAGTTCCATCGCGCTGGCGCCGGCCGCACATCGTCGCTCGGCAACAGGGCATCGATCGTCACCGTATCGGACGGTGCGCCGGCCAACGATGCGCCTTGCTCCAATTCCGCGATAGTCCGGTTCAGCGCGACCACGAACGGGCTTCCGCCGTGATCTGCCAGCACGACGATCGTGCCGGCGTGGCGTGCCCACGGCACGCCTCCGGCGCGACCTCGGATGCGCCATCCGGCTCCTTCTCGCTGCAGCGGGAACGCCGTACGGCCGGTGGCTGGCGCAATCGTCGCGGGCCCGTCCGCCGGCGCGAATCCCGCTTCGGTCAGCAGCCGATTGGCGAGCATCGTCTCGGCGAGCGGTACGGGCGCTGCGTGATAGCCGGCAATGCGCACGAGCTCGATGGCTTCGGCAGAGGCGACGCCGAATCCGCCGCCTGCCTCGCTGACGAAAGCAAGGGGAAAACCCGCATCGGCGACCTCCCGCCAGATCGTTTCAGACCACTCTCCAAGCTCGGCCTTTCTGAGCTCGCTATCGTTCACCGCGCCAAAAAGCCGGGTCGCGCTTTCACTCAGGAGAGCCGCTGTTTCGCTACGGTATTGCAATCGCCTGCCCTTTCAGCGCGCATCGGCCAATGCCTGGCGGTCACCAGGTTGTCTCGCGGCAATATACTGGATAGTATTTTTGGTTGTCCAACCATTATGCTATGATGAAATGGCTGGGCTGTGGCGCGCCTGCGATTTCGGTGGCATAGCACACTTTGGCGAATTGGTGCCGATAGTCAGCAGCTCTGGACGCGATTGGCAAGGAAGATCCGTAGATGAATGTCAAGCAACAGATCAAGGAGTACAAGCGGGAGCTGATCTTGGACGCCGCAGCGAAGCTCTTCTACGAGAAGGGTTTCCAGAAGACGACCATCGACGACATCGGCGCGGCACTCGGTG
>CALRXG020000670.1:0-3620 GCA_943372075.1 Bordetella parapertussis | reverse complement strand
CGCCGCAGTTTCCGCCCCGCGCCCGCAAGGCTGCCCTCGTCGACCGCCGCAACGAAGACCTTCATGGCGTCGATGCGGTCCATGATGCCCCATTTGCTGGAGATGCCCTCACGGCACTATAAAGTGGAAGCAACGGTGGGCAAATTGCCTCCAGCGCAGGCGGGCCTTGACCCGTCGGCGCCGAACCGGTCCGGACACGAGCTGCAAATTTGGCATGGACACGGATTGCTCGCCCCGAATAGGCTCGGCCGTAGCCGATATTGAGTAATCGTCGACAGCAACGCTTTCGCTCCCCCATCGTACATGATGGCCGTTTCCGACAAACGGACCTTCGCAGACAAGGTCTTTGGGTACGCGATGAAAATCCATCTCACATGCGTCGACTGCCGTCGAGAGTTCGCGGATCAGATTCGCAGCGGCCGCCTGCCAACCTCCGGCGTCGTGCCGCGCGGCGAATTCACGTTCTCGGTGGCCCAGATTCAGGAAAATAGCCGTTACGAAACGGTTTGTCCCAAGGGCCACCACGTCGTCACAACGCTGCGTAACCTGAAGTTCGAAATACTCTACGAAATCGGGGCAAATGCGATTCTGGATGGATACTACCGCGAAGCGGTCTCGTCGTTCCAGGCTGGGCTGGAGCGCACATACGAGTTCTATGTCACCGTCGCGTGCATGCACAGGCAAGTGCCGGACGGCATGCTTGCCAAGGCCTGGAATGAGGTTTCCAAGCAATCCGAGCGCCAGTTGGGGGCATTCCTCTTCCTCCACACCGCCGAATTCCTCGCCCCTCCTGACATGCTTGCGAACAAGATGGTTCAATTCCGCAACAGCGTCATCCATCAGGGACGAATCCCGACCAAGGGGGAGGCAGTGCAATTCGGCCAGGCCGTGCTCGACGTGATACGCCCGGTTATCATGAGAGCGCAGGAGCGCTACGCGGACGCGATCGAACAACTCACCTGGAAGAAGCTGGACTATCAATCCGTCGAGATGAGCCTGGGCTCGATTGTCCGGAAACACGGCCAGCTGGATTTTACCCGCACGTCGCTGGACGAATATCTCGCCAAGCTCGCGAACGACCGCGCGGTGATTGCAAATCTCGAGAGGTTGTAGTCGCAAGCGTCAGTCTCCGCATCGCCGTCCTGGCACCGGCTGAGGGAGACACCAAGCACCAGCCTACCCCTTCACGTCATACTGCTTGCTGAGGTGGTCGCCGATCTGCACCAGCATCGCGACGCATTCGGGATAGCCGGGCTTTGCCACCGTCGCCTCGCCGGCGCTGGCGCGAAATTCCCAGCTGTCGCCGTCACGCAGCACGGAGATGTCAATGCCATCGGGACAATCGGCATGGACCTTCAGCTCGGCCCGCGCCATCGCGATGAGTTCGGCTTCGGTCTTGATCGGCTTGCTCATGTGACAACGTCCTCCCGGCTTGCGACGAGCGCCATGGTGGCCGATTTGGCAAGGCAATGTCGAGAGGACGAACGCGATCACGCTCTCTTGCAATTGACAATTCGCACCTCCCCGGCGAACATCCGGCCCGGGTCGATACCACCCGCCGCTTGCACCCCGCCCGGGGACGGTGAATGTATCAAGCCGATTTCAGGCTTCCTTTGCCCGCACGAACGGGTCAGCAACGCAAGCCCCTGACGCTTTCCGTTCGTCGATGCAAAGGACCATTCGATGCGCGACTTCCGTGATGCCAAGGCCATGGCGCAAACCCTGCGTGAAACGCTCGGCGCCAAATCGATCCCCCTCACCCACAGCGACAGCCTGGAGCTGATCGCCAAACTGTTCGGTCAACGCGACTGGAACACGCTGGCGGCGCGGATCCAGGTCGCCGGGCCGCCCAGCACGCTGGCCCAGACTGCAGAGCCCGCTGCGGAATCCCCGCCGATTGCGGCGCGGCACGAGGTCGCAGTCGATCCAGCCGAGCTCGATCATTATTCCGGATTCTACCGGCTCAGCGACCGCGCCGTGTTCACGGTGACGCCCGACGGACAACATCTGGTGATGCAACTCACCGGACAGCGCTCGGTACGGTTCTTTGCGGAAAGCGCAACCGAATTCTTCGCCAAGATTGTCGATGCGCAGGTCAGCTTCGTGGTCGGACCGGACCGACGCGCCACTTCGCTGGTTCTGCATCAGAACGGCAGCGATATTCCGATGCCGCGCATCGACGCCGCGACGGCAACGAAGATCGCCGATCAGACCGCGGAGCGTGTCAAGAACCAGTCGGCCAGTCCTGGAACCGAGGCTGCGCTTCATCGCCTGATCGATGGGATCGCATCGGGGAATCCCGACTACAACGCGATGAGCCCGGCGCTGGCGGCGGCCACCCGCAAGCAGATGCAGTGGCTTCAGCCGCTCGCGGACCTCGGCAACATCCAGTCGATCCGCTTTCTCGGCGTCGGCGAGCAAGGCGAGGACGTCTATAGCGTCAGGCACGCGAACGGCGCCGCACATTGGCGCATCGCGCTTGACGACAAGGGGATCATTTCGACCGCGTGGGTGACGCCCGGACCGTGAGGCTGGCGCGGCTACTGAGCGGCGCTGGCGCGCCGCTCGCCCTTGATCGCCGGCAGCGTGCTCACCGGCGCGGCTTTCGGCTTATCAGGCACCGATCCGGTCGACACCGGATCGGGCAGCGGTGCCCGGGCAGTGGCGTCGGGGAAGCGGGACTTCATCTCGCGGATGAAGCCGTCCAGCGTGTCGACGCTGGCGGCCATCCGCGCGATCTGGGCGAACTCGGCGCTCGAGGTCGCGACCGGCTTGCTGGCCGCATCGAACGCCAGCTTGTCGGCGTCGCCCGACATCAGCGGCGCGTATTTCTCGCGGAACCGGGACAGCCCGATGGCATCCTCTGCCAACGCGTAGCCGACCACGGCGCGGATGATATCGGCCTTCTCGCTCGGATTGAGCGGGGTGAAATCGCGCCAGCGGTCGCCGTAATAGAGCTCGATCTGCTCGGACGCCTCGCGCCAGTGCCGCGATGCCCAGTAGATGTCAGAGCGCAGCCGGATCGCCTCGCGGCCAGTGATGTTCGAGATGATGTCGAGCGCGAGGTCGTGCCGGCCGACGTCGCTCTGCGCCCGCGCCTCGAGCAGCAGCCGTTGCTGGCGCAGTTCGCCGGAGAGATCGGCGATCCGGGTCGAGCGCAGCGCGCCGATGGCGCGCTCGGGCTTGCGGTTCATCAGATAGACCATCGCAAGACGTGCCGCGACCTGGGCGCGTGCCGCACCTTCGAGACGCTTGTCGACCTGGTACTGCAGGAGGTCCGCGGCCTGGTCCAGCAGATCGACGCCGACGAGGCGGTCGGCGAGCCGGCGGATCATTTCGTCGCCGCGGCGGCCGATCGGCGTCAGCTCACGATACTCGTAGAAGGTGCCGAGCGCATCGATCGGCGCCATCTCGTCGCCCTTGGGGCCGAGATAGAGCTGCACGAACAGCGCGGAAGCCGCGTCCTGCGCCTGGCGCGATTCCGGCGCGTTCGGCTGCAGCCGGGTCGCCGCACGCGTCACCGCGAAGGCGTCGGCATAGCGCGCGGTCTCGGCATAGATCTTCGACAGTTCGTACAGCGTCTTCAGCTCGATGTTGTCACCTCGCCACAGCATCGACAG
>CALRXG020000669.1:0-3637 GCA_943372075.1 Bordetella parapertussis | reverse complement strand
GCGACCAGTCGTCGAGCACGACAAGCAACTCGCCGGACCGGATGCGCGGCGCGACCATGTCTTCGGGAACATAGGCGATGCCGAAGCCCTTCACGGCGGCATCGATCATGGCGCCGGAATCATTGAAGGTCAGCTGGCCCTCGACGCGCACCCGAAGCTCGGCGCCATTCCTGGCGAATTCCCACACATAGTGACCGCCGGCTGCGAGACGCCGCTTGATGCAGGCGTGCCGTATCAGGTCTTGCGGATGCCTGGGGCGCGGATACTGCTTCAGATAGGCGGGCGAAGCGACCGCGACCAACCGCCAGTCGGGGCCGATGCGCACCGCGATCATGTCTTTTTCCACGCTCTCGCCGAGGCGAATACCGGCATCGAAGCCGTCCTTGACGATGTTGCGGAACCCGATGTCGAGGCTGAACTCGACCTTGATGTCGGGATACTTCGCAAGGACGGGCGCCAGCCTGGGCCAGACCGCGGTTTCCAGCGCATGTTCCGAGAGCGTGATGCGGATGCTGCCTGACGGCGTGTCGCGCAGGGACATCAGCGCGGCGATGTCGCGCTCGATCTCCTCGATGCGCGGCGCAAGCGATTGCTGAAGACGTTCCCCCGCTTCGGTCAGGCCGACGCTGCGCGTCGTGCGCGTGAGAAGCCGCAAGCCCATCTGCATTTCGAGGCGCTTGATCGTATGGCTGAGCGTCGACTGCACGACGCCTAGTTTCGCTGCGGCTCTGGTGAAGCTGCGCTCGCGGGCGACCGCCACGAAGGCCAATAGATCGTTGAAATCCTGGCTTGCCATGGCTGGCAGTATTCATGGCTGAGGTCGATTAATGCAAGCAAATTATAGCCGCTAATCGAACGCCGTGCCGGGCCCTAAGTGTTGCCGTGAACAGCGCCCGGCCTGGGCGCTTCTCTGCACACGGATGCCTAATGGACGCCACGATCGATCAAAAGACAGCGCAGCCAGTGACCGCATGGAGCGCGGTCTTCGCGCTCACTTTGTGCGCCTCGACCCTCGTTGCCACCGAGTGGATGCCGGTGAGCCTGCTCACGCCGATCGCCAAAGGCCTTGAGTTGACCGAGGGGCAGGCTGGGCAAGCCATCTCCGTATCCGGCTTCTTCGCCATCCTGACCAGTCTCTTCATCTCGACGGCGACGCGCGGCGTCGATCGGCGCACTGTGCTGCTGTGGCTGACCGGTGTCATGCTGATCTCCGGTGTCGTTGTGGCGTTCGCGCCCACTTATGCGGTCTTCATGGCGGGCCGCGCGCTCGTCGGCATGGTCGTCGGCGGGTTCTGGTCGATGTCCGCCGCAACGATGATCCGCATCGTGTCGGGCAAGGATCTGCCGCGCGCGCTGGCGGTGCTCAATGGCGGCAATGCCCTCGCGACCACGATTGCGGCGCCGCTCGGCAGCTTTCTCGGTCAGTATATCGGCTGGCGCGGCGCATTCTTCTGCGTCGTGCCGATCGCGGCGCTGACCCTGCTCTGGCAATTCATCACGCTTCCCAGAATGCCGAGCCATGAGCGAGCGAGCGCGGCGGCCGCGTTCAAGGTCCTGCGCCGGCCAGGCGTCCCCTACGGTATGCTCGCGGCGGCCCTGTTCTTCCTCGGCCAGTTCGCGCTGTTCACCTATCTGCGGCCGTTCCTCGAAACCGTGACACGCGTCGACGTCACGATCATTTCGGCGCTGTTGCTCGTGATGGGCGTCGCCGGTCTGATCGGCACGTCGCTGATCGGCCTCGTGATCCGCGAACGCCTCTACATGTCCCTCATGTTGATCCCGCTCGCGATGGCCGTGATCGCCATCGCACTGACGGCATTTGGCGCCTCGCTCGGCGCGACGGTGACGCTGATGTTCCTGTGGGGCTTTATCGGCACCGCGGCCCCGGTCGGCTGGTGGACCTGGCTCAGCACGGCGTTACCCGATGACGCGGAGGCGGGCGGCGGCCTGATGGTGGCGGTGATTCAGCTGGCGATCACCGCGGGTGCGGCGGGTGGTGGCGTACTGTTCGATAGCCGCGGCTATCAGGCCACGTTTCTGTTCAGCGCCCTGATCCTCATGCTCTCGTCGTTCGTCATGCTGGCCGGAACGCTTCGGCGCAGGGCCGCCGCGCGGTGCGCGGCGTGCGCGTCGGCAAGTCCGGTCATGTGACGCGGTGCCTTGGCGAGTTTGCTGCCAGGCCGCCGCGGGCTCTTACCGCATCACGAAGGGATTCGCCGGCACGTCGGTCGCGGTCGAGATCCACACGCTCTTGGTCTCCTGATACTCGCGCACCGCATCGATGCCGCTCTCCCGGCCGACGCCGGAGAACTTCATGCCGCCGAACGGCATCATGTAGCTGATGGCGCGGTAGGTGTTGACCCACACGGTGCCGGCGCGGAGCCGCTTCGGCACGCGGATGGCGCGAGCGAGGTCCTTGGTCCAGATGCCGGCGGCAAGGCCGTAGATGGTATCGTTGGCGATCCGGATGGCGTCCTCCTCGGTGTCGAACGAGATGATCGACAGCACCGGCCCGAACACCTCCTCGCGCGCGATCCGCATCGAATTGTCGACGTCGGTGAAGATGGTCGGCTCGACGAATTGCCCGCCCTTGATGCCGTCGCCGGACGCCGGCTTGCCGCCGAGCAGGCAGCGCGCGCCTTCGGCTTTCGCGATGTCGATGTAGTCGAGCACCTTCTTGTATTGCGCGGGCGTCGTGATCGGCCCGACATTGGTGTCGGCCTGCATCGGGTCGCCGATCTTGGCGGACTTCGCCAGCTCCAGCACGCGCGCGACGAATTTCTCCTTGATCGAGCTCTGCACCAGGAGGCGCGAACCGGCGATGCAGGTCTGGCCGGTGGCCGCGAAGATGCCGGAGATGGCGCCGGCCGCGGCGGCGGTGAGGTCGGCATCCTCGAACACGATGTTGGGCGATTTGCCGCCGAGCTCGAGCGAGACGCGCTTCAGGCTCTTGGCCGCGGTCTCGTAGACCTTGGCGCCCGTGGTATCCGAGCCGGTGAAGGTGATCTTGGCGACGCCGGGATGGGAGATCAGCGCGGAGCCGGCCTCGGGGCCGAAGCCGGTCACCACGTTGAAGATGCCGTCGGGGATGCCGGCCTCCTTGGTCAGCGCGGCGAATTCCAGTGTGCTGGCTGAAGTGAATTCAGACGGCTTCACGACCACGGCGCAGCCTGCGGCGAGAGCTGCGGCGCATTTCCAGGCTACGAACAGCAGCGGCGAGTTCCAGGCCGTGAGCGCCGCGACGACGCCGACCGGCTCATGCGTGGTGTAGGCAAAGGTCTCGGCCTTGTCGATCGGCACCAGCCCGCCCTCGAGCTTGTCGACGAGGCCGCCGAAATACCACCACCATTCCGGATGTTAGCGGAGCTGGCCCAGCATCTCGGCCATCAGCTTGCCGTTGTCGCGCACCTCGATCTCGGCGAGGCGCTCGGCATTGGCGGCGACGAGGTCGCCGAGCTTGCGCATCGTCTTGCCGCGCGCGGAGGCCGTCATCCTGGCCCAAGGTCCGTTCCACATCGCCTCGTTGGCAGCCTTTACGGCCTTGTCGGCATCAGCGGCGGTGCCGCGCGGAATCCTGGCCCAGGCCTCGCCGCGATAGGGATCGATCGATTCGAACCACTCGCCGTTGGCGGGATCG
>CALRXG020000668.1:0-3648 GCA_943372075.1 Bordetella parapertussis | reverse complement strand
ATCACGATGCAGGGCACCGACGTGGTCGCGACGCCGCCGCATCGCATCGTCAGCCTCGGCATCGCGCATGTGCCGGAAAACCGCCGGCTGTTTCCGCGGCTCACGGTGGCGGACAACCTGAAGATGGGCGCCTACATGCCGGGCGCCCGCGCGCATTACGCCGAGCGGCTCGACTTCGTGTTCGAGCTGTTCCCGCGGCTCAAGGAGCGCCTGCAGCAGATGGCCGGCACCATGTCGGGCGGCGAGCAGCAGATGTGCGCGATCGGCCGTGCGCTGATGTCGAACCCGAAGCTGCTGCTGCTCGACGAGCCCTCGGCCGGGCTCGCGCCGGTGGTGGTGCAGCAGGTGTTCGAACTGGTCAAGCGCATCCGTGGCTCAGGGCTCACGGTCCTGATCGTCGAGCAGAACGTGCAGCAGGTGCTGCGCGTGGTCGACCGCGCCTATCTGCTGGAAGCCGGCAGCATCCGCGCCGCCGGGTCCGCGGCGGAGCTCGCGGCCAGCGACACCATCAAGCAAGCGTATCTGGGGGTGTAGGGGATGACGATGGTGGATCGTGTCGGCGCACTTATGCAGTTTCCCGTCATCCTGAGATGCGAGCGGAGCGAGCCTCGAAGGATGAATCGGCCACGGTCGAGCCGTGCATCCTTCGAGCCGCGCAAGAGCGCGCACCTCCCGGGCGAACGCAATTGCGTTCGTCCGGGGATGCCGGTCGCCAAATAGCGACGTCACGCCCTAAGGCAGCAGCCATGCAATCCTTCTTCGACATCTTCGACATCTACCTGCTGGAAGCCGTCATCAACGGCATCCTGCTCGGCGGCGTGCTGGCGCTGCTGGCACTCGGGCTCAACCTGATCTTCGGCGTCATCGACGTCACCTGGATCTGCTACGCCGAGCTCGTGATGATCGGGATGTACGGCATGTACTATCTCGTGCAAGTGTTCCATCTGCCATACTGGGCGGCCGCGCCGCTGGTCATCCTGCTGGTGGCGTTGCTCGGCGCCTTGCTGCATTTCCTGGTCATCGCGCCGCTCCTGACCGCGCCGCCGATCAACCAGCTGCTGGCCACCGGCGGCGTGCTGTTCATCCTGCAGAGCTTCGCCACCGTTGCCTTCGGCATCGACTTCAAGAATCTCGGCATTCGCCTGCCGGTGCTGGCGCTCGGCGAGATGAATTTCAGCTATGCGCGCCTCTTGTCGTTCGGCGCGGCGCTCGCCGGCATGATCGGGGTCTATCTGTTCCTGACCCGCACCTTCACCGGCACCGCGATCCGCGCCATCGCGCAGGACCGCCAGATCATGCCGTTGATGGGCGTCGACCCGAAGCGCATCTACCTGATCACCTCGGCGATCGGCGGCGGGCTCGCCGGCCTCGCTGCCTGCCTGCTGGTGCTGCAATATGACGTGCATCCGTTCGTCGGCCTGTCGTTCGGACCGATCACCTTCCTGATCTGCGTGCTCGGCGGCCTCGGCAATTTCATCGGCGGTTTCGTCGCCGCCTTCGTGTTCGCCGAAATCATCTCGCTCGGCGGTCTGTTCTCCGATCTCGAATGGGGCTACGTGCTGGCCTTCGCGTTCTTCATCGTCATGATGTTCATCCGGCCCGCGGGCCTGCTGTCGAGGCGCTCGTGAACAGGGCGCTTGCCGGCTGGATCGTCGCGCTGGTGGTGCTTGTCGCGCTGCCTTTCGTGCATCGCGATCCCTACCATCTGCACCTCTTGGTACTGATCCTGATCTGGTCGTTCGACTACACCTCGTGGTCGATCATGGGCCGCTTCGGGCTGGTGTCGCTCGGCCATGGCGGCTTCATGGGCATCGGCGCCTATGTCACCGCGCTGCTCTGGAATCATCTCGGCGTCTCGCCCTGGATCGGCATTCCCGTGAGCATGGTGACCGCGGGCGTGCTGGCGCTGATCGTCGCCTATCCCTGCTTCCGCTTCCGCATCACCGGGCATTATTTCGTGTTGGTGACCCTGGCGCTGTCGGGCATCGTGCTGCAAGTCATCACCGCGACCCGCGACTATACCGGCGGCTCGCTCGGCTACACGCCGCAGCGCGCCCCAAGCGGCAAGGGCCTGCTGGCGCTGCAATTCGACGACAAGACCACCTGGTATCTGATTGCGCTCGCGGTCTGGGTGCTCGGTCTCGTGATCTGGCGCGCGATCGACCGCAGCATGATCCGCCACGCCATGGAGGCGATCTCGGAGGATGAGGACGCCGCCGCCGCCGCCGGCGTCAACGTCACCGCCGAGAAGCTCAAGGTCACCCTGATCAGCGCGCTGATGACCGCACTCGCGGGCGCGCTGTATTGCCAGTACCAGATGTTCATCTCACCGGACACCGTGAGCGGCATCGCGGTCTCTCTGCAGATGGTGTTCGCGGCGATCGTCGGCGGCGTCTATGTCGCGCTCGGCCCGACGGTCGGCGCCGTCATCACCATCGTGATGGCGGAGGTGCTGCGGATCTGGTTCGGCACCAAGGCGGTCGGCTGGGACAATCTGGTCTATGGCGTGCTGCTGGTGCTGTTCATCATCTTCCTGCCCAAGGGCATTCTTGGTAGCGTGATCGACCGGATCAAATCGCCACGCAAGCCGTCGAGAGGCCATGAGCAGCAAACCGTCCCAATCGCTCGCCGATGAACTGAAACCCTTTGTCGCACCGTTCCGCTTCGATGGCAGCAGCGAGTTTCGCCTGAAGTCGTACCCGACTGCCGAGAAGGGCGGCATCGACAAGGACGCCGGCGGCAAGATCATCGAGGCCAACCGCAAGCGGCTCAACGATTTCCAGGAGAAGCTCTATGCCCAGGACCGCTGGTCGCTGCTGTTGATCTTCCAGGGCATGGACGCCGCCGGCAAGGATTCGGCGATAAAGAGCGTGTTCGACGGCGTCAATCCGCAGGGCTGCGAGGTCTCTTCCTTCAAGCAGCCCTCGACCCGGGAACTCGACCACGACTACATGTGGCGCGCCATGACCGCGCTGCCGGAGCGCGGCCGCATCGGCATCTTCAACCGCTCCTACTACGAGGAGTGCCTGATCGTGCGCGTGCACCCCGAGGTGCTCGCCAAGCAGAAGCTGCCGAAGAAGCTGGTGACCAAGAACATCTGGCGCGAGCGCTTCGAGGACATTGCCGCGATCGAGCGCTATCTGTCGCGCAACGGCACCGTGATCCTGAAGTTCTTCCTGCACGTCTCGAAGGAAGAGCAGCGCCAGCGCTTTCTCGATCGGCTGGAGGAGCCGGCCAAGAACTGGAAGTTCTCGATGGCCGACATTTCCGAGCGCGCGTTGTGGGCCAAGTATCAGGCCGCCTACCAGGACATGATCCACCACACCGCGACCAAGGACGCGCCTTGGCACATCGTGCCGGCCGACCACAAATGGTTCGCCCGTGCCGTGATCGGCTCGACCATCGTGAGCGCGCTCGACAGGCTTGAGCTGAAATTCCCCGAGGTCGACAAGGACGATTTGGGCGAGTTCAAGCGCATCCGCGCGGCGCTGGAGGCGGAGAAGGGGGCCGACACCGGCGGCCGCAAATAGCCGCAGCCAGGACATCGGCAAGCGAGACAGATGCTGCGCCGGCCGGTTGGCTTCGACGTGATGCGAGGCGAGGAGACGTGAGGATGGTCGACACGACAGGACCTGTGGCCTCTCCCGT
>CALRXG020000667.1:0-3659 GCA_943372075.1 Bordetella parapertussis | reverse complement strand
AACGAGGCTCCAGGTTCTTGTCTTGACGCGTTTCTTCACGCGAACCGCTATCCACTTCGCTCGAAAACGCTCTCCCCATCGACCGCCAATCCGTCACGGCCAGATCGCGTTCAGCAGTTCGGCCAGCCTTGCGCCACCCTTGGCGAGTTGCCTGCGCTTGATGGCGTCGGCGGCATGCAGATAGTCCATGTGATTGTCGAACGCGACGACCCATTTGGACTGCGCCGGCGGCACTGTCGGCCCGAAGCTGAGCCCCTGGAAGGCGTCATGCGCGACCAGCAGCGTGTCGGTCGCCCAGGCCACCGGCCAGCCGTCCGGCGCGCCCGGGCTCGGCGGGACCAGCGCCGCAGCATCCATCAGTTCACCGGTGGCGGCATCGCCGAGGTCGGTCGGGATGTCATCCCATTCGCGGTGCAGATTGATGGCTTGGAACGGCACCGCGACGCCATCCTGGATCGCGTTGCCGCCGATCGTATCGGTGAGCGGATCGACCTGATGGGCAGCGTCCGGATCGACCGGCTGACCGCCGGGATCGAGATAGACCGCGCCGACATGCAGCGGCTGGTGCAGATCGCCGATCAGGTGCGCGAGCAACAACAGGGCTTCCTTCTTGTCCCGGATCGAGAACGGAAACAGCGGCGGGATCGGTCGGTCCTGGAGCACCGCGATGGCAGCGCTGATCGCCGCGACCAGATCGTGCGGATTGGTGCCCTGCAGGGCGCGGTCGAAGCTGTTGCGCTGGATCGCGACGTCGACGAAATGGAAGGTGTTGTGGCAACCGCGCTCGAAGCCGTCGGGCTTGTAGGAACAGGTCGACCAATTGCGCGCGACATAATCCACCATGCGCGCCCTCTCCCGCGCCGAATTGAACGGCGTGCAGGGCACCTCGTATTCCAGATGTTCGGGGTTCACCTCGTAGTGAAACCGGCCGTCATCGTGCCGCACGACGCTTTTGACGCAATCGAGCCATGGCGCGGCCTTGCGCAGGTCGATGCCATGCGTGTCCCCCTCATTGAGGAGCTTCTCGACCTGAGCCTTGGCGGCGGGCTTCAGCAGATGGTCGGCGATCGCGCCGACGACACGATGGCCCTCATAGCCCCAGGCCGACGCGCCGGTCGGCCATAGCGCGACCGGGACCAGCGAGCCGAGCAGCCACCCCAGGGCAACGACCATTCTCAACATCGCGCGACCTCGCAACTTTGTGGGGCGTCCCGTGGTTGTCCAATACTGGCGCAACAATCATACGACAGTGTGTGTCCGGCGTCGTTCATGCAGTCGTGCGTGGCCATGATCGGGCATCCGCACTAGCTTGGAGCCGGGCTCACAGACGGAGGATGTCATGATCCGAATGATCTCCATTGTTTGCGTCGCCGTCGGCATCATCGTCACCATGCCCGCGAGCTTCGGCCGCGGCGGTGGTGGCGGAATGCACCACGCGGCCATGACTGCCGCACTTCACGTCGATACGCCGGGAACCAACTCGTCGGGCACCGCCTTGTCCGCCTCGGGCATCGGCAGTTCCACTCGCGGCGTATCGCTCGGCACCAACCCCGCGATCGCCCGTGAAGACGCCGGTCGCAAGACTGGTGAAGGGCTCGATCTGCCGGGGCTGCTGAGCGCTGCATCGGCTAAAGCGAGATGCGATGAGATCGAATCGTCATCTCGCTTTAGCTCCTTGTTTGCGCATGATCTTTTCGGAAAACCGCTTCGCACTTTTCCGGATCATGCACTAGCGCCCCCTGAAATGCGGCGGCCGCCGTCCGAGGAAGGCCGCAACGCCCTCCTTGTGGTCCTCGGTCAGGCTCGCCAATGCAAACTGGTCGAGGTCCATGTGGCTGGCCAGATCGTCCAGCGCATGCGCCAGCCGGTTGACGGTCAGCTTGGTCATCGCGACCGAGATCGGCGGCTGGGCGGCGACCTTGGCCGCCAGCGCCATCGCGGCCTCGTAAGACTTGCCGGGATCGGCCACCTGCTCCACCAGGCCCCATTGGCAGGCCTCGTCGGCCGAGATCCGGTCGTCGGCCAGGATCACCGCCTGCTTGGTGCGGGCGGGTCCGATCAGATGCAGCATGCGCGGTACGCTTTGCCAGCTCATGTTCATGCCGAGCGCGATCTCCGGCACCCGCATATGCGCATCGCGCGCCATCACCCGGAAATCCAGCGCCACCGCCAGCGCCACGCCGCCACCGACGCAGAAGCCTTCGATGGCGCCGATCGTGACCTGCTCCATGTCCTGCCACGCTCGCGTCAGGCGTGGACCGAGCTTCAGGTGCCGGCGCAGCGCACCCATGTCCATGGTCTGGCGCGAACGTCCCTCGGCATCCTTGAGGTCGAAGCCGGCGCTGAACGATTTGCTACCGCCGGTCAGCACCACCACCGAGGTCCCGCCGTCGTCCTCGAAGCTGCGCGCCGCATCGGTCAATTGCCGCAGCGCGTCAGGCGAAAGCGCGTTGATACCGTCGCCGCGGTCGAACCGCACCACCGCGATGCGCCCCTCCGGCCCGAGGCCCTTTTCGATCGTCACATAGTCAGCCATGCATACCTCCCTGCTCGCATTGTTGTGTACTGCTTGCCTCGACATAACACGGCCGTTTCGCCTATTCTCTGGGCATGAGCGAACATGACCACCACCACCACGATCACGACCATTCCGACCTGTCGGAGACCGAGTTGCGCGTCCGCGCGCTGGAATCGATCCTGACGGAGAAGGGCTATATCGAGCCCGCGGCACTCGATGCCATCGTGCAGGCCTATGAGACCAAGATCGGCCCGCATAACGGCGCCCAGGTCGTCGCCAAGGCCTGGACCGATCCTGCCTTCAAACAGGCCCTTCTCGAGGACGCCACCAAGGCGGTCGGCACCCTCGGCCATGTCAGCCGGGTCGGCGACCATCTGGTCGCGATCGAGAATACGCCTGGCCGTCACAACATGGTCGTCTGCACACTTTGCTCCTGTTACCCCTGGGAAATGCTTGGGCTGCCGCCGGTCTGGTACAAGGCCTCGCCGTATCGCTCACGGGCGGTCAAGGATCCGCGCGGCGTGCTGGCCGATTTCGGCGTCAACCTGCCGAAGGACACGGAAATCCGGGTCTGGGACTCGACCGCCGAGACACGCTTCCTGGTGCTGCCGATGCGGCCCGCAGGCACCGAGGGCTGGAGTGAGGAGCAACTCGCCGAGCTCGTGACGCGCGATTCCATGATCGGCACGGGATTTCCGAAGACGCCGGGAGCGCCATCGTGAACGGCGTCCACGACATGGGCGGCATGGACGGGTTCGGCAAGGTCGAGCCCGAGCCGAACGAGCCGATGTTCCATGAGGAATGGGAATCGCGCGTGCTCGCCATGGTCCGCGCGATGGGCGCGGCCGGCGCCTTCAACATCGACGCATCGCGGTTCTATCGCGAGACCCTGCCCCCGCAGGTGTATCTGTCGAGTTCCTATTACAAGAAGTGGCTGCTCGGGCTGGAAGCCCTGCTGCTCGACAAGGGCTATATCTCCAACGACGACGTCGCTGCCGGCCATGCCGTTGCGCCGGCGAAATCGCTCAAGCACGGCAAGTTCTCGACTGCCGATATCGAGCGCATCATGGTGCGCGGCAAGTTCGGCCGCGCCGCACCGGCGGCCGCGAAATTCAAGGCCGGCGACCGCGTACGGGCCAAG
>CALRXG020000666.1:0-3679 GCA_943372075.1 Bordetella parapertussis | reverse complement strand
AGAATGCCTTTGCGATCGGGGTCAGCAGCGCGCCGCGCGCGGCGGCATCAGCACGCACCGCGGCGTCCTTGGCCCGCACCGAGACATCGAGCGCGACCGCGGTGGCGTAGCAGATCGTCCGCGCTGCCGCCGTCATGCTGCGCATCTGCATCAGCATGCGCTTGACGTCGGGATGCACGATGATCGGATCCATGCCGTCGCCCTTGTGGCCGATCGCCTTGCCCTGCCGTCGCTCCTGCGCGTAGGCCAGCGCCTGCTGGTAGGCACGGTCGGCAATGCCGACGCCCTCGAGGCCGACGCCGAGGCGGGCCTGGTTCATCATCGTGAACATGCAGCGCATGCCTTCGTTTTCCCGGCCGATCAGGAAGCCGATCGCGCCGCCCTTGTCGCCCATCGTCATGGTGCAGGTCGGGGAGGCGTGCATGCCGAGCTTGTGCTCGACGCCGCTCGCATGGATGTCGTTGCGCTCGCCGAGCGAACCGTCGGCATTGACCAGGAATTTCGGCACCAGGAACAGCGAGATTCCCTTGGTGCCCGACGGCGCATCGGGCAGTCGTGCGAGCACGAAGTGCACGATGTTGTCGGTCATATCGTGCTCGCCGTAGGTGATGAAGATCTTGGTGCCCTTGATGCGATAGGTGCCGTCGGGGACCCGTTCGGCGCGGGTGCGCAGCGCGCCGACGTCGGAGCCGGCATTCGGCTCGGTCAGCTGCATCGTGCCGGTCCATTCGCCGGTCACCATCTTCTCCAGATAGATCGCCTTCAGCTCTTCGCTGCCATGGGCGTCGAGCGCCTCGATCGCCGACAGCGTCAACAGGGGGCAGAGGCCGAAGGCGACGTTCGATGCGCTCCAGATCTCGGTGCAGGCGGCGTTGACTGCAAGCGGCAAGCCCTGGCCGCCGAACGCTTCCGGCCCCGACACCGCGTTCCATCCGGCGGCGGCCCAGCGCTGATAGGCATCGGGCCAGCCCGGCGCGGTGGTCACCTTGCCATTGTCCAGCTTGATGCCGTGCTCGTCGCCGATCTTGTTCAGCGGCGCCAGCACGTCGGAGGCGAACTTGCCGGCCTCTTCCAGGACGGCCGCGGTAATATCGCCGTCGAAATCGCCGTAGTGGCCGGCCTCGACGGCGGCGGTAAGCCCCGCGCCATGATTGAGGGACAGCAGGATATCGTTGATCGGCGCGCGGTAGGTCATGGCGTTACTCCCGACGAGGCGTTTGCGAGTGTCTTCCCATGAAACCACCGGGCTCTCAACTGTCCGAGCGGACATCCCACGGTCAGTTTCGGCCATCGCAGCGTCGCCATATCGTAAGGGTGCCGGCATCATCCCGTGGCTTTCGCGCGTTTTCGACCGCCGCCCTGTTGAAATGGCTTGTTGCACCCTATAGACCGGCGTGGCCTTCGACCGGCGCATTGGGGCGTAGCCAAGCGGTAAGGCAGCGGATTTTGATTCCGCCATTCGGAGGTTCGATCCCTCCCGCCCCAGCCACTCTAATGCGTTGATTTATAACGCGATTTTTGATTGTTCTCGGTCTGTGTTCTGAACGACGCCGGCGGCCGCATTCTGAACGTCCGTTGCTGTTTGGTTCGCAAGCAAGTGCGCATGCCGCTTCCGAGTCGCTGACAGCATGCGGGCTTCGGTCCGCTTGGCATAGCCGGCATAACTCTCCCTGGTGCGGTGCGCGGATAGGGCGCGGCCCTGTCCCTCGGTTAGTTCCGCCTCCTCCAGTTCGGTCATTCCACCGTGCCGGCAGGCGTCCAGGGTGAATTCCTTGGGCAGGCCGATATCCTTCCTCATCCGCTGAACGATCTTTTGCATGCCTGAGAACGAGTAGGGCCTGGAGACAGGCTTCTGGGCCTCGCCCGAGGCTGGAAGATGCTGAGGTGCAATTTCCCGCAGGATCATCGGGACGCCACGGCGCGCCAGCTTCGCCAGGACCGCCTCAGCCTCCTCATAGAATTTGACGACCTCACCGGTAGCCAGGCGCTCTTCCAGGGGATGGTCGATCACAGCACCGGTCTTGTGGTGTTCAATCCGGATAGTCGGCTTCGGTCCGGTCCGGTAACCGGCCCATTTGATATGGCCGGCAATGACGTTTTCCGGACGCTGAAGCCACTCGAAACAGATGACCGCCGCTGCGGCACATTCGGGCTCGCCGCGCTCGACGCAACCGTGGGCGAACGCATAGACCTGCTCGCGCGTCACCGCGTGCTTCACCAATTTGACCCGGGTCGCCATGGTGACGCCCAGCCATGGATTAGGAATGTCCTGTGGAAATTCGACGGGGTGCAGGCGGTGAACAACACGCCATGCCTTTCGGCAGAGGACGACCAGCTTTTCGGCGGTCCTGAGGCGGTTGCCCTTACCGCCTTTGACGAACGTGTCGTACAGCTTGTCGGCGCTGAGTGGCGTCACTGACTTGATGGGCCGGCCGCCGACACGGTCGCCGCGTTTGGTCAGCGTGTCGCAGATCTCGCGCATGTTCCATTCGTAGTTTCGGCGCGAGCGCGGCTTGACCTTCTCCAGGTATGCTCGGCTCTGTCGGTACTCCCTGAAGAGCCAATCGATCGTACCGATCCGCGGCGCAGCTTCGCTGGAGACCGGAAGCCCCTTGCGGGCATCCATCCATTCATCGAACAGGCCGTTCAACGTTTCGGCCCGGCCACCGTCGCCGCAAGCCTTGGCATAGTCGGTGCCCAAAGGCTCATTCGGCACCACGCATCCCATTTTCCGATATCGGGTCGGGACATTGTAATAGAACGCGGTCCGACCGGTCGCCAGCACCTTCGGGATGACGTGACGGGGCAGTTTCACGCTCACAAATCCGCGGCGAGGTCGCCGGGCACGAGATCCGGAGCTATCGCCCGGTCCAGATCGTCTCTCAACCACAGCTGGCGTCTTCCTTGCTTGATCCGTGGTTGAGGATACTCGATACCGACTCGTTTGAGAAAGGCTTCGACGGTCGTCTCGCCGCAATATCCTGCTGCGATTGCGGCTGGCATACGGCGTGGCCAGGATCCAGCTGGAATGATGGCAGAGCGTCGCATTGCAGAAACCAGGAACGCCGATGTGATACGAAGAAGATCGTGATGCGCGATGGGAGTGATCGCAGCTGGATGCACACTCACTCGATCGGTGCGTGTTCGACGGCCGCGCCGTTGATCGCAATCAAACACGACGCGCAGCAATTGCTCAATTGCAAGCAAAGCAAAATTGCCGCATCTTCAGCTCAAGTCAGTCGCCCTTGCGTTACCTCGGTATGACGAGCCGCTGTTAGGTCCAGCTGATCATATTTGTGTTACGCCACCGCTTGCGGCCTCCTTGTATGGACGCGTACCGCAGCTGCCCCGCCAGGCCCTTCGTGAACCGAGCCGCGCGGCGCCCGCGCGAGAAGGCTCCAGTTGATTTCGATCGTCAGACCCTGGGGCTATTCGAAAGACCGGCTAGCACACGTTCGAGATCTTCGATTGCGACGGGTTTGACGAGGTGTCGGTCAAACCCCGCTTCTGAGGCGAGCGCTTTGTCTTTTTGCTGGCCCCACCCGGTCTGCGCAATGATTGGCGTCTTCTTGAACTGGTCGTTGGCTCGAAGCTCTCTGCAGACCGCATAACCGTCCATGAACGGTAGGCCTATGTCGAGCAGAATAACGTCGGGTTGATAAGCGAGGGCTGCCTTCTG
>CALRXG020000665.1:0-3681 GCA_943372075.1 Bordetella parapertussis | reverse complement strand
TGTGGCAGCATGGGTTGGTTTGGCCGGCACCGGGACATGCATGACCACCCAGCGACGCAGCTATGAGACGGGCCACAAGCCCAAATGCCTTGTCATCGTCGATGACACCGCGGAATGGGACCGTGCGGTCTATTACGCCAGCCGATGGGCGATCCGGGTCGGCGGCGGCGTCCTGATGCTGCGGGTGATCGAGACCGAGGACCAGAACCAGCAATGGCTGGGGGTCGCCGACATCATGCGCGCCGAGGCCGAGGAGGCCGCCAATGAGGCGCTCGACCGCGCCGCCGGTCGCGCCAACGGGATCGCCGCGATCACCCCGGAGCGGGTGATTCGCGAGGGCGACCCGACCGAGCAGATCCTCGACGTGATCGACAAGGACGTCGACATCGCGATGCTGGTGCTGGCCGCCAATCCGGGCGCCGAGGGCCCCGGCCCGATCATCACCACCATGGCCAAGACCATGGGCGCCTTCCCGATCCCGGTGACCATCGTGCCGGGCGGCCTGACCGACGCCGAGATCGACGCGCTGTCCTAGAGGAATATTCACAACCGTCGTCATGGCCGGGCTTGTCCCGGCCATCCACGTTCTTTCGCGTAGGCGGCAGCAAAGACGTGGATGCCCGGCACAAGGCCGGGCATGACGAGGATGCGAGGCCAGCCCTCCTCCAGCTATTCAGAATCGGCCATAAGGGACCTGGAACCGCGGTTTTGCGGCTTGATCGGCGGCTTTTTAATTGCCATTTCATAGGGGAACCCAACGCGCCGGCCTTGAACCGGCGACGCCGGAGAGAGCAAATGTTCATTCAGACCGAAGCCACACCCAATCCCGCCACCCTGAAATTCATTCCGGGCCGCACGGTGCTCGACAGCGGCACCATGGAATTCTCGTCCGCCGAATCCGCCGCGCGCTCGCCGCTCGCTGAACGGCTGTTCGCCGTGCCCGGCGTCACCGGCGTGTTCTATGGCGCCGATTTCGTCACCGTGACGAAAGCGGACGGCGACTGGCAGCACCTCAAGCCCGCGATCCTCGGCGCCATCATGGAGCACTACATGTCCGGCGCGCCGCTGCTCGCCGACGGGACGGCAGCAAGCGACGACGCGCGCGATGAGGAAGACGAGTTCTTCGACGAGGCCGATGCCGAGACGGTCGAGCAGATCAAGGACCTGATCGAGACCCGGGTGCGGCCGGCGGTTGCCAATGACGGCGGCGACATCACCTTCCGCGGCTTCAAGGACGGCATCGTCTATCTCAACATGAAGGGCTCCTGCGCCGGTTGCCCGTCATCGACCGCGACCTTGCAACACGGCATCCAGAACCTGCTTCGGCACTTCGTGCCCGACGTGCAGGAAGTCCGGCCGATGTGATGGAGAGGCGAATAGTGATTGGCGAATGGCGAATAGGGATCCGCCCTGATCGTCCATTCGCTATTCGCCACTCGCCATTCGCCCCTTCATGATCATTCTCGCCATCGATACCGCCCTCGACGCCAGCTCCGCGGCGGTGCTCGACACCGACACCGGCAACACGCTTGCGATCGAATCGCAGACCATGCAGCGCGGCCATGCCGAAGCGCTGATGCCGCTGATCGGGCGCGTGATGAAGGCAAGCGGCATCGGCTTCACCGCGCTCGACCGCATCGCGGTCACCACCGGTCCCGGCAGTTTCACGGGATTGCGCGTCGGGCTGTCGGCGGCGCGCGGCATTGCGCTCGCGGCCGCGAAGCCGATCGTCGGACTGTCGACGCTCGCCGCCTATGCCGCGCCACTGGTCGCGGAGAACGGCGCGCATCCGATCCTGTCGGCGATCGATGCGCGGCATGATCACGTCTATTTCCAACTGGTGGGCGGCGACGGCGGCCCGATGCTCAAGCCGAAGGTGGCCCCGATCGCGGAAGCGCTCGAGGCCGCGCAATTCGGCGCGCTGCATCTGGTCGGCAACGCCGCGAATATTCTCGCCGAGCGCTGGCCCGCCGACGCAACGCCGCCTGTGAAGGTCGATCGGCAACCCGCGCCCGACATCACCTGGGTCGCCTGGGTCGGCGCAGCGATCGATCCCGACACCGCGCCGCCGCGGCCGTTCTATCTGCGCGCACCCGATGCGAAGCCGCCAAAGGATCGGCTCGAAATCAGCGTGCCGCCATCGACATGATTGGCTTGTTGTCACGATGGTGGGGCGGCGGACCGCCCGCGGTCGAGCCAGCATCGTTGCGTGACGCGGCGCGGCTCGCGCAGCTGCACGGCGCCTCGTTCCATCGCGGCTGGGGCGAAGGCGAATTCGAGACGATGCTGACCGAGCGCAACACGCTGGTGCACCGGCTGCGTCAGGGCCGCAAGGTGATCGGCTTCGCGGTGTCGCGGATGGCCGCGGACGAAGCTGAAATCCTCTCGATTGCGATCGATTCCAATCAGCGCGGACGCGGCCTGTCGCGCGACCTGCTGCTGACCCATCTCGGCCATCTGGCCGGCCGCGGCATCCGCACCATCTTCCTCGAGGTGGAGGAGAATAATCAGCCGGCGCGACGGCTCTATGAAAGGGCCGGATTCGGCGTGATCGGCCGCCGCGAGCGCTACTACAAGCAGCCCGGTGGGGAACATTTGAACGCGCTTCTGATGCGGCGCGACTTGTCGTAACATCGGCGCGGTGGCAGAACAGCGCCCTGCTCCGCCACCCGAAGCCAAGGACTCGGCAAGGACCCATGACGACGGTGAAAATCCCGCCTGCGCAGAAGAATACCGGCATCGAGGCGCGCTGCGCCGCGACCGGCATGCGCATGACCGAACAGCGCCGCGTGATCGCACGGGTGCTGGCGGAAGCCATGGATCATCCCGATGTCGAGGAGCTCTACCGCCGCTGCGTGGCGGTCGACGACAAGATCTCGATCTCGACGGTCTATCGCACCGTCAAGCTGTTCGAGGATGCCGGGATCATCGAGCGTCACGATTTCCGCGAAGGCCGCGCGCGCTACGAGCAGATGCCCGAGAGCCATCACGACCACCTGATCAATCTGCGCGACGGCAAGGTGATCGAGTTCACCTCCGAGGAGATCGAGAAGCTGCAGGCCGAGATCGCGCGCAAGCTCGGCTACAAGCTGGTCGATCACCGTCTTGAGCTGTATTGCGTCCCGCTCGACGAAGACAGCAAATCGTAGACCCGCGCACGCGGCGCAATCAGCTTCTTGCGCAAGGAACGTATCACCGAACCATGAGCTGTGATCTCGTCATCTTCGATTGCGACGGCGTGCTGGTCGACAGCGAGGTGATCTCCTGTCGCGCGCATGCGGAAACGCTGACGCGGCATGGCTTTCCGATCACGCCGGAAGGCGTGCTGAAGCGTTTCCTCGGCGTATCCGACCGCGAGGCGCGGCGGATCGTCGAGAGCGAGATCGGCCGCGCACTGCCCGACGGCTTCGAGGCCGAGGTCAAGCACGCGACGCTGAGCTTCTATGCCAACGACCTCAGCGCGATCGCGCATGTCGGCGACGCCATCGCCGCACTCGGCTTGCCGAAATGCGTGGCCTCCAGCGGCACGCCGGAAAAGATTCATCACGGATTGACCTGCGCCGGGCTGTACGACCAGCTCGCGCCGCATATTTTCTCCGCCACCCAGGTCAAGCGCGGCAAGCCGGCGCCCGATCTGTTCCTGTTCGCGGCCACCCGGATGGGCGCCACGCCAGAGCGCTG
>CALRXG020000664.1:0-3697 GCA_943372075.1 Bordetella parapertussis | reverse complement strand
ATGTGCACCATGCCCTCGGGATCGTCGAGGGTTTCGTTGTAGACGACCAGCCGCGAATGCGCCGCGCTCTCGAACAGGCTCATCAATTCACCGAGCGGGATGTCGCGCTTGACCGCGACGATGTCGGCGCGGTGAATCATGACGTCGGCGATCCGCCGCTCGTTGAGCGACAGGATGTTGCGCAGCATGGTGCGCTCGATCGCCGAGAAGCCGACGTCGTCGGGCGTCGAGGCATCCAGCACCACCTGCAAATCGTCGCGCACCGAGCCGGCCTTCCAGCCGAACAGCGTACGGATGGCGCGCACCAGCCAGCCCTCGGCCGCCGGGCGCTGCACCTCGCCGTCATGCACCACGGCGGGCAGGTTGCCGACGTTGCGCGGATTGTCGTGGGTTGGTTCGGAATCCGGCATGTCAGGCGATCCGATCCGCATAGGGGTCGGGAATGCCGAGGGAGGACAGGATCTCGCGCTCGAGCGACTCCATGTCCTCGGCATCGTCATCGTTCTCGTGGTCGTAACCGATCAAATGCAGAAACCCATGCACCGCGAGATGGCTCAAATGATGGTCGAACGGCTTCTGTTCGTCATCGGCCTCCCGCCGCGTCGTCTCGTAGGCGATCGCGATGTCGCCGAGCATGCGCGGGGCGTCGTCGGGTCCGCTGGTGCCCTCCGGCTGCAGCGCCGGAAACGACAGCACGTTGGTCGGCTTGTCGATGCTGCGCCAATTGGCATTGAGGGTTCGGATGCCGGCGTCGTCGGTCAGCATTACCGCAAGCTCGGCACCGGCGACATCGGCGTCGGCGATTTCGGCGGCAGCCTCGATGGCGCGATGAATCACCGCGTCGGCATTGGGCTCGGCCTGCCAGCATTCGGCGGTGACCAGAACCTCGGTTGCAGGAAAAGCTGACACCTTCGTTTCAAAATCTGCGTTATGGCCGGAACCCGCCTCGCGCGGGCTCGCGGCCGAAGCTATTGGTCTCAAGATCTGGCCTTTGCCGGCTTTTGCGGCAATCCCTCATAGGCGGCCACGATGCGCGCCACCAGCTCATGACGGATGACGTCCTCGGCCTTGAAATGCACCTGCGCGATCCCCTCGACGCCGTCGAGCAGCTTGACGGCTTCAGCGAGGCCCGAGGCCTGGCCGTGCGGCAGGTCGACCTGCGAGGGGTCGCCGGTGACGATCATCCGGCTGTTCTCGCCGAGACGCGTCAGGAACATCTTCATCTGCATCGACGTGGTGTTCTGCGCCTCGTCGAGGATGATGGCCGCATTGGTCAGGGTGCGGCCGCGCATGAAGGCGAGCGGCGCGATCTCGATCTCGTTGCCTTGCAGCGCGCGCTCGACGACGCGGGCATCCATCAGGTCGTACAGCGCATCGTAGATCGGGCGCAGATAGGGATCGACTTTCTCCTTGAGGTCGCCGGGCAGGAAGCCGAGCCGCTCGCCGGCTTCGACCGCGGGCCGCGTCAGGATGATGCGATCGACTTCCTTGCGCTCGAACAGCTGCGCTGCATGGGCGACCGCAAGCCAGGTCTTGCCGGTGCCGGCCGGGCCGATGCCGAACACCAGCTCGTGCCGTTTCAGCGCGCGGATATAGGAATCCTGCGCTGCGGTGCGCGCGCGCACCGGACGCTTGCGCAGATTGATGGTCTCGAAGGTCGGCTTGGCGGTCTTGTTGTCGAACTCGAACAGCGAGCCTTGCGCGATCACGGCGCGGATCGCGCCTTCGACTTCGCCCTGATCGAGATCGTGTCCTTCGACGGCCTGCGCATAGAGCGTCTCCAGCACGCGCCGCGCGGCATCGCAGCCGTCGCGGGAGCCCGCGATGGTGAGATGATTGCCGCGCGAATCGACCACGACGCCGAGCCGCCGCTCGATCAGCGCCAGATTTTGTCCGTAGGGGCCGACCAGCGCGGATGCGGCGCGGTTGTCGTCGAAATCGATGACGACCTGGGTTTCAGGGGGCCGGGTCTCAGGTGGCATTTGCACGTCGCGGTCAGGTTTGCGGCTGGGAGCAAGCGAAGGCGAATCCGATGCGCTTTTGGGCAAGGATTTCAGGCTCCAATGGTCTGCGAAATGAGGCCGGGCGCTGCCGGCGTCGCCAGCTCGCCGATCAGGCTGTAGCGCTCGAGGCTATCGATCCGCACGGAGCGGACCTGGCCGATGATGTCGGGCGAAGCCATGACATGCGCGGGCTGCAGATAGGCGGTGCGGCCGACGATCTGGCCGGGATTGCGCGCGGCGCGCTCGAACAGCACTTCCACCGTCGTGCCGATCGCAGCCCGGTTGAAGGCCGATTGCTGGCTGTCGATCAGTTCCTGAAGCCGCCCCAAGCGCTCGTCCATCTCTGCCGCTGACACCGTCTCCCGCATCTCCGCCGCCGGCGTGCCTGGCCGTGGCGAATATTTGAATGAATACGCCGCAGCGTACCCGATTTGCGTGACAAGCGCGAGAGTGGCGGAAAATTCTTCGCCCGTCTCCCCGGGGAAGCCCACGATAAAATCTGATGAAAAAGCAATGTCTTGCCGCGCAGCGCGAAACCGGTCGATGACCCGCCGGTAGTCATCGGCGGTATGCTTGCGGTTCATGGCGGCGAGAATCCGGTCCGATCCCGATTGCACCGGCAGGTGCACGAACGGCATCAGCTCGGGCAAATCGCGATGCGCCGCGATCAAATCGTCGTCGACGTCGCGTGGATGGCTGGTCGAATAGCGCAGCCGCATGACGCCGGGAATCTCGGCGAGCCGCTGCAACAATTTGCCGAGCGACCAGACGCGGCCGTCGGGGCCCTCGCCGTGATAGGCGTTGACGTTCTGTCCGATCAGCGTGAATTCGCGCACGCCGTTGTCGGCGAGCTGCATGACGTCGTCGATGATCCTGGCGACCGGACGCGACACCTCGGCGCCGCGCGTATAGGGCACCACGCAGAAGGTGCAGAACTTGTCGCAACCTTCCTGCACCGTGACGAAGGCTGAGATGCCGCGGGCGCGGATCGCGTCGGGTTTCGGTTGCGGCAGGAAGCCGAACTTGTCCTCGACCGGGAATTCGGTTTCGAGCGCGCGGCCGGTTTCCTTGGCGCGCTTCAGCAGCTCAGGCAGATGATGATAGCTCTGCGGCCCGACCACGATGTCGACGGTCGGGGCACGATGAATGATCTCGGCGCCTTCGGCCTGCGCAACGCAGCCGGCGACCGCGATCTTCATCTCGCGGCCTGCCCGCGCGGCCTCGTCCTTGGCGACGCGAAGCCGCCCGAGTTCGGAATAGACCTTCTCCGATGCCTTCTCGCGGATGTGACAGGTGTTGAGGATCACGAGATCGGCGTCGTCGGCGCTCGCAGTCTCGACAAAGCCCTCGCCGGCCAGCGTGTCCACCATGCGTTGCGCATCGTAGACATTCATCTGGCAGCCATAGGACTTGATGTGCAGCTTGCGCGGCGTCGTCATGGAACCCTGAGAGCGAAAAATGCAAACGGCGCCATCCGGGCGCCGGGGCTCAATATAGCTTAAACCGGCGAAAATCCAGCGATCGAGCCGTGTTTTTGGCCGAGCCGGGCGATCAAATCGGGCAATTGGCGCATATCGGCGAATGTCTCGGCCGCGCCGGCCTCGCGCAACGTCGCCTCGTGTTCCCCGGTGCAATGGCTGCCGCCGTAGAAACCCAGCACGGTCATGCCGGCGGCGCGGGCGCCGGTGACGCCG
>CALRXG020000663.1:0-3713 GCA_943372075.1 Bordetella parapertussis | reverse complement strand
AGCTGCATCTTCGGAGAGCGCCTCAGAGACATCGAAGCGCAGATCGAACGGTGCCGATGGATCGAGGAAGCGTGTCACCGCGGCAAACGGTACGGTCAGCCGCTCGGGAATCCCGCCGAACGACAGGCCGACCTCGAAGCGATCCTCCGTCACCACCAGATCCCAGAACTGGTGCTGCAGGATGATCGTCATCTCCTCCGGATACTGCGCGAGCAGCCGCGCCGAAAGCTTCACGCCGTCACCGTGCGACAGGAAGGTGATGTAGAAATGGTGCTCACCCGGCAAGCCATGTTCGGCGGCGTCGGACAGCACCCGGCGCAGCACCCCGCGCAGCGCATCGCGCGCCAGCACGTCATATCGGATGTGATCGGTCGCCATGGTGATCCCGTCGCTTCGAAAATG
Organism: Bordetella parapertussis; assembly: GCA_943372075.1. Classification (GTDB taxonomy): domain Bacteria; phylum Pseudomonadota; class Alphaproteobacteria; order Rhizobiales; family Xanthobacteraceae; genus Bradyrhizobium. The sequence continues at coordinate 3,311 of CALRXG020000663.1, read as the reverse complement.
GCCGGCAGGGCTCGCCGAACCGTCCGACTCGCCTCTTTTGCCATGCTACCCCGCCGAAAGCAGGAAATCAGCAGGGCTCGCAGTTGAAATACGGGCGGACGCCCGATCGGAAAATAAGTGGAGGCTTCTGTTGCCAGGTGCCTCCGAACCCCGCCTAGCGGAGCTTAACCCGCTAGGACTTTAAGATGGTCTTTCAAACTGCGTTACGCAGCCTGAGCAACCGGAGCAAAGTTGTCGTTGGCAACTATTGCAATGGCCCGATGTCGGCGGAACCATACCGAGAAAAAACACGCCCTTTACGCCCTCGTCGATCCTATTTCGCCCCCGCCAAAAGCCACCCAGAGATGGGTTCCAGATGGGTTTTGGTGGAGGCGCCGGGTACCGCCCCCGGGTCCGAATGGTTTATTGCGACGGTCATTTATTTCCATAGCCGGCGAACCGGCACTCCCAATATAGCGGCAAAGTCATAGAAAAACAGAGCGGATTCAGGCCGATTCACGTGGGAAAACCTACCGATTTGGGTTGACCGGTGTCTTGGCAAGGTACTTGGCGCTGTCCTAGCGCCGTTCTAGGTTTCGCTATGCCCCCGGAATCCCCGCCGGCTGCCGTCCCGGCGCCGGATGCCTCCGCCCCGTCTCCACACCACCAGCCCGGCCTGCTCGAGCTGTTCCTGGCCTTTGCCAAAATGTCCCTTGCCGGCTTTGGCGGGGTCCTGGTTTGGGCCCGGCGGTCGATCGTCGAGCAGCACTGCTGGATGACGCCGGAGGAGTTCAACGAGACTTTCGCGCTGTGCCATTTCCTGCCAGGTCCGAACATCGTCAACCTGTCGGTCGTGTTTGGCTCGCGCTTCCGCGGCATCGCCGGTGGGCTCGCGGCCTTCGCCGGGCTGGTCGGGCCGCCGATGGTGATCGCGACCATCCTTGCCGCGCTCTACTCCCGCTACGGCGATATCGACGCGTTGCGCCGGACGCTCGCCGGCGTGGCCTGTGCGGCGGTCGGGCTGCTGTTCGCGGTCGTCTTCAAGATGATGATGCCGCTGCTGAAGCGGCGTGATGTCACAGGCCTCGTCATCCTGGCGGCGGTCTTCGTCGCGATCGGGCTGATCCGATGGCCGCTCCAGATCGTGCTGCTGGTGGCGATCCCGTTCAGCCTCGCGATCACGATCCTGACGCGCCGGATGGTGAGAGCATGAATGCGGAGCCCAACCCGATCGCAGCGCTGGTCTGGACCTTCGGCCTGATGTCGCTGTTCGCGGTCGGCGGGGCCAATTCGGCGATACCCGAAATGCACCGCGCCGCCGTCGACGTGCACCACTGGCTGACCGACAAGCAGTTCGCCGACGTGTTCGCGATCTCGCAGCTCTCGCCGGGACCGAACGTGCTGATCGTGACGCTGATAGGCTATTCTGTCGCAGGCGTCGCCGGGGCATTGGCCGCGACGGTGGCGATGTGCGGACCGACCGCGCTGCTTGCCTATTATGTGAGCCGTTTCCTTGATCGCTCGCGTGACGCGCGCTGGCCCGCGATCATGCAGGCGGCACTGGTTCCGCTGTCGATCGGTCTGATGGCTGCGAGCGGCCTCATCGTGGCGCAGACATCAGACCAAAGTTGGATCGCGATCCTGATCACCATTGTCGCCGCCGCGCTTGCCTTTGCGACGCGGATCAATCCTTTATGGATGTTGTTGGCCGGAGGTCTCTTGGGTTTCGCTGGCGTTATCTGACGAAAATCGTTAGCAAGGTTTCGGTCAACGCATCACAAGCCAAGCCATTCAATCAATACGGGCGGGACAGCCCTGAGGGGGGAAGCGAAGTCATGAGCGATACGCCGAGCATGGCGCCGGTCAAATCGATCTTGCCGAAATGGGTGCGCGGACCGCAGGACTTCGTCGGCGGGCTCGTCATGATGGCAGTCGCGCTGTTTGCCTTGTGGGCCTCGAGCGATTTGCAGGGCATGCACGGGTTCTCGTTCGGCGCCGGAACGGCGCCGCGCATGTTTGCCGGGCTGTTGTTGTTGCTCGGCGGCGCGGTTGCGCTGATGGGAATCCTGAATGACGGCCCGCAGATCGCGGCCTATTCCTGGCGCGGCCCGTTGTTCGTGTCCGCGGCCATCGTGTTCTTCGCGCTGGCGATCCGCCCGCTCGGGCTCGTGGTCTCCGCCTTCGCCGCCTTCCTGATCGCGGCGATGGGCTCGCACGAGACGAGATGGATCGAAGCCATTATTGTCGGCGCCTGTCTGACGCTCGGCTGTGCGCTGCTTTTCCCCTATGTGCTGGGACTTCCGATGCCGATGTTCCCGCGTTTCCTGATCCAGTGAGGGCGTGATGGAACTGTTTGCCAATCTCGCCCACGGCTTCGCCGTCGCCTTCTCGCCGATCAACCTCCTGATGTGCCTGATCGGTGCGCTGGTCGGCACCCTGGTCGGCGTGCTGCCGGGCATCGGCACCATTGCCACCGTCGCGATGCTGCTGCCGATCACCTTCGGCCTGCCGCCGGTCGGCGCGCTGATCATGCTCGCCGGCATCTATTACGGTGCGCAATATGGCGGCTCGACCACTTCGATCCTCGTCAATATTCCCGGCGAGGCGACCTCCGTGGTCACCGCGCTCGATGGTCACCAGATGGCCAAGCAGGGCCGTGCCGGTCCGGCACTGGCGATCGCTGCGATCGGCTCGTTCTTCGCCGGCTGCGTCGCGACCGTGCTGATCGCCGTGCTCGGCGCGCCGCTGACCAAGCTCGCGCTGGCGTTCGGCCCGGCCGAGTATTTCTCGCTGATGGTGCTCGGCCTGATCTTCGCGGTGGTGCTCGCCAAGGGCTCGGTGCTGAAGGCGATCGCGATGATCGTGTTCGGCCTGCTGCTGTCGATGGTCGGCTCCGACATCGAGACCGGCGCCTCGCGCATGGCCTTCAACATCCCCGAGCTTGCCGACGGCCTCGGCTTTGCCACCGTCGCGATGGGCGTGTTCGGCTTCGCGGAGATCATCCGCAACCTCGACGCCGGCGCCGAGATGGACCGAAATTTGGTGCAGCAGAAGATCACCGGCTTGATGCCGACCAGGAAGGACCTGGTCGACTCCACGCCGGCGATCCTGCGCGGCACCGTGCTCGGTTCGATCCTCGGCATCCTGCCGGGCGGCGGTGCGGTGATTGCGTCATTTGCGGCTTATACGCTGGAGAAGAAGCTCGCCAAGGATCCGTCGCGGTTCGGCCGCGGCGCGATCGAGGGCGTGGCATCGCCGGAAAGCGCCAACAACGCCGCGGCGCAGACCTCGTTCATCCCGCTGCTCACGCTCGGCATCCCGCCGAATGCGGT
>CALRXG020000662.1:0-3719 GCA_943372075.1 Bordetella parapertussis | reverse complement strand
CTTCCGAGCGATCGGGCGCGGGGGGTGTTGAGTTCCCTCCGTCGCCCGATCCGGCAGCGGCCGTTACCCTTTCGCGCCATGGCGGCGGATCAGCTGATCGGCGACATCGTCGAGATCATTGCCGACCATTTGCGGCTGCGGCCCGACGCCGAGCACATCATTGCCGGGACGCCTGATCAGCGCGGCCTCCCAGCCGGCGGCGACCGCGCCGAGCGTATCCCAGGTGTGGCAGGCGATCAGGCAGAAATCTGAGGGCCCGGCCCCGAGCTCCTTCTCGACATAGCCATAGGCCTGCCGCGACGGCTTGTGGTGCTTGACGCCGTCGGCGGAAAAGCGCCGCTCGAACAGGTCGACGATGCCGCCATGGGTCAGCTGGCGGGTCTGCACCTCGAGCAGATTGTCGGTCAGCGTGAACAGCCGGAAGCCCGCCGCGCGCAGCTTGCGCAGCGCCGCCGGCACTTCCGCGTGCGGCGGCATGGTGGAGAATTTCTCGGTCAGCTCCTTCTTGTCGTTGTAGTCGATGCCGATGCCGCGGGTATCGGCCAGCATCTTCATGACCGCGGCGCCGATATCGGTGAAGGGCACGTAGCAACCGGCCACCGTGAGCGCGGCGGAATACATGATGAAGTTCGCGAACCACAGCCGCATCGCGCTCTTGTCGTTGAAGATGCGCGCGAACACCGGCTCCATGGTCTCGAGGTCGAGCAGGGTCTCGTTGACGTCGAATACGATCAGAGGAAGCGCCATTATCAACTCCTGTTGGTTGGGTTTGCCCTCGCCTTTTCTTGGAGCGTGATCGTTTCGGAGAACCGCTACGCGCGTTTCCGGATCATGCTTCCCTGTCCTTGATCCGGCCGCGATGCGCCGCCTGTTTGGCGCGGTTGCCACAGACCGCCATGCTGCACCAGCGGCGCGCCCGCGCCCGCGTGTGGTCGGCGAACATCAGCGTGCAGGCCGGGCCTTCGCACGCCTTGATGTCGGAAAAGTTCTCCTCGCAAACCACCTTCGCCATCGCCTCGCCGATCGGCAGCAGCAAAGAGGTGGCCGAGCGCCAGCGCCGCGTCCGCTCCAATACGAACGCATCACCGTCGTCATGATGCAGGACGATGCGGCTGGTGCCCTCGTCGCTCTCGAGCAGCCGGTTCAACGACTCCAACTCCTTCAGCGCCCGCGGCGTCAGCGGCTTGCCCATATGCTTGCGCACGAAGCCGCGGAACCATTCGCGCAAATCGCGGGCCTGACCGGCGACGTGATCGAGCTCGCCCGGCTTTGCGCGCGCCTTCAGCGCGTCGAGCACGTCCAGCGGCACCAGTTTCGCCTGCCCTAGCCAGCGCAACAGGCCATCACCATCGGCGATCCAGTCGAACGGCGTATCGACCGGAGTCGCGATCGAATTGATGAAATCGAGGCCCAGGCTGTCGGCGATGAACATCGCAGGCGGATGGGATTGCACGGTGATGCCTCCTGGCGGCTGTTTCGAGCTCACCGCAAATAACCTGACAGAAGCCTGTTGACAAGTTACGAACACTGGATCATAACCATCATAACCTGTCAAATAGCTTTTTAATGGTTACTACCAGAAACCAAGGAGCCGACAATGTCGATCAGGGATGTCAGCGTGGTGCTCGCCCACGGCGCCTGGGCAGATGGTTCGAGCTGGGCGCGGGTGATCACAGCGCTCGATGCCGAGGGCATCAACGCGGTGGCGGCGCCGCTGCCGCTCACCTCCCTCGCGGACGACGTCGCTGCATTGAACCGCACACTCGAGCGGGTCGAGGGACCGGTGGTGCTGGCGGGCCACGCCTATGCCGGCGCCGTGATCGCTGAGACCCGCTCGCCGCGCGTCAAGGCACTGGTCTATGTCGCGGCGCTGGCGCCGGACCAAGGCGAGACCGTTGCCGACGTGTTCTACCGCCTGCCGCCGCACCCATTCGCACCGAAACTCGCGCCCGACGGCAACGGCCTGATCTGGCTGCCCGAGTCCGCCTTCGCGTCGGCCTTCGCGCAAGGCGCGCGATCGGAGGATCTCGCGGTGCTGGCCGCCGTGCAGCGGCCGATCTCGCCAGCCTGCATCACCGTGCCGGTCGGCCGTCCCCTCTGGAAAGATGTCCCGAGCTGGTTCCTGGTTGCCGAGGAAGACCGGATGATCGTGCCCGAGATGCAGCGCATCATGGCGGCACGCATGCAAGCGACCGTGCGTTCACACGCCGTCGATCACACCCCGATCGTCACCGCGCCGGCGCTGGTCACGGACATCGTCCGGGAAGCGATCAGCGCCGTTGCCGAAAAGACCAAATCCTAACCCCTCACCGATGACGACCATAAGGAGCGACAGATGTCCGAGATCAAGTATCGCACCGCCGATGTCGACGGCTTCAAGGTGTTCTATCGCGAAGCCGGATCATCAAGCGCGCCAAAACTGCTGCTGCTGCACGGCTTCCCGAGCGCGGGACACATGTTTCGTGATCTGATCCCGCTTCTCGCCGACAGATTCCACATCGTGGCGCCTGATCTCCCCGGCTTCGGCCAGTCCGACATGCCTGCGCGCGATGAGTTCGCTTACACCTTCGACAACATCGCCGCCGTGATCGATCGCTTCACCGAGGTGATCGGCTTCGATCGCTTCGCGGTCTATGTGTTCGACTATGGCGCGCCGACCGGCTTCCGCCTCGCGGTCAAGCATCCGGAGCGGATCAGCGCCATCATCTCGCAGAACGGCAACGCCTATGAAGAGGGACTGAGCGATGGCTGGACTCCGATCCGCGCCTACTGGCAGGACCCGTCGCCGGCGAACCGCGACGCGCTGCGCGCCTTCCTGACGCCGGAGACCACGCGCTGGCAGTACACCCATGGTACGAGCGATCCGGAAGCAGTCTCACCCGACGGGCAGAACCTCGACAATTACTACATGGCACGGCCCGGCGCGCATGACGTGCAGCTCGACCTGTTCGGCGACTACAAGAGCAACGTCTCGCTGTATCCGACCTTCCAGAATTACTTCCGCACCCATCAACCGCCGTTCCTTGCGGTGTGGGGCAAGAACGATCCGTTCTTCCTGCCGCCGGGTGCGGAAGCATTCAAGCGCGACAATCCGAAGGCGGTCGTGCAGTTTTTCGACACCGGCCATTTCGCGCTAGAGACGCATGCCGCGGAGATCGCGCGCAGCATCAGTGACTTCCTGAGCCGCTGATCCCGGACGCGCAAAATACGGGCGGGTCCCGGCTTGACGACCCGGGCACCTGTGCCGAAGCTCGGTGAAATCGACATTCAGCCGAGGTGACGCAGATGCCAACCTATACCTGCACAAGCGCCGAGGGCCGCCTCAGCGCAGAACAGAAAAGCCGGATCGCAAGCGAGATCACCCGGATCCACGCCGAAGTGACCGGCGCGCCGAGCTATTTCGCTCAAGTGATCTTCAGCGAGATCGCCTCCGGCAACTGGTTCATGGGCGGCGTCCCGGTCGCGCATGACCATGTCTTCGTCTACGGCCACATCCGCTCCGGCCGCGCCGCGGTCGACAAGACACGGATGATCAGATTGATGGCGGACGCGGTCGGAGCGGCCGCCAACGTCGATAGCACGCGCGCGGTCTGGGTCTATCTCAACGAATTGCAGCCGCGACAGATGATCGAGTTCGGCCACGTGTTGCCCGAACCCGGCGATGAACCGGCCTGGACCGACGCGCTGTCCGACGCCGATCGCAGCTTCATGCAATCGAT
>CALRXG020000661.1:0-3721 GCA_943372075.1 Bordetella parapertussis | reverse complement strand
CATGAGCGAGGCCGATCGCGGCGCCATGATCCACGGCATGGTCGACCGGCTGGCGACCCGCTTGAAGACGAATGGCGACGATGTCGAGGGCTGGCTGCGGCTGGTGCGTGCCTATCTGGTGATGGGCGAGCGCGACAAGGCGATGAGCGCGCTGGCGGATGCCCGTCAGGCGGTGGCCAACAATGCGGATCGGTTGCGTCAGCTCAATGAAGGGCTGAAGAATCTCGGGCTCGATGGATAGATCATGACGCCGAAAAGTGCGCAGCGGTTTTCGGACTACGTCGTGAGCAAGGATGTACCATGACCAGGAAGCAACGGCGTTTGACACTGATCGGCTGCGCGCTCGTCGTACTCGCGATCGCCGCGGGCCTGGTGCTGAACGCGTTGCGCGATTCCATCGTGTTCTTCTCGACGCCGTCGATGGTCGCCGAGAAGCATCTCGGTCCGGGCAAGCGTTTCCGTCTCGGCGGCCTGGTGGAGCAGGGCTCGTTGAAGCGTGGCGACAATCTCGCCGTGACCTTCATCGTCGGCGACGGCGGCGCGACGCTGCCGGTTGCCTACAAGGGCATTCTGCCGGATCTGTTCCGCGAGGGGCAGGGCGTGGTGGCCGAAGGCGCGCTGGATGCCAGCGGCGTGTTCCGCGCCGATACCGTGCTCGCCAAACATGACGAGACCTATATGCCGAAGGATGTCGCCGATGCCCTGAAGAAGCAGGGCCACTGGAAGGACGATTACGGCAAGCAAGGCATGCCGAGCGCCTCCGCGGCGCCGACCCAGGGAGCCATGCGGTGATCGCCGAAAGTGGACATTATGCCCTGGTGCTCGCGCTCGGGCTCGCGCTGATCCAGTCGATCGTGCCGATCATCGGCGCACGCTGGCGCGATGCGGCGTTGATGAACGTCGCGCGCTCGACCGCGCTCGCGCAATTGCTGTTCGTCGCGGCGTCGTTCGCGGCGCTGGTGACCTTGCACGTCACCTCGGATTTCTCGGTCGCCAACGTCTACGAGAATTCGCACTCGCTGAAGCCGCTGCTCTACAAGATCACCGGCGTGTGGGGAAACCATGAAGGCTCGATGCTGCTGTGGGTGTCGATCCTGGCCCTGTTCGGCGGCCTGGTCGCAGCCTTCGGCAACAATCTGCCGCTGTCGCTGCGCGCCCATGTGCTGGCCGTACAGGCCTCGGTCGCCAGCGCGTTCTACCTGTTCATCCTGATCACCTCGAACCCGTTCCTGCGCATCGCCAACCCGCCGCTCGAGGGCCGTGACCTCAACCCGGTGCTGCAGGATATCGGCCTCGCGGTGCATCCGCCGATGCTCTATCTCGGCTATGTCGGGTTCTCGATCTCGTTCTCGTTCGCGGTGGCGGCGCTGCTGGAGGGGCGGATCGATGCGGCCTGGGCGCGCTGGGTGCGGCCGTGGACGCTGGTGGCGTGGATCTTCCTGACGCTCGGCATCGCGATGGGTTCGTACTGGGCCTATTACGAGCTCGGCTGGGGCGGCTGGTGGTTCTGGGATCCGGTCGAGAACGCCTCGCTGATGCCGTGGCTGGCCGGCACCGCGCTGTTGCATTCGGCGCTGGTGATGGAGAAGCGCAACGCGCTGAAGGTCTGGACCATCCTGCTCTCGATCCTGACCTTCTCGCTGTCGCTGCTCGGCACCTTCCTGGTGCGCTCCGGCGTGCTCACATCGGTCCACGCCTTCGCCACCGATCCGACGCGGGGCGTGTTCATCCTGCTGATCCTGGTGGTGTTCATCGGCGGCAGCCTCTCGCTCTATGCCTGGCGCGCGCCGGCGCTGAAGCAGGGTGGCCTGTTCGCGCCGATCTCGCGCGAGGGCGCGCTGGTGCTCAACAACCTCCTGCTCACCACCGCATGCGCGACCGTGTTCATCGGCACGCTGTATCCGCTGGCGCTCGAGGTGCTCACCGGCGAGAAGATCTCGGTCGGCGCGCCGTTCTTCAACTACACCTTTGCGCCGCTGTTCGTGCCGCTGCTGATCGCGGTGCCGTTCGGGCCGCTGCTGGCCTGGAAGCGCGGCGACCTGCTCGGCGCGGCGCAGCGGCTGATGGCGGCCGGCATCGCCGCGCTGGTTGCCATGGCGTTGGTGCTTGCCTGGACTTATGGCGGCGCGACGCTGGCGCCGCTCGCGATCGGGCTTGCGGCGTATGTCATCATGGGCGTGCTGTGCGATCTCGCAGAACGCATCGCGCTGTTCCGGATTCCGTTCTCGCTGTCGCTGCGCCGCGCACGCGGCCTGCCGCGCGCGACCTGGGGCACGGCGTTCGCGCATGCCGGGCTCGGCGTGGCGCTGATCGGGATCGTCTGCGAGACCACCTGGAACAGCGAATATATCGGCGCGATGAAGCCGGACGACGTCGCGCCCGTCGCCGGCTACCAGTTGCGGCTCGACGGCCTCAACCAGCGGCAGGGGCCGAATTACCGCGAGATGGTCGCGCAATTCACCGTGACGCGCGACGGCGAGAAGGTCAGCGTGATGACCCCGTCGAAGCGCAATTTCACCACGCGCGGCGCCTCGACCACCGAGGCCGCGCTGCTGACCCGCGGTGCAAGCCAGCTCTATATCTCGCTCGGCGACACCTCGGCCGACGGATCGATCGCGGTGCGCATCTATCACAAGCCGCTGGTGCTCCTGATCTGGTGGGGGCCGGTGCTGATGGCGTTCGGCGGCCTGCTGTCGCTGTCGGATCGTCGCCTGCGGGTCGGCGCGCCGAAGCCGGCGAAAGCCGCGGCCCGCGCGTTGCAGGCGGCCGAGTGATGCGGCGCCACGGTATTGCGGCCGCCGTGCTGGCGGCGACCCTGGTGCTCGGCGCGATGCCCGCCCGCGCCGTGCTGCCCGACGAGATCATGGCCGATCCGGCGAAGGAGGCGAGGGCGCGCGAGCTCTCCAGAGAGCTGCGCTGCATGGTCTGCCAGAACCAGTCGATCGACGATTCCGAGGCACCGCTGGCGCGCGACCTCCGCCTCCTGGTGCGCGAGCGCATCTCGGCCGGCGACAGCGACCGCCAGGTGATCGATTTCCTGGTCGCCCGCTACGGCGAATTCGTGCTGCTGAAGCCGCGGCTCAACGAGCATACGCTGGTGCTGTGGCTGACCCCGCCGCTGGCGCTGTTGCTCGGTGCTTTCGCGCTCTGGCGCCTCGGCCGGCGCAAGGCCAATCCGGCCGCGGGCGGCGAGGATTCCGTCCCCGGACTGAGCTCCGACGAGCAGGCCCGGCTCGACCGGCTGCTGGGCGCCGGATCCGCGCCGGACAAGACGATTTAGTTCCTCCCTAAGCCCTTTATTTGGCTGCGCTATTCTGCCGCAGCGCTGACCTGCTCGATTACCAAAGTTTAATTCCGCAGCCAGCGCGCCGTAAGGCTGATGACCCCATGTTCAGACGCATCAGGTGCCTGCCCCCGCACCAATGATCCTGGCCTTGGAGATCTCAACTCATGACCGACCGTCCCGACCTCTCGTCCCTTCCGTCCTACAAGGCGCCGAAGCGCTCGCTGTTTTCCGCCCGCAAATTCGCGCTGATGGCGTCGGTCGTGGCCGGCCTCGGTGCCGCCACCTATGGCCTCAGCCCCACGCACAATCCCGCCGACCTGTTCACGACGCCTGCCCATGCGCAGGTCAACAACGAGGTCAAGAAGGTTCAGCAGCCGGTCGGGTTTGCCGACATCGTCGAGCGGGTCAAGCCGTCGGTGATCTCGGTCAAGGTCA
>CALRXG020000660.1:0-3731 GCA_943372075.1 Bordetella parapertussis | reverse complement strand
CGCGTCACCGTCGGGTCGGCCCAGATCTCGACCCGTGTGCGATCGGGGCCGATGCCGGCGAGCGACAGCGCCACCGCGACGTTGAGATTGGCCGGAAAGCCCTTGGCCGCGTCGCGTGCGCTGCCCTCGAAGATGCGGAGCGGTTCGGTGATATCATCGATCCGGATGTCGTTTTCGACCAGATGCGGCGCGCCGAGCAGGCCCGCGACCGGCTTCCGCGTCACCAGTTTCACCGAGTGAACGGTCCCGATTGCCGCGGCAGTCACCGCATCGAGCCCGATCAGCGCGCCGGTCGGCACGATGATCTGACCGCCATGCGCCTTGGCGAGATCGACCAGGTCGCCGTTCTGCAACAGCGCGCCGACGCTGAGCACGACCGCGGTCTTGCCGCGCTCCACCACCGGCGCCACGATCGAGCGGACCACCTTGCTCGGCGCGCACTCGACCACGATGTCGGCGACATCAGCCAGCTCAACGATCGGCACCAGCTTCGGCGCAGAGTTCAACTGAGCTACCCAGCCGCGGTGCTTGTCCGGGCTGTTGGCCGAGACCGCAACCAGCGTCAGGCCTTCGATGCCTTGATCGAGCGCCTTGACGACATCGGTGCCGATGGCGCCGAGGCCGGCGACCGCCACCCGCAAATTTGCCTGACCTTCAGACATCATTTCCCACCGGCGAGCATCTTGACCAGGCGATAGAGATAGTCCTGCCCCTCGTAGAACGATTTGACGAGCACACGCTCATCCTTGCCATGATTCCGGTTGTCATCGACATCGGCGCCGAGCCCGGAATGGCCGTAGGTCGGAATTCCGGCATTGCGCAGGAACAGGCCGTCGGTGGCGCCCGTGCTCATCACAGGCACGACCGCCGCATCCGGCCAGAATTCCTTCGACAGCTTCTCGATCGATCCCATGATTTCCTGGTTCAGCGGCGAGGGCGGGCTCAGCGTGGCCTTGCCGCCCTTCACCTCGATCCGCTTGTCGGCAAGCACGCGCTCGATCTGAGCCTGGACGCCCTCGACCGGCTCGCCGGGCAGGATCCGGCAATTGACCCCCGCGGTCGCCAGCTGCGGCAGCGCATTGATGGCGTGGCCGCCATGCAGCATGGTCGCGACGCAGGTGGTGCGGAGTTGCGCGTTGTAGCCGGGAATATCAGACAGCCGCGCCAGCGCCGCCGGATCCGGCTGCGGCGCCAGAATGGCGCGGATGTCGTCGGCATTCTGCTTGCTCTCGATCTCGGCCGTCTTCGCGAAATAGATTCGCGTCGTCTCGTTCAGATTCATCGGGAAGTCGTAGTTGGACAGGCGAACCAGGCCTTCGGCGAGGTGATAGATCGCGTTGTCCTTGCGCGGCAGCGACGAGTGGCCGCCGCGGTCCTTCACCGTCAGCTGATAGGCGGTCGAGATCTTCTCGCTGGTCTGGACGCTGTTACGGATGGCCTTGCCGTTCTTCAGGCCGACGCCGCCGCCTTCGTTGAGCGCGAACTCGGCATCGATCAGGTCGCGGTGGTTTTTGATCAGCCACTGGATGCCAAGGCCATTGGTGTCGCCGATCTCCTCATCGGTCTCCAGCGCGACGATGATGTCGCGGTCGGGCTTGTAGCCCTCCTTCTTGTAGCGGATCAAATTGGTGACGAAGGAGGCGGCCATGTATTTGTCGTCGCTCGAGCCGCGGCCATAGAAATAGCCGTCCTGCTCGGTGAGCTTGAACGGATCGACCGTCCAGTCCTCGCGATTGGCGGGCACGACGTCGAGATGAGCCACCAGGAGGATCGGCTTGCGCGCGCCGGAGCCGTGCAGCCGCCCCACCAGATTGCCCTTGTGCGGCACCGGCGAGAACACCTGCACGTCGGCCTCGGGGAAGCCCGCCTCGCGGAGCCGCGCGCCCATCGCCTCCGCGGCCTTCTGGGTGTCGCCGGTCGCGGTGGTGGTGTTGATCTCGACCAGCTCCTGGTAGATGCTGCGGGCGAATTGCTGCTGCTCGGTCAGTCCTTCCGCGCTGGCGCCGGACGCGAGCAGGACCGGGGCGATCGCGGCAGACAACAGCAGCGATCGAACCATGTTTTGGGCCTTGTGCGGCATCGTACTCCCCCGGAATTCCACCATTTGATCGGCGACGAATTCAGACAGGCGCCACGCGCTTTGGCAAGACGGCGAGCCCTTCAATTTGCGCGCGCATGCTCCGCAGTTTCGCGCACTATTTGGAGTCCTTATTTGGTCTCCTTGGCCGCGATCACCTCGATCTCGACCAGGAAGCCGGGATTGGCGAGGGCCGCGACGCCGACCACCGAGCGCGCCGGCAAATTCGGCTGGCTGCCGCCGAAGAACTGGGTGTAGCCCTCCATGAAGGCCTTGAAATCCATCGGCGCTGCGGTGGTGTGCACCAGGAACACCTGCATCTTGACGACGTCGCCCATGCCGAGCCCCTGGCCTTCCAGGATGGCCTTGATGCGATTGAGCACGCCAACGGTCTGGGTCTTGGTGTCACCATAGGCCTGCGGGCTCGACGGGTCGGCATCCTTGTTGACGACCGGCGGCACCTGGCCGCTGAGATAGACCGTTGTCGTGTTGCCGGTGACGGTCACGGCCTGCGCGATCGGGAATGTCGAATTGGGAATCGGATGCCTGACCACGTCAGCACAGGCAACAGTCGCGAACGCAGATAAGGCGGTGCCCAGTGCGATACCGATGAACTTCATCAAATTCTCTCCAAGTTGGTCAGCGGCGGGCGTCCTGGACGTCCTTGGTCGTCACCGCGTCCTGATAGTTGTTGCCGAAATGCGTCCGCAGATAATTCACAACGGCGGCAACCTGACCATCGGTCATCATGTCGCCGAATGCCGGCATGCCGCGGCGGCCGTTGACGACAAGGAAGACCGGATAGCTGCCGGATTCGAGATTCTTGTTGCCGGCGAGCGAGGGATAAGTGCCGGCGCCGCTCGCGCCTGTCGCATCCGGCATGTGGCAGCCCTGGCAGACATTGCCGAACAGCTCCTCGCCGGTCATCTCCACGAAACGATAGCCAGAAGAGAAGGTGCGCTTGCCCGCCCCGCTGTCCTGCCCGAGGGCCGAGGTCGCCGACAGCAGCAGCAGCGTCGCGACAACAGATGTTCCTGTCCGCAGCATCACGTCTTCACCACGCGTTCGTGCAATCGGGAGACGGCGTCGAGCGCGGACAGGATGGCGCCCTCCTGCCAGGCAGGCAACTGCGAGGCGTGCTCGCCCGCCAGCGCGATGCGGCCGTCGATCTGGCAGAGATTGCGGTAATGCTGCGCCCGGCCCGCTTCGGTCCATTCACCGGCGCAGCCGAGCGTGAACGGCACGCGATGCCACGCCACCGCGACGCCGTTCTCGAATTCGCTTTTGTATTGCGGATGGATTGCGGAACCGAACTCGACCGCGCTGGCGACCCGCTCGGCCGGCGTCATCGCGGTGAACTCGAACGAATTGGCGCCCTCATACAAATAGGCGCCGAGCAGGACGCCGCGGCCGCCGCGGTTGAAGCCATAGTTCGGATAACCGATATTCCGGATCGGCAAATCGGTGTAGCTGATGCCGCCATAAATCGCCTCATCCTCCTCCCAGAACCGGCGTTTGAACTGCAACCCGACTTTCACCGAGGCGGCGTAGGGCAAGGAATCGATCGCATTCTTCATCGGCCCGCTGACGTCGACCGGCAGCTGGCTCAGGATCGGCAGCGGGATGGTGCAGATGCACCAGTCGGCGGTCGCCT
>CALRXG020000659.1:0-3731 GCA_943372075.1 Bordetella parapertussis | reverse complement strand
TGATAGATGACCGGCGTCGTATAGAGCGTCAGGACCTGGCTCAGGATCAGGCCGCCGACGATGGCGATGCCAAGCGGCTGCCGCAGTTCGCCGCCGTCACCCATCCCGATCGCCAGCGGCACCGCACCGAGCAGTGCGGCCATCGTCGTCATCATGATCGGACGGAAACGCAGCAGGCACGCCTCCCGGATGGCCTCGATCGGCTCCAGCCCGCGCCTGCGTTCCGCATCCAGCGCAAAGTCGATCATCATGATGGCGTTCTTCTTCACAATACCGATCAGCAGGATGACGCCGATCAGCGCCATGATACTGAACTCGGTCTTGAATGCCATCAGCGCCAGCAAGGCACCCACACCTGCCGAGGGCAATGTGGACAAGATGGTCAGGGGATGGACGTAGCTCTCATAGAGCACGCCCAGCACGATGTAGATCGTGATCACGGCCGCCAGGATCAGGAACGGCTGGTTGCTCAGGGAATCCTGGAACGCCTTGGCGGAGCCCTGGAAGGTGCCGCGGATCGTGGCCGGGACGCCGATCCGGTTCATGGTCGCCTCGATGCTGGCGACCGCGGTGCTCAGCGACACGTTCGGCGGCAGGTTGAACGAGATGGTGTTGGCGACCAGCAGGCCCTGGTGATTGACCGCCAGCGGCGTCGCGCCCTGCTTGAAGGCCGCGACCGCCGACAGCGGGATCATGGTCTCGCTGCTGGTCGAGACCGCCGATCCGGTCGAGGCCGCGCCCTTCCCGGTCGAGCCGATCGAATTGGTGGCCTGGTTGCGCGCGGCCTGGGCATTGGCCGAACTGGCCGCGCTCGAGGTCCCCGACGCCACCACGGTGCCCGCCACCGCGTTGGTCGATTGCGACCCGCCGACCGATGCGCCCGAGGTGCTGATATAGACGTCCTTCAGTGTCTCCGGGTTCTGCCAGTAGCGCGGCGCCACCTCCATGATGACGTGGTACTGGTTGCGCGCGACGTAGATCGTCGAGACCTGGCGCTGACCGAAGGCATCGTAGAGGGTGTTGTCGATCTGGCTGACCGTGATGCCGAGCCGGGCCGCGGCGTCGCGGTCGATCACAAGGTCGGACTCCAGGCCCTTGTTCTGCTGGTCGCTGTTGACGTCGGCAAGATTCGGATCGCGCTGCAAGGCGGCCGCGATCTTCGGCGTCCAGTCATTGAGCTCCTCCAGCGTCGAGCCCTGCAACGTGTATTGATACTGTGCGTTCGAGGCCCTGCCCCCGACCCGGATATCCTGTACCGCCTGCAGGAACAAGCTCGCGCCGGGCACCACCGCCATCTCGCGGCGCAGCCGCGCGATCACGCCGTCGGCGCCGAGCTTGCGCTGGTCGAGCGGCTTCAGCGACACGAACACGAAGCCGGAATTGGTCTGCCCGCCGCCGGTGAAGCCGACCACGGTCTCCACCGCAGGGTCGCGCTTGATGATGCCGACGAATTGCGCGAGCTTCTGCTGCATCAGCTGGAACGACACGCTCTGGTCGGCCTGGATCGAGCCGACCAGCCGGCCGGTGTCCTGCTGCGGGAAGAAGCCCTTCGGGATCACGTCGTAGAGATAGAAATTGAGACCGAACACGGCCGCGAGAACCAGCATCACCGACAGCGGGTGCTGCAACGCCGCGGTCAACGTCCTGCGGTAGAAATTCAGCATCGCCTCGAAGAAGCGCTCGCTCGCCCAATAGAGCCGCCCGTGGCCGCCGCGGTCCGGCTTGAGCAGCACGGCGCACATCATCGGCGTGGTCGCCAGCGACACCGCGAGCGAGATCAGGATCGAGATCGAGATCGTCATCGCGAATTCGCGGAATAGCCGCCCAACGATGCCGGCCATCAGCAGGATCGGAATGAACACCGCGATCAGCGAGATGCTCATCGAGAGCACGGTGAAGCCGACCTCGTTGGCGCCCTTCAATGCCGCCTCGAGCGGACTCAAGCCTTCCTCGATGTAGCGGGTGACGTTCTCCAGCACCACGATGGCGTCGTCGACCACGAATCCGGTCGCAACCGTCAGTGCCATCAGCGACAGATTGTCGAGGCTGTAGCCGAACAGGTACATCGCGCCGAAGGTCGCGACCAGCGACACCGAGACCGCCACCACCGGAATGAACGTGGCACGTGCGCTGCGCAGGAACGCGAACACCACGATGACAACCAGAAAGACCGAGAGGATGAGGGTTCGCTCGACATCCTTGAGCGAGGTGCGGATGGTCGTCGAGCGGTCTACCGCAAGGCCGATATCGATCGCCGGCGACACCGAGGCCTTCAGCTGCGGCATCAGCGCCTTCACCAGATCGACGGTCGAGATGATGTTGGCGTTGGGCTGGCGGTAGAGGATGACCAGCACCGCCGGTTTGCCGTCGGCAAGCCCCGCGTTGCGCAAATTCTCGACACCGTCGGTCACCTCGCCGACGTCGGAAAGATGCACCGGCGCGCCATTGCGATAGGCCACGATCAGCGACTGATAGTCGGCGGCCTTGTTGGCCTGGTCGTTGGCATAGACCTGGTAGCGCTGGTCGCCGACATCGATGCCGCCCTTCGGGCTGTGGGCGTTGGCGTTCGACAGCGCGGCGCGGACGTCTTCGAGACCGATGCCGTATTTGTAGAGCGTCTGCGGGATCAGGTCGACGCGAACGGCGGGCAGCGAGCTGCCGCCCACCACGACCTGGCCGATGCCCTCGACCTGCGACAGTTTCTGCGCCAGCACCGTGGACGCGGCATCGTAGAGGTCGCCACGCGTCATCGTATCCGAGGTCAGCGTCAGGATCAGGATCGGCGCGTCGGCCGGGTTGACCTTGCGGTAGGTCGGATTGCTGCGCAGGCTGGTCGGCAGATCAGCGCGCGCCGCGTTGATCGCGGCCTGCACGTCACGCGCCGCGCCGTCGATGTCGCGATTGAGGTTGAACTGCAGCGTGATCCGGGTCTGTCCGACCGAACTCGACGACGTCATCTCGCTGACGTCGGCGATCTGGCCGAGATGCCGCTCCAGCGGACTTGCGACCGTGGTCGCGACATCCTGCGGGCTGGCGCCGGGCAGCGTCGCCTGCACCGAGATGGTCGGGAAATCGACCGCCGGCAGCGGCGACACCGGCAGCTTGAAGAACGCGACAATGCCCGCTGCCGCAAGCCCGAACGTCAGCAACGTCGTTGCGACCGGCCGGCGGATGAATGGCGTTGACGGCTCCATGGCTCAACGCGACCCGCTCGCCTCGCCGACCTCGCTGCCCCGCCCGGCAAACCGCAGCGCGAGGCGATCGAACCAGAGGTAGATCACCGGCGTCGTGAACAGGGTCAGCAGCTGGCTCACCAGCAGGCCGCCGACGATGGAGATGCCGAGCGGATGGCGGAGCTCGGAGCCGGCGCCGCTGCCGATCATCAGCGGCAGCGCACCGAGGACCGCGGCCATCGTCGTCATGATGATCGGCCGGAACCGCAACAGGCAGGCCTGGTAGATCGCCTCGCGCGGCGGCTTGCCCTCGTTGCGTTCGGCATCGAGTGCGAAGTCGATCATCATGATCGCGTTCTTCTTCACGATGCCGATCAAGAGGATGATGCCGATGATCGCGATGATGGTGAGATCCTGCCCGGCCATCATCAGCGCCAGCAACGCGCCGATGCCGGCCGATGGCAGCGTCGAGAGGATGGTCAGCGGATGGATGAAGCTCTCATAGAGCACGCCGAGCACGATATAGACCGTGATGATCGCGGCCAGGATCAGGAACAG
>CALRXG020000658.1:0-3735 GCA_943372075.1 Bordetella parapertussis | reverse complement strand
GGACACGATGCTGAAAGTGTGGACGCATCGCGGCCGCTGGCAGCATGGCCGCGCCAAGTTCTCGACCTGGCTGTATCGCGTGGTCAGCAACCGCTGCATCGATCTGCGCCGCAAGCCGCGCACCGAGAACGTCGATGTCGTGCCCGAAGTGGCCGACACCCAGCTCGATGCCTCCACCGTCATCGAGCGCAACGAGATCGGCAATCTTCTGGAGGTCGCCATGCAGCGGCTGCCCGAGCAGCAGCGCGTCGCGGTGATCCTCTCCTACCACGAGAACATGAGCAACGGCGAGATCGCCGAGGTGATGGATACGACGGTCGCTGCGGTGGAATCACTGCTGAAGCGAGGGCGCCAACAGTTGCGCGAAATGCTCAAGCGGCACGAGCGTGACCTGCGCGGCGCGTTTACCGACTGCTAACCATAAATTCCGGCTTCTGAAGATTTCGCGCCTGACCACCGACGGCCGACCCGTTTGATCGGACGGACGGGGGCTGGATCCGCGTCACCTCTCACTTTCACGATGCGGCATGCCATGCCCCATCAGCACAGGAGCTACTCATGCCCGCAATTTCCACCAACACAGCGGCCAACTCCGCGGTCCGCTACCTCAACATCAACTCCATGCAGGAAAGCAGCGCGCTGTCGAAGCTGTCGAGCGGCTCGCGCATCACCTCGGCTTCCGACGACGCCGCCGGTCTTGCGATCTCGACCCGCATCTCGTCCGACATCACGACCCTGCAGCAGGCCGCGACCAACGCCTCGCAGGCGACCTCGATCCTGCAGACCGCCGATGGTGGCGCGTCCAACATCTCCGACATCCTTGCCCGCATGAAGTCGCTGTCCTCGGAGTCCGCCTCGGGCACCGTGACCGACTCCAGCCGCGCCTACATCAACTCGGAATTCACGCAGCTCAAGGGCGAAATCGATTCGATCGCCACCGGCACCCGCTATAGCAGCCAGAGCTTGCTCGATGGTTCGAGCGTGTTCTCGTCGGGCGTCGCCGTGCTGGTCGGCTCGACCGCGACCGACACCATCACGATCACGCTCACGAGCCTGACCGCGTCCTCCCTCGGCGTGACCTCGCTCGACGTCTCCACCCTGTCCGGCGCCACCAGCGCTCTGTCGGCGCTCGATACCGCGATTGACAGCGTGTCGGCCGCCCGCGCCGACATCGGTGCCCAGGAATCCCGCTTCAACTTCAGCGCGGACTCGATCTCGACCCAGACCCAGAACCTGCAGTCGGCCAACTCGGCGATCAAGGACGTCGATATCGCCGCCGAGCAGGCGACCCTGTCGTCGGCCGAAGTGAAGACCCAGGCCGCGGTCTCGGCCGAAACCGCGGCGAACCAGATGCCGCAGTACCTGCTGAAGCTGCTCGGCTAATTGAAGACCTATCGGGCCGGCCCAAAGCCGGCCCGAT
The DNA here is from genome assembly GCA_943372075.1 of Bordetella parapertussis. Taxonomy (GTDB): domain Bacteria; phylum Pseudomonadota; class Alphaproteobacteria; order Rhizobiales; family Xanthobacteraceae; genus Bradyrhizobium. Next base: position 2,315 of record CALRXG020000658.1, on the reverse strand, counting down.
CCCCATTGCGGCGGACGTGGTGACATGACGGTAAGCAGCGCGACTTCGGGCACGACCACCTCGCCGAGCTCGGCGAGTACCGTGACGACCACCGGCACGACCAATTCGAGCAGCATCAACTGGAGTGAGTTGATCCAGGCCGAAGTCAACGCCAAGCTGGCGCAAGCGACAGCGGTCACCACGAAGATCACGGCAAATCAGGCCAAGGTCACGGCCTATACGAGCTTGCAGACGGAACTTTCGACGCTGGCCACCGGGCTGGAGTCGCTGAGCAGCTCGATCGTCAATCCGCTCGCCACCAACGCATTCGCCACGCGCTCGGCGACGATCTCGTCGACCGGCGACGTCAGCGCGTCCTCGGCGCTCAACATGAGCGTCAACAGCGGCTCGGCGACCGGCGATCACACTCTTCAGATCACCCAGCTCGCAACGGCGCAGAAGGTGATCGGCTCCACGCAGTCGAGTTCGTCCACCGCGCTGGGCCTCTCCGGCACGTTTTCGCTGGGTCTGGCCGGCGGCAGCAGCGCCGCGATCACGATCACCAGCGGCATGTCTATGCAGGACGTCGTCGACACCATCAATGCCCAGACCTCGACCACCAATGTACAGGCCTCGATCGTGCAGGTGTCGAGCGGGTCTTACGAGATGGTGCTGACGGGAACCCAGGACGCCGCGAACATCAGCTATTCTTCGACATCCGGCGACGACATCCTGAACAAGCTCGGCGTCACCAACACGTCCGGGGCCTTCACCAACGTGTTGCAGACGGCGCAGTCCGCAGAGTTCACGCTCGACGGCATCTCGTTGACCCGCAACACCAACGATATCTCCGACGTCCTCTCCGGCGTCACTTTCGACCTGCTGCAGCCGACGCCGAGTGGCACGAGCCTGAATATCAGCATCCAGACCGACACCAGCCAGATCACGTCAGCATTGCAGACCTTCGTCACCAACTACAACGCCTTTCGCGACCAGGTCATCGCGCAGTCCACACAGAATTCCGACGGCACGGCCGCTTCGAGCGCGGTGCTGTTCGGCGACAGCACGATGCGGGACATCATGACCCAGCTTCAGCAGGTGCTGAGCGGGTCCGTCGGCAGCATGACGATGGCCGATCTCGGCCTGTCCTTCAACCAGAACAACGAGCTGCAGCTCGACACCGGCACGCTGTCGACGGTGCTGACACAGAATCTCGCCGGCGTGACCTCGCTGCTTTCGGCGCAGACCACGACGTCGTCGAGCCAGCTCAGCGTGGTCAACACAGGCACGTCGCCGCAATCGTTCACGCTCGACCTGACGGTGGATTCGTCCGGCACGCTGACCGGCGCCTCCGTCGGCGGCGACAGTTCCGGATTTTCGGTGGTCGGCAACACCATCATCGGCAATGCCGGCACGATCTATGCCGGTATGGCATTCAACTATACCGGCTCGACATCGCAATCGATCAACGTGACCTCGACCTCCGGTCTTGCGTCGCAGATTTACCAGATCGCGCAGACCAATTCCGCGAACAGCGGGTCGTTGCAGACGCTGATCAGCAATTTGCAGTCGACGGACGACGACATGCAGACCCAGGTCAACACCATCCAGAGCGACGCGGCGACCTACCAGACTCAGCTGCAGACGCAATACGCCAACTATCAGGCAGCCATCGAAACGGCCAACAACACGCTGGGCTACCTGAGCGCCCTCCTGAACTCATCATCGAGTAAATAATGACCCAGAATGCCATGGCCTACCACGCCAACAATGCCTACCGATCAGCTGCGGTGGCGGTACCGCCATTGAAGGCGGTGGTGATGCTGTGCGACGGCGCGATCACGTTGTTGCAGAAGGCGCTGGATGCGCACGACGCCAAGCGCTTCGAGGAGGGGCACGCCTATCTGACGCGGGCGACCGCGATCCTGCGCGGACTGAGCCACAATCTCGACTTCACCCGCGGCGGGGCGGTCGCCGATCGCCTGTACCGGACCTACAATGCCTTGATCATGGCGTGCCTGCGCTCCTATGGCCGGCCGGGCGCCCGGGAGAACTTCCGGCGCATCATCGCCAGCGTGACGGAACTCCGGGACGCCTGGAAGTTCGTCGACGCAACCGCCGGCCAGGCCGCCAAGGCCAAGACGCTCGACAAGACGCCCGACAAGGCTCTCGAATCAGTCGCCGGCCGCTGAGCGCGGAAGAACGGACGAATCGCCCGGGGGAGCGGCCTCTCGGGGTGGGGCAGGGCGCCCGAGCCGGCGTCCTGACGCGGAAATGGCCGCTCGGCGGGCATCATGCTGGACCTGGCGCTACGGCGGCGGAAATTGATTTCCGCC
>CALRXG020000657.1:0-3740 GCA_943372075.1 Bordetella parapertussis | reverse complement strand
ATCCATGCATCACCCTCGTTGAGGGTGAGCAGGCTAGCGGGTGGAGCGCCGGCCCGTCTGGAACGTCTGTGACGGGACGTCAGTCACGCCAGTAGACGCCGGGTGTCGTGCCAAAGGTGCGGCGGAACAGGCGGGTGAGATGGCTCTGGTCGGCAAAGCCGGCATCGGCCGCCGCTGCTGCGATCGGCTCACCAGCGCGCAGCAGTTGCCGGGCGCGATTGAGCCGGGCCAACAGGCGGAAGGCATGCGGCGAGACGCCGAGCTCGCGCCTCACCATGCGGCTGAAGCCTTCCCGGCTGCGTCCGAAGCCCGCCGCGACTTCGCCGATGGGCTGGGTGCTTTCCGTCAGAGTGGTGCCGAGTTTTTCCCTGCCGGTGAGCCGTACCGAGCGAGGCGGCGCACGCGACAGGAGGTCGGCGGTGATCTCGAGCATGTGCTCGGGCGATATCTCACCCCCGCGCCGAAGCCGTGCCCCGACGCTGACGATCCGCACCGACAACGCGGCGCGGCTCGCTGGAACATAGGCATTCAGGCAAACCGTCTGATCCGGTGTCGGCAGCGGCGCGTGGAGCATTCCGGCGGGAATGAGCGCGGCATGTCCGGCAGGCACCGTAAGTGTCGCGCCGTCGATGCGAAAGGCGCGCGTCCCCGACAGCACCAATACGATCTGGCTCTCGTCATGGAAGTGCGGCCTGAGGCCAAGCGAGCCGGCACCGGACCACACCGCCAGCTCGACGATGTCGTCTCGGTCTGCTCGGTGGTAGCTCCAGGCGTTGGTCATGGCGAAGCGCGGGATCACGGAGGCTCGAACCGGCGGGGGCGGTGATCCCGGAACGTAGCATCGATGTCACCGACCGTCATGGGGATCAACGCGGCGTGACCGTGGCGATCGGCGAGGCAGTTCGCATCGTGGCGATCGCGACGAGGGCGGCGATCAGGTTGGCGGCCGCGCTGATCGCAATCGGAACGACGTAGCTGTGGTTGATGTCGAACGCGAAGCCCGCAGCGCTTGGCCCGAGCAGCGTTCCGAATGCGACGCTGGTGTAGAGGATGCCGATGATGCCGCCGACATTGCGGCCGCCGAAATGGTCGGTGACCACCGCGGGCAGGATCGCGACCCAGCCGCCATAGAACACGCCGAACAACAGCGCAAAGACGGTCAGCGACCAGAATGCGCCGGCGAACGCCCAGATCGCCAGCGAGGCAGCCATTCCGAGATACATCGCGATCAGGAACGCATCGCGGCCGAGCCGGTCGGCGATGCTCCCCAGGAAGAAGCGACCGGCCGTGCTGCCGACGCCGATCATTCCGAGCAGCAGCACGGCAAGCGTCGGCGTCACCTGATGGTCGAGCGCGAACGGCACCAGATGCACGAAGGGCACGAACACGCCGAACGCACTGACCAGGCAGGCCGCATAGAGCCCGGCGAAGCGGGCGGTGCGCACCGCATGGCGGATCGAAACACCCTGACGCAGCGGGGTGCCTGACGCCATATCGAGCGGGTCGCCATCCGGTCCGGTGCCGTAGCGGCGCGGATCGTCCGCGATCAGGAGCGATGCGCCGACGCCGGCGATAACGGCAACGACCCCGAGCACGACATAGGCATCGCGCCAGCCGAGGCTCGTGATCAGCCAGGTCGCGAGCGGCGGCATCACCAATGTTCCGACCCCGATCCCGCTGACGGCGAGGCCCGACGCGAAGCCGCGCCGCCGGACGAACCAGCGCTGCACCGCTCCCAGCGTCGGGACGTAAGCGCAACCGACGCCGGCGCCGATCCCGATGCTGTAGGCGGCGTAGACCTGAAGGATGGACTGCGCCTGTCCCGCCAGCACCATGCCAAGTCCGACCAGCGCCATTCCGATTGCCGCGAGGCGGCGCGCGCCCCAGCGATCGGCAAGCGGGCCCGAGATGATGCCAAGACCGAAATACAGGAAGCCCGCGAACGAAAACACCAGCGACACCGAGCCGCGCGAGGCGCCGAACTCCCGCTGCAACGACTCGACGAAGGATGAGAACGTGTAGGCGCTGCCGAAGCCGATGAACGTGACGACAAAGGCGACCGCGACCACAATCCAGCCGTAGAACGGCTTTGCGCGTTGATGTCCGGCGTGCATGGCGGCGCTCCTCATGATCGATCTCCCTCTGCCGCGCGGTCACCGGGCCGCGCCGGCGGGTAGAGCAGCATCTGCGTGCAGCGGAACAGCGCGACGGTCTTGCCGGTCGTCTCGCTGCGGATCTCGGCATCCCACACCTGGGTGGTGCGTCCGGCATGAACGAGGCGCGCCTCGCAGCTCACGCCGCCTTCGCGCGCGGCGCCGATGAAATTCGTCTTCAACTCGCCGGTCGCGAAGCCAATAGCGCCGGCCGGCAAGGACGCGAGGCAGCCGAACCCGCACGCGGTATCCGCCAGCGCAACGATGCTCGCGCCATGCAGCAGTCCGTGCGGCGAGAAGTGCTTTGCGGCGATGTCGAAGCGGCCGCGGATGTGGCCGTGTTCGGCTTCGATCCATTGCAAGCCCAGCATGCCGGGCAGGGCGCCGGCTTGCGACGCGTTGATGCGATCGACGAGTCTGTTGGCGGAGCTACCTGCGTCGATCTCGCGCAGGTCGAGTCTATCGGGGACCTCAAACATGCCTTGTCCTGATTTCATGAGTGAACTGAAAGCCGTCGCCCGGGAGCCATCAGAAGATTAGAAAATCTAACTTTTCGACTGGAACTACTCTGCGTTGACGAGGCTTTCAGCGTTAAGATAAGCTGATAGGGCGCGCAGAAGACCAAGTTGGCAAACCAGATTTGCTGCAGGTTTTGAATTAGAAAATCTAAATTATGCAGAGCAGGCTTCCGCCCCTGAACGCGCTCAAGGCGTTCGAATCCGCCGCCCGTCACCTTTCGGTGAAGCTCGCGGCCGAGGAACTGTGCGTGACGCCGGGCGCGGTCAGCCAGATGCTCAAGACCCTCGAAGCCCATCTTGGCGTCAAGCTGTTTGAGCGGGTGCCGCGCGGCATCTTTCTGACCGATGCCGGTCGCGACTATCTGCCGTCGATCCGCAATGCCTTTCGCCAGATCGCCGATGCCTCGCGTCGTGTCACCGCATCCGTCGAGGTCGGCACGCTGACGGTGAGCGTCACGCCGTTCTTTGCATCGGCCTGGCTGGTGCCGCGCCTGGCGTCATTTCAGCATACGCATCCCGAGATCGATCTTCAGATCGTCACCGGCAACACGCTGGTGGACTTCTCGCGCAACGGCGTCGACGTCGCAGTGCGCCACGGCCTTGGCCGTTATCCGGGGCTGCGCAGCGACCGCGTCGTCACGGTCGAGATGGTGGTGGTGGCCGCGCCATCGCTGGTCGCGCGGCTCGGGCGGCCGGCGTCTCCCGATGAGCTTGCGGGCTGGCCGCAGGTGCATGACGCCGAGCGCAAGGGCTGGAGCCTGTGGTTTCAGGCTAACGGCATCGCGGAGGTTCGGACGCCGCGCGGCCCCTCGTTCGATGACGGGAGCCTGCTGCTGAAGGCGGTGCTGACGGGGCAAGGCGCAGGGCTGCTGCCGGCGGCGATGGTCGCAGACCAGATCGCGCGCGGCGACTTGATCCAGCTGCAGGACACCGCGCATCTGGAAGAGTTCGCGTATTATCTCGTCTGCCCCCACAACAGGCAGTCGCTGCCGAAGGTCGCGGCGTTCAGGGAATGGATCCTGGGGCCGGCCCAGTCAGCACGACCGGAGCGTTAGCTCTCCGCCGTTGA
>CALRXG020000656.1:0-3747 GCA_943372075.1 Bordetella parapertussis | reverse complement strand
CAACTCATCCATCGCCGCCCTCGTCGTCTCGCATCGTCGCTGCGCGATATGGACGACATCCCACAACGTTTCAACCGGGTCGCGCAGGCGGCGGGCCGGCGAATGCTACTTCGCGACGATGTGCTCGGCCTCATCGCCAAGCGCCTTGATGCGGTCCTTCACCGCGCGCAGCGTGGCGAGACCACTCTCGACATGCTTGTCCGAGACGTCGCGCAGCACGTCACAGGCGATCGCGTCGCGCAGACTGTCGAGATCGTCGACCAGGCGGCGCCCGCTCCTGGTCAGGAACAGCCGATTGGCGCGGCGATCCCTGGGATCGGGACGGCGTTCGAGCAGGTCGTGCTCGACGAGGCGGTCGAGCAGCCGCACCAGCGAGATCGGTTGCAATTCGAGCACGTCGGCAAGGTCGACCTGGGACAGCCCCTCCTGCTCGCGCAGGCGGAACAGTACGATCCACTGGGCGCGCGTAGTCCCTCGCGCCTTGGCACGATGATCGATATAGTTGCGCAGCAGCCTCGAACTCTCGACGAGCTGCGCAATGAACTGGCGTTTGAGATCGAGCGACATAGGGGTCCTCGTGTGTTTCCCAGACGGATTGTTTCCACTCGTTTCTGGCCTAAACCTTTCCGAATGTTTAGGATTCTCAAGCCTTGGTGTGTTTACACATTAAGTGCACGCATATTATATCCGCAAGCTCTGTGAACCGTTTCAATCACCCTTTATTGTTACGTCGAACCCAAGAGTCCGCATGTCAAAGTCACGCTCCATCGGTTGGGTTTTAGTGATCGCGGCGCTTGGCACGGCCGGTTATTTCGGCTGGCAGAAGCACACGGACAACCAGCGGGCGGCCGAAGCTGCGCAGAAGCGTGCCGCCCAGCGGCCCGCGGTGCCGGTCAAGATCTCGCCGGTCGAGAAGGCCGACTTTCCGGTCTACCTGACCGGTCTCGGCACGGTGCAAGCCTTCAACACCGTCCAGGTCCGCACCCGGGTCGACGGCCAGATCACCAAGATCGCCTTCAAGGAAGGCCAGTTCGTCAAGGCGGGTGATACCCTGGTCGAGATCGATCCGCGGCCCTATCAGGCGACGCTCGACCAGGCCAAGGCCAAGAAGGCCCAGGACGAGGCCAACATCGCCAACGCCAACCTCGATTTGCAGCGCTACACCAAGCTCGGCGAGTTTGCGACCCGCCAGCAGCTCGACACCCAGCGTTCCACGGTGGCCCAGCTCACCGCCCAGATCGCGGCCGATGATGCCGCCATCTTCAACGCCCAGACCCAGCTCGACTACGCTACGGTGAAGTCGCCGATCGACGGCATCGTCGGCCTTCGACTGGTCGATATCGGCAACATCGTCAATGCCTCGGCCCAGACCGGCATCGTGACGATCACCCAGATCGAGCCCATCACCGTGATCTTCACCGCCCCGGAGGACCAGCTGCCCGATGTCAAGGCAGCCCTGGCCGTGGCGCCGCCCAAGACAATCGCCCTGACCACCGACGGCAAACGGGTGCTGTCCACCGGAACCCTGGCGCTGATCAACAACCAGGTCGACACCACGAGCGGGACAGTTCGGCTGAAGGCGGTGTTTGATAACAAGGATCATGCGCTGTGGCCGGGCCAGTCGGTCGCGACCCGACTTCTGGTCAGAACCTTGAAGGATGCCACCGTCGTCCCCGATGACGCGGTGCAGCATGGCACCGATGGCCTCTACGCCTATTCAGTCAATCAGGAGAACAAGGCCGAGCTTCGCAAGATCAAGGTCAGCCAGTCGATCGACGGCAAGTCGGTGATCGACGAGGGCTTGGCGCCGGGGCAGCAGGTGATCACCGCGGGCCAGTACAAGGTCTCGCCGGGAACTCTGGTGACCACGGCAGTGGCGAGCTCGGATCCGTCCCAGTCGAAGGTTACGCAGGAATGAGCGACGGAATTTCCGCACCATTCATTCGCTTCCCGATCGGCACCTCGCTGCTGATGGCCGGCATCCTGTTCGTCGGCCTCGTTGCCTATCCGCTGCTGCCGGTCGCGCCGCTGCCCCAGGTCGACTTCCCGACCATCCAGATCACCGCGACACTCCCGGGCGGCAGCCCGGAGACGATGGCGACCTCGGTCGCGCAGCCGCTGGAGCGCCAGTTCGCGCAGATCCCCGGCATCGCGCAGATGACCTCGACGAGCTATCTCGGCACGGCGTCGGTCACCATCCAGTTCGACCTCAACCGCTCGATCGACGGCGCCGCCAACGACGTCCAGGCCGCGATCAACGCCGCCAGCGGCCAATTGCCGAAGAGCCTCCCCTCGCCGCCGACCTATCGCAAGGTCAACCCGGCGGACGCGCCGATCATGCTGCTGTCGGCAACCTCGGAGACGCTGCCGCTGACCACGGTCAGTGACGCCGTCGACGCCCAGCTTGCCCAGCAGATCAGCCAGATTTCCGGCGTCGCGCAGGTCATCATCGGCGGTCAGCAGAAGCCGTCGGTCCGGGTCCAGATCGATCCCGCCAAGCTGGTCGCCAAGGGCCTGTCGCTCGAAGACGTCCGCGCCGCGATCAACATCGCCACCGTCGACAGCCCGAAGGGCAATATCGACGGCGCCACCCGCGCCTACACCATCTATGCCAACGACCAGTTGCTCACCGCGGAGCCCTGGAACGACGTCATCATCGCCTACCGCAATGGCGGGCCGCTGCGCATCCGCGATATCGGCCAGGCCGTGACCGGGCCGGAGGACGCCAAGCAGGCCGCCTGGGCCAATGGCAAGCGGGGCGTGTTCCTCGTCATCTTCAAGCAGCCCGGCGCCAACGTCATCGACACCGTCGACAAGATCAAGGCGGCACTGCCCCGCCTGGTCGCCGCGATTCCGCCGGCGGTCAAGATCGAGGTGATCTCCGACCGCACCACCACGATCCGCGCCGCGGTGGAGGACGTCCAGTTCACCCTGCTCTTGACCATCTTCCTGGTCGTGATGGTGATCTTCGCCTTCCTGCGCAGCTTCTGGGCGACCGTGATCCCTGCCGTGACGGTGCCACTGGCACTGCTCGGCGCCTGCGCACTGATGTGGGTGTTCGGCTACACGCTGGACAATCTCTCGCTGATGGCGCTGACGATCGCGGTCGGCTTCGTCGTCGACGACGCCATCGTGATGCTGGAGAACATCAGCCGCTATATCGAGGAAGGCGAGAAGCCGATGGCGGCCGCCTTCAAGGGCTCGAGCGAGATCGGCTTCACCATCGTGTCGATCAGCATCTCGCTGGTCGCCGTGCTGATCCCGCTGCTGCTGATGGGCGGCATCATCGGCCGCCTGTTCCGCGAGTTCGCGGTCGTGCTGGCGATGACGATCTTCGTCTCGATGTTCGTCTCGCTGACATTGACCCCGATGATGGCCTCGCGCTTCCTGCGCGCCCACAATGAGGAACGGCACGGTCGTCTCTACAAGCTCAGCGAGCGCGGCTTCGACGCCATGCTGCACGGCTATGAGACCGTGCTCGATATTGCCCTGCGCTGGAAGCGCACGACGCTGCTGATCTTCTTCGCTACCCTGGCGCTGTCGATCTACATGTTCGTCATCATCCCGAAGGGCTTCTTCCCGCAGCAGGACGTCGGCCTGATCACCGCGACCTCGGAAGCCGGCCAGGACATTTCCTTCGCGGACATGAAAGGCAAGCAGGAAGAGCTCAGCAAGATCGTGATGCAGGATCCCGGCGTCGCCACGGTGGCAATGGCGATCGGCGGCAGCGGCCGTGCCGGCAACAAC
>CALRXG020000655.1:0-3756 GCA_943372075.1 Bordetella parapertussis | reverse complement strand
GCGATGAGGCTGTAGACCGAGTCGCGCAGCGGTTTTGGCACGGCGAACAGCGCGCGGGTCCAGCCCCAGCCGGGGAGATGGCCCAGCACCGTCAGGGCCGCGTCCGACTTCATCCAGGCGGTGCCACCATGGACGACGGCATTGGTGTCGGGATCGTCGGGGTCGATGCCGAAGGTCTTTGCCAGCCGCGTGCCGTAGTCGGACTGGATCGGCGTGAAACGGAAGCGTCGCGCCGTGTCGCGGGCGATGACGAAGCGGACCCAGCGCGAGCAGAAGATGCAGACGCCGTCGTAGAGGATCACGTCGTCGTCGGGCCAGCTCTTCATCTATTGTCCAGCATCAGCAGCGCGACCAGCATCAGCACGATCGCCGGCCCGGTCTTCACCAACGCGCCGAGCGGCTCGATCCAGAGGTCGGGCGTCAGGATCGCCGATCCCGCCATGTAGCCGAGCGAAGCGACGATGCCCGCGACAAGACCGAACGCGGCGGTACGGCGGATCGCGATCAGCACGCCGATGCTCATGTCCATCAGGCTGGTCAATACCGTCACCGGCCCGACCAGAGCCGGCGGGAAATGGTGCGCGCTCAGGATGCCGGCCGCGGCATCATAGGAGATCACCAGCGCGATGAAGCCGGACACGATCCAGAACAGCACGAGGCTGGCGAAGATCAGCGCCTTGATCAGGAACAGCCGCGCGAACCATTTGTCCTGGATCGTCGCAGGTCGGCCGCCGACCGCTTGCGCGATCGTTGTCGGCACGATGCCGGTCGCTGCCATCCAGGCCGCGGGATCGCCGGTGACGCCGCGGCGCAGCTCGGCGATCGCGGTCGTCCGCATCGGCGGCATCCAGCCGAGGCGGCTGAAGAGATCGCCGAGACGGGCGCCGAGATCGATCAGGAACGACGGCGATGCGATGCGAAACTGCTTCGCTGTGCCGAACGACCGGCGAAACTGGGCGATGACGCCGCCGAACGAGACCGGCTGCGGCTGCATCAGCTCCCATGTCACCGACCGCACACGCTCGTCGGCGATATCGCGCGCCGCGAGCCAGGCGATGGTCGCGGCGATGTCCTCGACCGCGACCGGCTGGAACGGCGTCGTAGCCTCGGCGGCCGGCAACTCGACCGGCAGTGCCGCCAGCGCGCGCAGCATGGCGCTGCCGCCATAGGCCGAAGGCGCGATGACAAAGCCCGGACGCAGGATCGCATGGGTGATCCCCGATGCCGCGATCAGCCGTTCGGCCTCGCGCTTGGTGGTGCTGAAGGCGGTGCGATCCTCGTCGGCGGCGCCGGGAATCGAGATGTGGACCAGGCGGATGGCACGGTGGCTGTCGCTGACAGCCTGGAGCAGCCGCGCCACGAAGTCGCGATGCACCGCGCCCGTGTCGCTGCCAGGACCATCCTGCAGCACGCCGAGGCAGTTCACGACGACATCGATCTCATGCGTGCGAACCAGCTGCGCCAGGTTAGCAGCGTCCATCGCCATCACCGGCAGTTCGAGATCGGCCGGGCTCATCTTCTGGGCCGGCGCGAAGTGTCGCGCGATCCCGATCACGTGAAAGCCGCGCGCCCTCAGATCGTCGGTGAGATAACGGCCGATCAGGCCTGACGCGCCGAGCACGAGAATGTTGTGTGATGCGTCGTCACTCATGGTGCCGGATCATGCTTCAAAATGGTTTCGCGATCATCAGCCACAGGATGATCATCACCGAGCCGAAGCCGGGAATCCCGAACAGGAACCAGCGGCGAAACAGCGCATGGTAGCGCGGCGGCAGCGGAAGGCCTTTGTCGACAGCCGCCCGCGCGAGGTCACGCATCTCCATCTGCATGAAGATGACGGGAACCCAGAAGGCGCCGGCCAGCGCGTAGAGCGCCAGCGACACCAATAGCCAGCGTTCGGCCAGGCCCGTTGCCGACAACATCATCAGCAGCCCGCCGCTGACCGGCTGCAGCAATACGGCGCTGAGCGTGAAGATCATGTCCGCGATCACGACGGTCGCCGCGGTGCGCGCGATGAACGCGGCATCGCCCGTGCGATGGGCCGCCAGCATGAAGAAGGCGATGCCGGTCCCGGTGCCGAGGATGACGATGGCGCCGAGCACATGCAGGTATTTGATCAGGAAGTAGAGCGTCATCGCGATCCGCTCGTCATCAGGCCAGCTTCGGCGCGTACCAGTACCGCCATAGATGGGGTGCGCGCGAAAATCCACCGCCGCCGCGCGGGCATGGCGGGATCGACGCAGCATCGCCGTAGCCGGATTCGCTGACGAAATTCTGCGGGCGAATCAGGCGTGGAGGACATTTTCGGGCTGCCGCCGTGTCATGAAGCACACGCGATCCACGCTTTTCACAGCGTCGGATCAGCAGCCGGCCGCTCGAACCGGTCGAGTGTCCTCTTTCGGTACAAGTTTTCATGGCACTGATGCAAAAAATCCACAGGTTAACCGATAATTAACGATGGACCTTGAAGGCGGCCCTCCGACTTGCTTTGATTACATGCATGAGCACAACGCTAATCGAGGTCCGGCCGGCCAAAGCTGCAGACGCAGCCTCGGTGGCGTCTACCCATGACGAAGCCTGGCGCTCGGCGTATCAGGGCATCATTCCCGGCGCCGAACTCGAAAAGCTGATCAATCGCCGCGGCCCGCAATGGTGGGACAGCGCGATCCGCAAGGGCAGCCGCGTCAGCGTGCTGGTGTTCGGCGACAGGATCGCGGGCTACGCCAATTACGGCCGCAACCGCGCCCGCAGCCTGCACTTCGAAGGCGAGATCTACGAGCTGTATTTGCGCCCGGAATTCCAGGGCCTTGGCTTTGGCCGGCGCCTGTTCGCAGCCGCTCGCCGCGACCTGATGCAGAGCGGCCTCAAGACCATGGTGATCTGGGCGCTGTCGGACAACGAGCCGGCGACCGAGTTCTACCGCGCGCTGGGCGGCCGGATGGTGGCGCGCTCCTCGGAGCGGTTCGGGCCAAAGTCGCTCGACAAGGTCGCTTTCGCCTGGGCCAACTGAAAATCCTGCTTCTCTCGCAGCTGCAGCAAGGCTAAACCAGCCTCAGCGCTGCGCGCGGGGGCATGTCCGGTCTTAAGATCGGGCTTCATGCCGTTTCGCGTCCGGCAGCGCCAAAGCCAAAATCACATCGCTTTCAACTTCCAAAAGACCACGCGGAGCAATCCATGCGTATCGACGCCATATCGATCGGAAAGAACCCGCCCCACGACGTCAATGTCATCATCGAGGTTGCCGTCGGCGGCGAGCCCATCAAATACGAGATGGACAAGGAAGCCGGCACGCTCGTGGTGGACCGCTTCCTCTACACGCCGATGCGCTATCCCGGCAATTACGGCTTCATTCCGCACACGCTGTCGGGCGACGGCGATCCCTGCGACGTGCTGATCGTCAACACCCGCGCGATCGTGCCGGGCGCCGTGATGAGCGTGCGCGTGGTCGGTGTGCTGCTGATGGAAGACGAGGCCGGCGGCGACGAGAAGATCATCGCGGTGCCGTCATCGAAGCTGACCCAGCGCTACGACAAGGTGCACAATTACAGCGACCTGCCCGACATCACGCTGCAGCAGATTCAGCACTTCTTCGAGCACTACAAGGATCTTGAGAAGGGCAAATGGGTGAAGGTGCTGCGCTGGGGCGACGCCGACGAAGCCCGCAAGCTGATCCTGGAAGGCATCGAGCGCGCGAAGGCGAAGTGAGGACCAAGGTCCTGTTACCTGCTCCGTCATTGCGAGGAGCGTAGCGACGAA
>CALRXG020000654.1:0-3762 GCA_943372075.1 Bordetella parapertussis | reverse complement strand
ATCGCGCGCGATCACAAGATGTTCCTGTTCGACCAGACCGGCACCGGCGCGAGCTTCTTCTCCAAGGACAATCCCTACATCGCGCTGATGGCCGACCCGGTGTCGACGGTCTGGCCGAAGCCGGTCGCCGATTTCATCAGCCATGACGGCCCGGGCCTCGGCATCAAGAAGGTCGCGATCCTCTATGCGACCAACGAGTTCACCGGCACCCAGGCCAACGCGTTCCGCAAGTTCGTCAAGGAGTCCGGCGCGCCGATCGAGATCGTCTACGACCAGGGCGTTCCGACCGAGACCACCAACTACAACGTCATCATCAACAACATCAGCAAGACCAATCCCGATGCGGTGATCCATTTCGGCTATGCACCGAACGACATCGCCTTCCTGCGCAACGTCCAGGACGTCGGCACCAAGTTCAAGATGCTGTTTTCGATCTATGCCGGCCTCGAGACCGAGCTGCTCGAGAAGAATGTCGGCGCCAAGGGGCTGGAGCACGTCTGGACCTATGTGCCGCCGTCCGAGCTGGATTATCCCGTCAATTTCGGGATGAACATGAAGGATTTCCGCGAAGCCTGGCTGAAGAAGTACAATGACGGCAAGATGGAATTCGGCTTCAACGCGGTGGCCGGCTACACCACGGCGCTGGTGATCGAGAAGACGCTGTCGGTGGCGACCAGCCTCGACCAGATGGAGCTGCGCCGCGCGGTGTTCTCGCTCAGTGGCCAGCTCAAGACGCTGGACGGCACCTTCGCGCTGGATGAGACCGGCGGCCAGATCGGCGAGTTGACGCCGCTCGGCCAGCTCACGGTCGACGAGCACGACCACATCAAGTTCGTCTCGATCTATCCGCACGAGACCGCCACTGGCAAGCCGATCTATCCGGCGCCGTGATGCGGGTGAGCGCGGCAGGCGTAATCTTCGGCGGCGAGCGCTAGCATGACCTATGCGCTCGTTGCCGGCGTGCTGTTCGGGCTGTATTTCAGCCTGGTCGGCATCGGTCTCAACCTCGTTTTCGGCGTCATGCGCATCGTCAACCTTGCGCATGGCGACATCCTGATGCTCGGCGCCTTCATCGCGTTCGGCGTGGTCGGCATCGCTGGGATCGACCCGCTGTTCGCGGTGCCGCTCGCCTTCGTGGTCTTCGTGCTCGCCGGCGTGCTGCTCTACTGGGTGCTGGTGCCGCGGCTGCAAGGCTCGGCCAACCCGGAGATGCTGTCGATCATCCTGTTCTTCGGCCTGTCGCAGGTGATCGAGGCCGTGACCACGATCTTCGCCGGCACCAGCGAGCGCTCGATCCAGAGCCGGCTGCTCGGCACCGTGTTCTCGACCATCAAAGTCAAGCTGTTCGGCGGCAAGCCGGGCGGGGCAGGGCCGATCGAGATCTTCGGCCAGGGTTTCCCTGCGCCGTGGGTGATCGCCGCGATCACGAGCCTCGTCGCGATCGCGCTGGTGTACCTCTATCTCTACCACACGCGGCTCGGCACCCTGACCCGCGCGGTGATGTCACGCCGTGACGAGGCCTTGGCGACCGGCATCGATGTCGATCGCGTCTCCGCGGCGGCGTTCGGCATCGGGCTCGGCATAGCGGCCGTCGCCGGCGTGTTCGCGCCCTTCATGTTCGGCTCGGTGACGCCGGCCTTCGGTGCGGATGCGACGGTGACGTCGTTTGCGATCGTCGTGCTGGGCTCGCTTGGCAACCCGCTGGGCACCGCGCTCGGCGGCGTCGTCTATGGCCTCTGCTACATGCTGGTGCAGACCTATCTCAGTTCCTGGGCCGATCTGCTGCCCTATGTGTTGTTGATCGTGATCCTGTTGTTGCGCCCGAGCGGTCTGCTCGGAAGGCGGGTGCGCGTTGCATAACGCCTCGAAACACCTGCTGTTCATCCTGGCGCCGCTGGTGGTGGTGTTCGCGCTGCTGCCCGGCGTCTATCAAAACCATTTGCTGCTGTTCAACTTCGTGATCTTCCTGATCCTCGCGCAGGGCGTGAACATCATCTATGGCTTCACCGGCTATCTGCCGTTCGGCTATGTCGGCTTCTTCGGGGCCGGCGCCTACGGCTTTGCCATCATGGTGATGCATCTGCAGACGCCGGCGCCGCTCGCGGTGCTGGTCGGCGGCCTCGTCGCGGTCGCGCTCGGCCTGTTGCTGACGCCGCTGCTGCGGCTGTCGGGTGCGTATTTCGCGATCGCCAATCTCGCGGCTTCGCTCGCGGTGCTGCACTTCGTCGCCAATCCGGCGCTGGAAGGGATCACCAAGGGACCATACGGCGTGTCGCTCACCGGCACGTTCAACCCGACCCATGCCTACTACGCCGCGGTCGTGGTGATGGCGCTGACGGTCGGCGCGGTGGTGTATCTGAAGAACTCGCCATTCGGCCTTGCATTGCAGGCGGTGCGCGAGGATGCGGTGTCGGCGTCGATGGCCGGGGTCAACATCATCAAGATGCGGGTGATCGCCTGGCTCGCCTCGGCATTGGTCGCGGGCCTCGCCGGCGGCATCTACGCCTGGTACGTCTCGGTGTTCTATCCCGACAACGTGTTCTCCGGCGAGTTCTCGATCTTCGCGATCGTGTTCGCGCTGTTCGGCGGCGTCGCCACCATTACCGGACCGATCGTCGGCGTGCTGATCCTCTACGGCATCTACAACCTGATCGGCTTCACCACGCCGCAATATTTCCAGCTGATCTACGGCCTGTTGATCATGGGACTGGTGCTGTTCCTGCCCGCAGGGCTGGTTTCGCTGGCGACGCGCAGGGGGTGGCATGTCCCCTGAGAAAACCCCCATCCTCAAGGTCTCGAAGCTGGTCAAGCGCTTCGGCGGCTTCCACGCGCTCGACGGCCTGAGCTTCCACGTCGTGCCGGGCGAGATCCTCGGGCTGGTCGGCCCGAACGGCTCCGGCAAGACCACGGCGATCAACGTCATCTCGGGCCTTTATGCGCCCGATGGCGGCGAGGTCGCGTTCGACGGCTCGTCCTCCGGCGGCGTCGCCTCGCACAGGCTGGTTCACCGCGGCATCAACCGCACCTTCCAGGTGCCGAAGCCGTTCCTTTCGCTCACGGTGCGCGAGAACATCCAGGTGGCGTTGGCCTATGGCGGCGCGACCGGCACGCCGCCCTCGATCGCCGAGCTGCTCGACGAGTACAGGCTGAAGGAGGTCGCCGACCGTCCGGCCGCCGATCTCAACAGCGCGCAGCAGAAGATGCTCGACTTGACCCGCGCGCTCGCGACGCGGCCGCGGCTGTTGCTGCTCGACGAGCTCGCGGCCGGCCTCAACCCCGCCGAGCTCGACTGGATCGCCGGCCGCATCAAGGCACTGGCCGCGACCGGCATGGCGATCATCGTGGTCGAGCATCTGATGGGCTTCATCGAGCAGATCACCGACCGCGTCATCGTGCTGAATGCGGGCAGGGAGATCTTCGAGGGCACGCTTGCGACCGCGGTTCGCGAGCCGCAGGTGATCGAGGTGTTCCTGGGAGGCGAGCATGCCCACTGACACGGCTTCGCTTCTCGACGCCCAGGGCGTCGATGCCGGCTACGGCACCATGCAGGTCTTGTGGGGTGTCGATCTCGACGTCCGCCCCGGCGAGACCGTGTTGCTGCTTGGCGCCAATGGCGCCGGCAAGACCACCTTCCTGAAATCGCTGGTCGGCCTGATCGAGGCCCGCAGCGGCCACATCAGGCTCGGCGGCGAGGACATCACCAGGATGCGATCGTCGGACCGCATGAAGCGCGGCATGACCTACATGTCGGAGCTTGCGGTA
>CALRXG020000653.1:0-3769 GCA_943372075.1 Bordetella parapertussis | reverse complement strand
GCCCGCTTCGGCGGCGTGGTGCCGGAGATCGCGGCGCGCGCCCATGTCGACCTGCTCGACGGCATCGTCGCCTCGGCGATGAAGGAGGCCGGCGTCGGCTATGGACAATTGTCGGCGGTCGCGGCCGCCGCCGGACCCGGCCTGATCGGCGGCGTCATCGTCGGTCTCACCACGGCGAAGGCGGTCGCGATGGTGCACGACACGCCGCTGATCGCGGTGAACCATCTCGAGGCGCACGCGCTGACGCCGCGGCTGACCTGCGCGCTGGCGTTTCCCTATTGCCTGTTCCTGGCCTCGGGCGGCCACACCCAGATCGTCGCCGTGGTCGGCGTCGGCGAATATGTCCGGCTCGGCACCACGGTCGACGACGCGATGGGCGAGGCGTTCGACAAGGTGGCGAAGATGCTGTCGCTGCCCTATCCCGGCGGACCGCAGGTCGAGCGCGCGGCCGCCGGCGGCGACCCGACGCGATTTGCCTTTCCGCGCCCGATGCTCGGCCGGCCCGATGCGAATTTCTCGCTGTCGGGATTGAAGACCGCGGTGCGCAACGAGGCCAGCCGGCTGGAGCCATTGGAGCCGCAGGACATCAGCGATCTCTGCGCGAGCTTCCAGGCCGCGGTGCTGGAGGCAACCGCGGATCGCCTCAGTGTCGGCCTCAGGCTGTTTCAGGAGCGGTTCGGCACCCCGCGCGCACTGGTCGCGGCCGGTGGCGTGGCCGCCAACCACGCCATCCGCAGCGCGTTGCAGGACGTCGCGGCGAAAGCCCAGACCACGCTGATCATCCCGCCGCCGGCGCTTTGCACCGACAATGGCGCGATGATCGCCTGGGCCGGCGCCGAACGGATGGCGCTCGGCCTCACCGACACGATGGAGGCGCCGCCACGCGCACGCTGGTTGCTCGACGCCAACGCCAAGGCGCCGGCCGGCCACGCCAACAGCCGCGCCGGATATTGAACCGAGGGTTACGATGCCCGCGCATGCATCAGTCAGCGTGATCGGGGCCGGCGCCTGGGGCACGGCCTTGGCCGACGTCGCGGCACGCGCCGGGCGCAAGGTGACGCTGTATGCGCGCAATGCCGAGCATGCCGCGCAAGTCCAGGCGACGCGGGTCAATCCGCGGCTCGCCGGCGTCCAGCTTCATCCCGACATTGCCGTGACGTCGGATATCGCCGCTGCCGCGCGCGCCGACATCATCCTCGCCGTCACCCCGGCACAGCATCTGCGCGCGGCGGTCGGGCATCTTGCGCCGCATCTCAAGCCTGACACGCCGGTGATCGCCTGCGCCAAGGGCATCGAGCACGGCACGCACAAATTCATGACCGAGGTGATCGCGGAGGCCGCGCCACGCGCCGTGCCCGCGATCCTGTCGGGACCGAGCTTTGCCGACGACGTCGCGCGCGGATTGCCGACGGCCGTGACGCTCGCCACCAAGGACGAGGCATTGGCGCCCGCGCTGGTGCAGGCACTCGGCTCGGCAACGTTTCGGCCCTATCACACGACGGACGTGCGTGGCGTCGAGATCGGCGGCGCGGCCAAGAACGTGCTGGCAATCGCCGCCGGCATCGTCGTCGGCAAGAATCTCGGGGCCTCCGCGCTCGCCGCGCTGACCACGCGCGGCTTCAGCGAGCTCGCGCGGTTGGGCCGGGCCTGCGGCGCGCGCACCGAGACCCTCGCCGGCCTGTCGGGATTGGGCGACCTGCTGCTCAGCTGCTCGACTGCGCAATCGCGCAATTTTGCGCTCGGCCTCGCGCTCGGGCGCGGCGAAGCGGCACCGGTCGGCAAGCTCGCCGAGGGTGCATTCACTGCGCCGGTGCTGTGCGAACTCGCCGCCGCGCAGAAGGTCGACATGCCGGTGTCGAACGCGGTCGCGGCAATCCTCGCCAACCGGCTGACCATCGATGCCGCAATCGAAGGCTTGCTGACACGGCCGTTCAAGTCGGAAGGATGATCGTGAGCATGTGTTGCAGGCTGCCCTTCACGGCCTGAACGCGCCGTATTAGCGTGGCTGTGAACCGTCGGATCCCGGTCTGACCATCGCGCAACGGATCCCAAGGAAAAGACCCATGCGTCAACCGCATCGCGCCGTCGTTTCGATCGGCCTTGTTTCGATCAGCCTGGCCTTCGCCCTCGCCCTCTCAGCCACCGCCGCTCGCGCTCAAACCGCGGCCTCATACGATGAACTCGCCAAGAGCGAGGCCGCCGCGAACGCCGACAACGGCAAACGCGTCGCGCCGTCCAAATCGATCGGCAATCCCGCCGCCGACGTCTCGCCCGAGATGCAGGCGATGATCGGCGCGCCCTATCCGCCGCATTTCAACGCCGATCCGAAAACGCCAGCGGAATGGAAGGAGCTGATCGATCGCCGTGCCAAGCTCCTGATCGACGGCATTCCGGCGCTGAAGGCGAAGCTCGGCGTCAAGATCGAGGAAACCAGGATTGCCGGCGTGCACTGCTACATCGTGACGCCGAACAAGATCGCGCTGGAGAACCGGCGGCGCCTGCTGATCCACGTCCATGGCGGCGGCTACGTGTTCGGTCCCGGCGAGGCGGCGCTCCCGGAAGCCATCATGATGGCCGGCTTCGGCGGTTTCAAGGTGATCTCGGTCGACTATCGGATGCCGCCGGACTTCCCCTATCCAGCCGCTCTGGACGACGCGATGGCGGTCTACAAGCAGGTCCTGAAATCGCATGAACGCCATCGGCTGGCGATCTTCGGCACCTCGACGGGCGGCGCGATGACGCTTGCGATGGTGTTGCGGGCCAAGGATGAGAAGCTGCCGCTGCCCGCCGCCATCGCGCCGGGCACGCCATGGTCCGACATCGACAAGATCGGCGACAGCTACGCCAGCAACGAATGGGTCGACAATGTGCTGGTGACCTGGGACGGCTGGCTCGGCCGCGCGGCAAAGCTCTACGCCAACGGCACCAGTCTGAAGAATCCCTACATCTCGCCGATCTACGGCGACTTCAAGGGTTTTCCCCCGACCATCCTGACATCGGGCACCCGCGACCTGTTCCTCAGCAATACGGTGCGCACGCATCGCAAGCTGAAGCGCGCCGGCGTGATCGCCGATCTCAATGTCTATGAGGGGCAGTCGCACGCCCAGTATCAGTTCAATGCCGACGCGCCCGAGACCAAGGAGGCGTTCACCGACATCGCCAACTTCTTCGATCATTACCTCAAGCAGTGAGCGCGTCTTTGTTTGACGCGCCTTCTTCACGCGAACCGGCTTCCACTTCGCTCGAAAACACGTTGGATCGGATGCCTGCGCTTGTCGCGGGCGTCCGCGTCCCTGTAGATTGCCGACGTTCGAGAACGGGGTGAGTTGGGATGAATTACTGGCTGGTGAAATCCGAACCGTCGGTCTGGTCGTGGGACCAGCAGGTCGCCAAGGGCGCGAAGGGCGAGGCCTGGACCGGCGTGCGCAACTTCACGGCGCGGCAGAACCTCGTCAACATGAAGAAGGGCGACAAGGCGTTCTTCTATCATTCCAACGAGGGCAAGGAGATCGTCGGCATCGCCGAAATCATCAAGGAGGCCTATCCGGATCCGACCGACAAAACCGGCAAATTCGTCTGCGTCGACATCAAGGCCGACAAGCCGCTGAAGACGGCGGTGACGATGGCCGCGATCAAGGCCGACAAGAAGCTCGTCGACATGGCGCTGGTGAAATACTCGCGGCTCTCGGTACAGCCGGTGACGGCGGAAGAGTGGAAATACGTCTGCAAGATGGGTGGGCTTTGATGAACCCTCTCCCCTTGTGGGAGA
>CALRXG020000652.1:0-3772 GCA_943372075.1 Bordetella parapertussis | reverse complement strand
CGCATTTCAGCCGCATGTTCAGCGCGACCTACGGCACCTCGCCGCGCGACTTCCGCAAGGCGGTGCCGCGCGATGCGGAGATCGAGCGTACGCGCGGCCGGCCGCGGCTGGCGCGCGGCTCCGCAACCGTCCTGCGTCTCGCGCCGGGGCCGGCGCCGCGCGAGACGATTGCGCAGCAAGAGCCGATCCTGCCGGTCGAGCCAGCGGCGGCGCCGCAAGGACGGGACGCCTCCCATCATCATCTCAAGGTGTCGAGGGAGACCGCCCATTGGGGCTATCTCAGCCGCGCCATTCCGCCTGTCATGAGCGTGCGGTCGGGCGCGCTGGTGACGATCGAGACGCTGACCCAGCACGCCTTCGATGACTACGAGCGCATGATCAAGGGCGACCCTGGCGCTGAGAGCGTGTTTCGCTGGACCGCCGAGGGCAAATCGGTGGAACGGCGCGGTGCCGGGCCGATGGACAGTTCGATCTTCGGCCGTGGCGCCGGCGAAGGCTTCGGCGTGCACATCTGCACCGGACCGATCCATGTCTGCGGCGCGGAGCCGGGCGACGTGCTCGAAGTGCAGATCCTCGATATCTGGCCGCGTCCGTCCGCCAACCCGGCCTTCGCCGGCAAGTCGTTCGGCAGCAATGCCGCGGCCTGGTGGGGCTTTCAGTACAACGACCTGATCGATCCGCCCGTCAGGCGGGAGACCATCACGATCTTCGAGACCGACGCGCGGGCGGAATGGGCGCAGGCCGTCTATTCCTATCGCTGGACGCCGCAGACCGATCCGTTCGGCGTGCGTCACGAGACGATGGATTATCCGGGCGTGCCGGTCGACCACGCCACCATCGAGAAACAGCAGGGCGTGCTGGCCGGCGTGCGCATCCCGGCGCGATTGCATTTCGGCTTCATGGCGGTGGCGCCGCGCGAGTCCGACATCATCGATTCGATTCCGCCCGGCTATTTCGGCGGAAATGTCGACAATTGGCGCGCCACCAAGGGCACCACGCTTTATCTTCCGGTCGCCGTGCCCGGCGCGCTGTTCTCGATCGGCGATCCGCATTTCGCGCAGGGCGACGGCGAGGTCAACGGCACCGCGCTCGAGCTATCGCTCACCGGCCAGTTTCGCTTCGTGCTGCACAAGAGCGGCAGCGCTGCCAAGCCGCATGTCGAGGGCCTCGCGCATCCGCTCCTGGAAACGCCGGAGGCGTGGATCCTGCACGGCTTCAGCTATGGCAATTATCTGCGCGAGCTCGGGCGGAATGCGCAGTCGGAAATCTACCAGCGTTCGTCGGTCGATCTCGCGCTGCGCAATGCGTTCCGCGCGACACGCAAATTTCTGATGGAATGCTATCGCCTCAGCGAGGACGAGGCGCTGGCGTTGATCTCGCTCGGCGTCGATTTCGGCGTCACCCAGGTCGCCGACGGCAATTGGGGCGTGCACGCGATCGTGCCCAAGAGCATGTTTGACGGGACCACGGCCGCCTGACGCCGGCGCGGCCCGCCGACGTCAGGGATCTCGCGATGCGAGAGCGGCCGGTGGACCTGCCGATCGGCGAAGGGACCTACTCGTCCTTCTTCGCCGGCTGCGACATGCGCTCGAGGCGTTCCTGCATGTCCTTCATCTGGCGGCGCAGGTCGTCGATATTGCCGTTGTCAGGCGCCGGCTCCGGCACCTTCTCGGCCTCGGTGCCGCCGCGCTGCGGCACGAACGGCTTGAACATCGAGAAGGTCTGCTGGAACAGCTCCATGTTGCGGCGGACCTGCTCTTCCAGCGGAGCAAACGGCGTCCCGCTCAGGGCACCCGCGATCTGCTTGCGGAATTTTTCCTGTTCCTTGGTCAGCGTCTCGATCGACTGTTCGAGATATTTCGGCACCACCATCTGCATGCTGTCGCCATAGAACCGGATCAGCTGGCGCAGGAAGGTGGTCGGCAGCAGGTTCTGCCCGGCCTTGTTCTCCTGCTCGAAGATGATCTGGGCGAGCACGGAGCGGGTAATGTCGTCGCCGGTCTTGGCGTCATAGACGAGGAAATCCTCGCCTTCCTTCACCATCGCCGCGAGGTCCTCGAGCGTCACATAGGTGCTCGTACCGGTATTATAGAGCCGCCGGTTCGCGTATTTCTTGATCGTGGTCGGTTGTTCAGATTTTGCCATGGGCTCTCACTTCAATACCGAAGAACCTGGAACCCGACGGCATCGCCGCTGGGCTAAATGCAACGCATCGCAGCAAAGGTAAGCATTTTCAAAGCGGTTCGGCTACCGTTTTGTGCTGTGCGGTTAATTCCAAAGCATAGGATTTGCTCAGGAATGTGCCAAGAGCGTCATTTTGAGTGCGCCGCGGCGCGTTTTGCGCGTTAGCGCGATTGACATGCCTCAATGAGATTTACAGGATAGTCACTAAGAGACAGGCCAGCCAAACCGGGCCGCCCGCCGTCGAGAAACCCAGCTACAACCCATAGGAGATGTCCATGTCAGACGATGTCGTCATCGTCAGCGCCGCCCGCACCCCGGTCGGCAGCTTCAACGGCGCATTCGCAACCACACCGGCCCACGATCTCGGCGCGATCGCCATCAAGGCGGCGCTGGAGCGCGCCGGCGTCGAGGGCGGCCAGGTCTCCGAAGTGATCATGGGCCAGATCCTCACCGCCGCGCAGGGCCAGAACCCGGCCCGCCAGGCCTCGATCGCGGCCGGCATCCCGGTGGAGAGCCCGGCCTGGGGCGTCAACCAGCTCTGCGGCTCCGGCCTGCGCACCGTGGCGCTCGGCTATCAGGCGCTGCTCAACGGCGATTCGTCGATCGTCGTCGCGGGCGGCCAGGAATCGATGAGCATGGCCCCGCATGCGCAGTATCTGCGCGGTGGCGTCAAGATGGGCGGCCTCGAATTGATCGAC
Organism: Bordetella parapertussis; assembly: GCA_943372075.1. Lineage (GTDB taxonomy): Bacteria > Pseudomonadota > Alphaproteobacteria > Rhizobiales > Xanthobacteraceae > Bradyrhizobium. The sequence goes on along the minus strand of CALRXG020000652.1, from coordinate 890 downwards.
ACCATGATCAAGGACGGCCTGTGGGATGCCTTCAATGGCTACCACATGGGCAACACCGCCGAGAACGTCGCCAAGCAGTACCAGATCACCCGTTCGCAGCAGGACGAGTTCGCGGTCGGTTCGCAGAACAAGGCCGAGGCGGCGCAGAAGGCCGGCAAGTTCAAGGACGAGATCGTCCCGGTCACCATCAAGAGCCGCAAGGGCGACATCGTGGTCGACGCCGACGAGTATCCGCGCCATGGCGCCACGATCGATGCGATGGCCAAGCTCCGCGCGGCGTTCGAGAAGGACGGCACCGTGACCGCCGGCAACGCCTCGGGCATCAATGACGGCGCCGCCGCCGTCGTGCTGATGACCGCCAAGGAAGCCGCCAAGCAGGGCAAGAAGGTGCTCGCCCGCATCGTCTCCTGGGGCCAGGCCGGCGTCGATCCCAAGATCATGGGCACCGGGCCGATCCCGGCCTCGCGCGCCGCGCTGAAGAAGGCCGGCTGGAACATCGCCGACCTCGACCTGATCGAGGCCAACGAGGCGTTCGCGGCGCAGGCCTGCGCCGTCAACAAGGACCTCGGCTGGGATCCGGCCAAGGTCAACGTCAATGGCGGCGCGATCGCGATCGGCCATCCGGTCGGCGCGTCGGGTGCGCGCGTGCTGGTGACGCTGCTGCACGAGATGCAGAAGCGCGATGCCAAGAAGGGCCTCGCGACGCTGTGCATCGGCGGCGGCATGGGCATTGCCATGTGCGTTGCACGCGACTGAACAAAAGGCAGCGAGGCCGGCTAGGTGATGAAAAGATCATCTGTCAACCACGGCGCGAACTGATAGAAAAGATGCCCGGCTTTGCGCCGGGCAGTTTTGTTTCGAGAGCATGGTCCGGAAAAGTGTGAAGCGGT
>CALRXG020000651.1:0-3800 GCA_943372075.1 Bordetella parapertussis | reverse complement strand
TCGAAATGGCCTCGATCGGAATGGAGATGATGGCGGAATGGGTCGCTGCCGCCGTCCGCGAGCGGCTCACGATGCTCAATACACGGATCGCCGACGGCATCCACGATCTCGGACTCGACGTGCTGGCGCAGCGCGTGCGCGCGCCGCATATCCTGAGCCTCGGCATGGACGGCGGCATTCCGAAGGAGCTGATCGCGCGGCTTGCCGCCGAGAACATCCATGTCGCGCAGCGGCTCGGCCGGATGCGGATCTCGCCGCATGTCTTCAACGACGAGGCCGATGTCGACCGCCTCGTCGCTGCGATGACGAAAGCGCTGCGTGGCTAGCCGGGCTTGCGCCCCCGTGCGACGACGCTGAACAATTCGATCGCCAGCGCGATGGCCACCGCGGCCGCACCGATCATGAACAGCAGCGCGTAGTCGCCGCCGCTCTGCGCGAACAGATAGGACAGGCCGTAGGCACCCGCCGCCTGAAATAGCGCGAACGCGGTGGTGGCCTGCGCCCAGGCGGAGCGCTGGCTCGCCGCCGAATGCGGGATCAGTTCGTGGATGCGGCCGATCACCAGCGGCACGACGCCGGGCGTGAAGCCGCCGACGATCAGGCTCGACACGATCAGCGCGGCGGGCGCTGTCGTCACGGCAGGCAATGCGACCGCAACCGCCTCGATCAGGAACGCCACACGCAGCGCCGCGGCGAAGCCGGCGCGATCGGCGAGATGTCCCGACAGCAGCGGACCGACCACGGCACCGATGCCGTACAGCACCCAGTAATAGGACCCCGCCGAAATCCCCTGCCCGAGTCCGCGGGCAACGAAATCGACCAGGAATACCATGTGCGGCACCAGCGCCAGCGCGTTGAGGCCGTATTCCAGGCACAGTGCGAGCACCAGCGGCGAGCGAACGCCATGCGCGGCGACAGGCTGCTCCACCCCGACATGTGCGCCGGGCACTTCCGCCGGCCACGCCTTCCAGCTGATCAGGGTCAACACCGCCGACAGCACGCCAAGGCCATACCAGGCCTGCTTGACGCCCTGCTGCAGCAGCAGCGGCACCAGCGTGCCGGAGGCTGCGACGCCGAGGCCGACGCCGGCAAAGATCACGCCGCCGACCAGGCCGCGCTTGCTGGGCGCGGTGTGCGGCAGGATCGCGGTCGCCGCCAGCACCATGATCACGCCGCCCGTGATGCCGGCGAGGAAGCGGAAGCTGAAGAACCAGATGAAGGAGATCGGCACAGCGCAGGCAAAGCAGGTGATGGCGGCCAGCACCATCATGCCGCGCAGTGCCCACACCGAGCCGATGCGCGCGCCGAGCTCGCGCGCGATCAGCGCGCCGGCGAGATAACCGGCGAGGTTGGCGGCGCCGAGATAGACCGCTTCCGCCGGCGTGAACCACTTGGCCGCGATCAAGGCCGGGATCAGCGGCGTGTAGGCAAAGCGCGCCAGCCCGAGCCCGACCAGCGAGGCGCACAAGCCCGCTGCCGCGGCAACCCACAACGGCTTGCCGGCATCGCGATGCGGCTCGGCATGGTGATGCCTGTGACGATCGACATGGGCTGACATGGACATGGCAATAGGCCCTCCGACCGTTCGTGAAAAATGATTAGTTACGATCGCAGCAATCGCTGCCAGCGATCACCCTCACCTCTCCCGACCGGGCCCGACCGGGAGAGGTGATCTGTTTGATGGGCGAAGGGCGTCAGCGGGAGCCCGCCGCGGCGAGCTTCTTGCGATATTCAAGCGCCGGCAGCCCGCCCCAGCCCCAATTGTCGGTGTCGACTTCCTCGATGACGACAAAGGTCGATTCCAAGGGCTTGCCGAGCACGTCGCGCAGCAACTCGCTGGCGCCCTTGATCAGACCGGCCTTCTGTTCCGCCGTGGTCGACGACGCCCCCGGCGTCGTCCCCTCACGCGTGACCTGGATGGTGACGATCGGCATTACACGTCCCGCTTTGATTGAGCATGATGATTTCGGAGAACCGGTTTCCACGTTTCCGGATCATGCTCGTTTTCCCTAATGCCCGGCGCTCTGGCCGCCATCGACATGCAGGATCTCGCCGGTAACGAAGCCCGCGCCTTCCAGGAACAGCACGGCATCGACGATGTCCTTCATCTCGCCCATCCGTCCGACAGGATGCAGCTTGGCGAGGTAGTCATGCGTGGCGGGCGCGTGCATCGGGGTCTTGATCACGCCGGGCGCCACCGCGTTCACGCGGATGCCCTTGGCGGCATATTCGATCGCGAGCGACCTGGTCGCGGCGGCGAGACCGCCCTTGGTCAGCGAGGCCAGCACCGAGGGTACGTTGCTGTTGGCGTGGTCGACCAGGCTGGTCGTGATCTGCACGATGTGTCCGGATGCCTGCTTCGCCATCTCCCTGGCGACGCGGCGGGTGATGTAGAAGAAGCCGTTCAGGTTGGTCGCCAGCATCGCGGCGTAATCCTGGTCGGTGTAGTCGGCGAACGGCTTGGCGATGAAGATGCCGGCATTGTTGACCAGCGTGTCGACCCGGCCGAACTGCCCGAGCGCCTGCTTGACGACGCGCTCGGCAACCTCGGGATCGCCGATGTCGCCCGCGACCGCCAGTACACCCGGGTCCGACGACGGCTTGATACTGCGGGAGTTGGCGACGACGCGCCAGTTGCGGTCGCGATAACCCCTGACGATGGCCTCGCCGAGGCCTTGCGATGCGCCGGTGACGATTGCGACCTTCTGCTCTGCACCCATGATGTCTCTCCATCCGCTGCTGAAGCGGCCCAGCGCCGCCTCGATGGAGAGCAACCTAGATACATCCGATTTGCGCGCGAATGCCCGCTATTCGGCAGACACTCTTCCGCGCGGCGAACGACTGAGCATGATCCGGAAAAGTGTGAAGCGGTTTTCCGGCGCGACAAACGCGAAGCGTTCGCGCGGAAATCATGCGCAAAAAGAACATAAGCGCGATGATCCTATCGTCGCGCTTTTGCATCGGCGCGGCTCGCCTCGCGCGACAGCCGCTCGAAATAGCGCTTCAGCCGCGGACCGGCGAAATCGACGAAGGCGCGCACCTTCGGTACGTCGAAGCGGCCGTGCGGTGCCAGCAGATGCACCGGCAGCGGCGGATGCTCGTCACCAGCGAGCAGGATCTGCAGCCGCCCGTCGCGGATTTCCTCGGCGATGTGATACGAGAACAATCGCGTGACGCCGTGGCCTTCGCTGGCCGATGCCACCGCCGCCCGCACCGTGTTGACGACCAGCCGCGGCGCAAACTGCACCGCGCGCGCCACCTTCGACTTCGCAGCCGGCGGGAAGCTCCAGGAGTCGAGCCCGAAATGGGTCATTGCGATGATCTGCTGCTTCGCCAAATCGGCGGGCTCACGGATCACCGGGTGTTGCGCGAGGTAGCCCGGCGACGCCGCGACCACGCGGCGCACCTCGCCGAGCTTGATCGCGACGAAACTGGAATCGGCGAGATGGGCGATGCGCAGCGCGACATCGATGCCCTCGTCGATCAGGTTGACCGTGCGATCGAGCATCACGAGCCGAACGCTCACCGCCGGGAATTCCGTCATGAACGCGTCGAGCACCGGCCGCAGAACGTCCTCACCCACGACGATGGGTGCGGTGATGGTCAGCGTGCCACGCGGCGCGGTACGCTCGCCGGCGGCCGAGATGTCCGCCTCATCCAGCTCGCTCAAGATGCGGCGGCACGCCGATGCATAGCGCTCGCCGGCGTCGCTCAACTTCAGCGACCGCGTGGTGCGATGAAGCAGTTCGGCGCCGACATGATGCTCGAGGAACGCGATCGCCCGGCTGACCGACGCCGGC
>CALRXG020000650.1:0-3803 GCA_943372075.1 Bordetella parapertussis | reverse complement strand
GTTCGGCGCGAACGGCCAGGGTCTCAGCCAACAGGGCTTGAGCCAGGGCCTCAACGGGCTGAGCAACCTGCTCAACGGCGCGCAGGGCGGCGGAACTGCGCCGCAGCCCGGCGGCAGCGGCCAGGGCAATCCGCTCGGCGGGCAGCTTGGCGGCACCATCGGGAACCTGCTGCAGCAGGGCCTCTCCACCCTCAACCAGGGCAGCGCCTCCCGTCCGAGCCGCAGCTTGAGCCAGGACGCGCCACCCGCCGCCGACCCGGCCCCGCCGCCCAGTCCCCCGCAGGGCGACAGCGCCGAGCAGCACGACAGTCCCGCGATCAACGACGTGCTGCGTCAGCTGCTCAATCGCTGATATTCCCTGATATCCCCCGCCATCATCCGAGGCTAACCATGCGGCCCGCGGGACCAGCCTGCCCTGCCGATCCGTGCTAAACAGCGCCGGAGGATGCGGCGCGCCCGACTGTTGCAACGGGGCGGACGAGGCTGGATGAACGCGGCGACCGACAAGGGCAGGATGTGGTTTTTGCGCGGCGGCCTGTTCGCCAAATACGTGCTCGCGCTGGTCGGCCTCGTCGTGTTCGTGCTGGCGGTCAACGGCGCGCTGGAGACCTGGATCAGTTACCGCGGCATCAAGACCACGCTGACCGACGCAATGAGCGAGAAGGCGGACGCCACCGCCAAGCACATCGAGCAGTCGATCTCCGATCTCGAGCGCCAGATCTCCTGGGTGACCCGCGCCTCCTCCAACACCATCGAGCTGCGCCGCGCCGATTATGCCCAGCTGCTCGGCCAGGTGCCGGCGGTGAGCCAGCTCACCCTGATCAACGGCCAGGGCCGCGAGTTGCTGCGGCTGTCGCGCCAGACCGTCACCGTGAACTCCAACACCGATCTGTCCCGCGACGTCAGGTTCATCGAGACGGTGAGCCGCGGCACCGCCTACGCGCCAGCGTATTTCCGCGACGAGCGGCCCTTTATGTCGATCGGCGAGCAGCATTCCGGCTTCAACGCCGGCGTCACCGTGGCCGAGATCGACCTGCGTTTCCTCGCCGACTATTTCGGTGATTCCCAGGTCGGCCGCACCGCCACCGCCTATGTGGTCGACGCCAAGGGCCGCGTGCTGGCGAGCTCGTCGAAGGGCCCGGAGATCGGCAAGGACCTCGCCGCGCTGCCGCAGGTCACCGCGGTGCTGGCGGGCGGCAAGCCGACCGCCTTCGGCACCGACATCGACGGCAATTCGGTGCTGACCACGGTGACAACGGCGCCGAACCTCGGCTGGCATGTGTTCGTCGAGCAGCCGCGGACGCAGGCGCTGTCGCCGATCCGCGACCAGCTGGTGCGCATCGCGCTGCTGATCGCGCTCGGCCTCGTGGTCGCGACCATCGCCGGCACCATCCTCGCCCGCCGCATGCTGGTGCCGATCACCGCATTGCGCACCGGCGCGCGACGGCTTGGCGCCGGCGATTTCGGCCATCGCATCGAGGTGAAGACGTCCGACGAGCTGGAAGAGCTCGCCGGCCAGTTCAACAGCATGGCCTCGCAGCTCGCCGAGACCTACTCGGACCTCGAGGCCAAGGTGAAGGAGCGCACCCGCGACCTCGCGCAATCGATCAACGAGCTGAAGGTGCTGGAGGAGGTCGGCCGCGCGGTGGCCTCCTCGCTCGACCTCAACGCCGTGCTGCCGACGGTCGCCGCCCGCGCGCTCGAGATCACCCATGCCGACGCGGTGCTGATCTATGGCTATGACGCTGCACAGCGCAGCTTCAACCTAACACAATCGATCGGCATCGACGACGCGGCGGAGGGCGGCCATCGCGTGATCGATGCCGATCACAGCCCGCTCGGCGAGGCCGCCGCGAACGGCGAGCCGCTAGCATTTCCGGATATTACCCACCAGGCTGAGCATCCGCTGCGCGATGTCGTGGTCGGCGCCGGCTTCCACTCGGTGCTGATCGTGCCGCTGGTCGATCAGCAGGGCGTGCTCGGCGCGCTGGTGGTGCTGCGCAAGGTGGCCGGCGATTTCCCGTCCAACATGATCGGCCTGATGAAGACCTTCGCGCACCAGGCCGTGCTGGCGATGCGCAATGCGCGGCTGTTCACCGAGGTGGACCAGAAGAGCCACGCGCTGGAAGCGGCCAACAGCACGGTGCGCGAGCAGGCCGACAAGCTGCAGCAGCAGACCGACCAGCTCACCGACTGGAACAAATCGCTGGAGGCGCGGGTCGAGACCCAGCTCGGCGAGATCGAGCGCATCCGCAAGCTCGAGCGTTTCCTGGCGCCGCAGGTGGCGCAGCTGATCGCCTCATCCGACAATCCCGAGGGCCTGCTCGACAGCCACCGGCGCGAGGTCACCGTGGTGTTCTGCGACCTGCGCGGCTTCACCGCCTTCACCGAGGCGACCGAGCCGGAAGAGGCGATGAACGTGCTGCGCGAATATCACGCCGCGCTCGGCCAGCTGATCTTCAAGTATGAAGGCACGCTCGACAAATATGCCGGCGACGGCGTGATGATCCTGTTCAACGCGCCGATCCTGCTCGCCGACCACACCGCGCGCGCGGTGAAGATGGCGGTGGAGATGCGCGACACCATCGGGCCCCTCACCGAGAAGTGGCGCAACCGCGGGCATAGTTTGGGCTTCGGCATGGGCATTGCGGTCGGCTATGCCACGCTCGGCCAGGTCGGCTTCGAGCAGCGGCTGGAATATGCCGCGATCGGCAGCGTCACCAACCTCGCCTCCCGGCTGTGCGGCGAGGCCCAGCCCAACCAGATCGTGGTGAGCCGCCGCGTCTACGGCATCGTCGAACCCTACGTCGACGGCCGCGCCATCGACGATCTCGTGGTGAAGGGGTTCAACCACCCGATCCTGGCCGCCGAGATCCTGCGCTGGAAGGGCGAGCCGTCAACTGAGGCCGCGGCGGAATAGCCATTCTAGCCAATGGGTTACGCGCTGCCCGCGGAACCGGCGGGGAACCGGACCACGGCCCTCGCCTTGTTTTTCGCGCTCAACGGGTGTACATTGGCGGTATTCGATTAGCCGTTGCGCCTTGTTGAATGGTCCCATCGGCCTTCTTCCAAAGACATCGCCAGTTGAATTGGTGACGCGTCCATCACGCGAAATATCTGCTTTGGAGAAGAGACATGGCAACAGGTACTGTGAAGTGGTTCAACGGCCAGAAGGGCTTTGGTTTCATTCAGCCGGATGACGGCAGCAAGGATGTGTTCGTTCACATCAGCGCCGTCGAGCGCGCCGGTCTGTCCGGCCTGGCCGAAGGCCAGAAGGTGTCGTTCGAGCTGAAGACCGACAAGATGCGCGGCAAGACCAGCGCCGAGAATCTGCAGCTGGCCTGAGTTCGCATTCGCGCATGATCGTTCGCGTCAGCGCTCCGCGCTTGTCGCAAGCCATCATGCCACGACGTCATTCCACGGATGTACTGGAGTGACTATGAGGCCCGCTTGATCTGTAACGGTTGAGCGGGCTTTTCTGTATCTGACACAAGGATGACCATGGCCGCCCGAACGCCTGCCGCGCCCACCCCCGACAGCCTCGCGCGCGCCGAACGCCAGCGGCTCGCGGCCGAAGAGGGCGCCCGCGCAATGGCCGATGTCGAGCGCGACGCGATCGCCGTGCGCCAGAACATGGAACGGCTGCGCGCGCTGCGCCAAGCCCGCGACGCCGATGCCGCCCAGGCGGAGACCGCAGCCGCCAAGCCCAAGACCGCGCGCCGCGTGAAGCGCATCGTGCGCTGATAGCCGCCGCGCGCGCGGTGGCGCAATAAGCGACATTCCCTCCCCACGTCGTCCTGGCG
>CALRXG020000649.1:0-3807 GCA_943372075.1 Bordetella parapertussis | reverse complement strand
TTGGAGCCTTCGAGCTGCGCGGCCTGCCTGCTCGGCCCGAACGCCTTGATGCCGACGCCAGCGAGATCGTCGACGATGCCGGCGGCGAGCGGCGTCTCCGGACCGACCACCACCAGATCGACCGCGTTGCGCCGGCAGAATTCGATCACCGCAGGATGATCGGCGACGTCGAGCGCGACGCACTCGGCCTCGCGCGCGATCCCGGCATTGCCCGGCGCGCACCATAGTTTCGTCACCAGCGGGGATGCGGCGATCTTCCACGCCAGCGCATGTTCGCGGCCGCCGGAACCAAGCAGGAGGATGTTCATCGAATACAGGCTCAAAAGGGTGCAAGAGCTGTGTCGGTCGCACGAATCCCCGCCGGCCTGCAAGGGGCGACGGGGCCGATTCCCCCGTCATTCCGGATTCACGGCTGCTTGCCGGCGATGATCTCCTGCAGGGTCGCGACATGGCGGGCAAAGGCGCCGCGGCCGGCCGCGGTCGCGGTCACCGTGGTCTGCGGCTTCTTGCCGACGAAGGCCTTGTCGACCGCGACATAGCCGGCCCTGGCCAGCGTCTCGATATGGGCGCCGAGATTGCCGTCGGTGGCGCCCGTCAGCTTCTTCAGCCGGGCGAATTCGAGCCCGGTCGAAAGCGGCAGCGCATTGAGCGCCGCCATGATCCGCAGCCGCAGCGGCTGGTGAATGATCTCGTCGAGTTCGGCCATTGTTCAGATCCGGCGCATCCAGAGCCCGCCGAGGATCAATGCGCCGCCATGCGCCACCGCCATCCACAACAGCAGCGCCGGACCGGCGTGGAAGTAGGCGGTCACGATCAAGGCGCTGCTGCACAGCGCAATGACGATGAAGGCATAGCCGAACCACAGGCCGGCGAGCGCGTAGAACAGCAGCGTGAAGAGCGGCCAGAACACCAGCATCTGGCGCGGCCCGAAATGGCCCAGCACCGCCGAGCAGAAGATGCCGAACGCAATGAACAGCAGGAACGCCATCAGCAACCGGATCGCAAAGGCGCCCGCTCCCGGACCGAAACCGCTGAACGCTGCAATTGCGATCGAGCCTGCGATTCCGATGAGGTCGACCACGGCCCAGATGGTATAGCCCTGCGGCGGCCATGTGTGGTTGGCGAGGTAGCCCGCGAATACCAGGACGCCCCACATGATGATGATGAGACTGGCGTTATGGTAGATTCGCGACTGGCGGACGCGATGCACGACGTCGTTGATGTCATTCAGCGCCGCGCTGGCCTGCTGGCTGTCGATCATGACGGGACTCCACTCTGCTGGGCGAGTTCAGCGGCAGGCGGGGGTGTTTCCGCCAGTGGCCGATGCCTTCCGATCAGGACAAAGGCGATTGCCATCGTCACGACCGAGAGGGCGAGTGAGGTCAACCCGACCTGCCCGCGCGTCGTCAGCGGCAGCACCCGCACCGCGATTTCGGTGGCGGCTGCCGACATCAGCGATACGTAGGACCACGAGATGAAGTAGTGGTGCTGCAATCGCCAGTTCGCTGGCCGTGGGCTGCGCAGCAGCGGAACAACCGCCAGCACGATGCAGATGAAGTTCGCGATCGCGCCGACGTGGAACAGGTTGAAGGCGCCGGTGAACCGATAGACCAGCATCGCGGTCCCGTCGGCGACCAGCATGGCATAGACGTAGAGATAGCCGCGCGCCCGGTGGCCCGCGCCGCGCTTCGGCCGCAGGAACTGGATCAAACCAACACCGATGCACAGCAGCGCCAGGAGAGCATGGACCGCGCCGGCCGCGGAATGGACGAAACTCGCCAACGTCACCTGCGGGAACATCGGTCAGCCCTCCAATCAGATCGTGCTCAATCCGAAAACAGAGAACTCTGTATCACAGAGTATATGGACAAGCAAGCCCGCGCATTGGCGATGGCAGGCAAAAGTCCCTACGTTGCTCTGAAGCTCACAAACAGCCGAATCACCTGCAAATGACTGCTGCCGCGCCAAATCTCGTCAACGCGCCCGAATTCACCGTCTCGGAAATCTCCTCCGCGCTGAAGCGGACGGTGGAGGACCGGTTCGGCCATGTCCGCGTCCGCGGCGAGATCTCCGGATTTCGCGGCCCGCATTCCTCCGGCCACTGCTATTTCGCGCTGAAGGACGAGAGCGCCAAGATCGAGGCGGTGATCTGGAAGTTCGCCCATGCCCGGATGCGCTTCAAGCCGCAGGAAGGGCTCGAGGTCATCGCCACCGGCAAGCTGACCACCTACCCGAACTCCTCGAAGTACCAGATCGTCATCGACTCGCTGGAGCCGGCCGGCGTCGGCGCGCTGATGGCGCTGATGGAGGAGCGCAAGAAGAAGCTTGCAGCCGAGGGCCTGTTCGACGAGGCCCGCAAGCAGCTGCTGCCCTGGCTGCCCGAGGTGATCGGCGTCGTCACCTCGCCGACCGGCGCTGTCATCCGCGACATCCTGCATCGCCTCGAGGATCGCTTCCCGCGCCGCGTGCTGGTCTGGCCGGTCAAGGTGCAGGGCGAAGGTTCCGCCGAGCAGGTCGCGGCCGCGATCCGCGGCTTCAATGCGCTGCCGGAGGGCGGCCGGATTCCGCGGCCCGATCTGTTGATCGTGGCACGCGGCGGCGGTTCGCTGGAGGACCTCTGGTCGTTCAACGAGGAGATCGTGGTCCGCGCCGCGGCCGACAGCCATATCCCGCTGATCTCGGCGGTCGGCCACGAGACCGATATCACGCTGATCGATTTCGTCGCCGACAAGCGCGCGCCGACGCCGACTGCGGCGGCCGAGATGGCGGTGCCGGTGCGCAGCGAATTGTTCGTCGAGGTCACGGGCCTCGCCCGCCGCATCATGGTGTACTGGCAACGCGGCCAGGAGGCCCGCCGCAACGAGCTGCGCGCCGCCGCGCGCGCGCTGCCGGCGGCGAACGAATTGCTGGCGATCCCGCGGCAGCGGCTCGATCATCTCGCAGCCGGGCTGCCGCGCGGGCTGAAGGCCAACACGCATGCGCATTTCCGCCGCTTTGCCGCGTCGAGCTCACGGCTCACCATCGGCGTGCTGCGCGGCCAGGTCGCGCATGCGCGGCAGCGGCTCACCGCATCCGGTGAGCGCATCACGCTGTCGGCGCGCGCGCTGCTGCATCGCCGGCGCGAGCGCTTCAGCGGGCTCGAGATCCGGCTCAAGGCCTCGAAGCTCGCCAATGCCAAGGCCCAGCGCACCGCAATCGCGCGCGATCTGGAACGCACCCACCGCCTCGCCGAGCGCGCCCGGCGCGCGCTGCTGACGACGATGCAGCGGCTGGAGGCGCGGGTCGCCCACCGCGGCCAGCTGCTGTCGGCGCTGTCCTATCGCGGCGTGCTGGCGCGCGGCTTTGCGCTGGTGCGTGACGCGCACGGACACGCATTGCACTCCGCCGCGGCGATCGGCCCGAATGCCAGCCTCTCGATCGAGTTCGCCGATGGCCACGTCGCCGCGACTGCGAGCGCCGATCAGCCGCCGGCGACGGCGACGGCCGAGACCCAGCCGAAACCGCGTGAGGTGAAACCGGCGGCGCCGAAGCGCACCACCAAGCCGATCGATCAGGGCAGTTTGTTCTGATGCGGGATGCGTTTTGATTGAATCGGCTTGGCACGGTCTCGGTTCACCTCTCCCCGCCGGGGAGAGGTCGGATTGCGAAGCAATCCGGGTGAGGGCTATTGCTCCCTCGATAGACCGTACCCCCTCACCCGATTTGCTACGCAAATCGACCTCTCCCAAGGGAGAGGTGAGTTTTCGATGCCGATCCAGCGCAACCTAATCTGATCGTGCGCAATCTAGCGCGACAGCCACTCGGCGA
>CALRXG020000648.1:0-3808 GCA_943372075.1 Bordetella parapertussis | reverse complement strand
AGCTGCCGGAACCACCAGGCGCTGATCTGGGTCAGCACCGCGCCCTTCATCGGAATGGTTTCCGCCATCACCACGTCGAATGCCGAGATGCGGTCGGTGGTGAGCAGCAGCACGCGATCGTCGCCGACGGCGTAGATGTCGCGCACCTTGCCACGGCCGATCCGGGGCAGGGGCAAATCGCTGGAGAGCATCGCGGTCATGGGCGTGATCTTTCGAAAACAAGGCGCCCGCACGCGGCGTGCGGGCTGCCAAGGATCAAGGGATATCACAGGAAATAGCTCACTCCGGCAGCGGAATGAACTCGTGTTCCTGCGGAACCTGGGCGAAACGGCCGGTTTTCCAGTCCTGTTTGGCCTGCTCGATCCGCTCCTTCGAGGACGAGACGAAATTCCACCAGATGTGGCGCGGCCCCTCCAGCGCGTCGCCGCCGAGGAACATCATCCGGGTCGGCCGCAGCGTCTTCACGGTGATGCGGTCGCCGGGCCGGAAGATCAGGAGCCGAGGTCCCTCATGGCGATCGCCCGCGATCTCGATCTCGCCGTCGACGATGTAGATCGCGCGCTCCTCATGGTCAGGGTCGAGCGGCACGCTGGTGCCGGCCTGCGCAGTCACTTCGGTGTAGAACCACGGCGAGACCATGCTGACCGGCGAGCTGATGCCGAACGCCGAGCCCGCGATCACGCGCGCGGTGAAGTCGCGCTCGGAAATCATCGGCAGGTCGCCCACGCCATAATGCTGGAACGACGGCGCGATCTCTTCCTTGCCGGCCGGCAGCGCGATCCAGCTCTGCAGGCCGAGCATCTTCTGGCCGTCGCGGCGCTGCACGTCGGGGGTGCGCTCGGAATGCGCGATGCCGCGGCCCGCGGTCATCAGATTCATCGCGCCGGGCTGGATCTCCTGGATGTTGCCCTCGCTGTCGCGATGCATGATGCTGCCGTCGAACAGATAGGTGACGGTGGCGAGCCCGATGTGCGGATGCGGCCGCACGTCCATGCCCTTGCCGGCGAGATATTGCACCGGGCCGAAATGGTCGAAGAAGATGAAGGGCCCGACCATCTGCCGCTTGCCATGCGGCAGCGCGCGCCGCACCGCAAAGCCGTCGCCGAGATCGCGCGTGCGCGGCACGATGATCAGATCCAGCGCGTCGCAGGTTTGGGGATCACCGAGTTCGGGATCGGTCGAGGGCTGCCAGCTCATCGCAATGCTCCTTTGGATGTTGCTGCGATCATACCCTCTATCCGTCGTCCCGGCCAAGCGAAGCGCGAGCTCTGCTGTCGCAGGGACGACAGCGGCGTGTGCGGCTCTGGCGCGCCAGCGATGACAGCGGCATAATTCCGGAAACTGGAGCGTGCGATGGTTTCTCTGATCAAGCCCGATGCAAACCTGCTGCGTGTCGATGGTCCCGTGATCGAGACCGCGCGGCTCACCCTGCGGCCATGGCGCGCATCCGATATCGCTGACAACACGCGGATGCTGTCCGATCCCGAGACGGCGCGCTTCATTACGCCGGATCACCAACCCATCACGTCGGAGCTGAAGGGCTGGCGCAACGCCGCCGTGATCTCGGGCCATTGGGCGCTGCATGGCTTCGGCATGTTCGCGGTCGAGGAGAAATCGTCGGGCCGTTACATCGGCCGCGTCGGGCCTTATTATCCGCCGGGCTGGCCGGGCTTCGAGGTCGGCTGGGGCATCGCCCGGGAGCATCGCGGCCAGGGCTATGCGGTGGAGGCAGCGCGCGCCGCGATCGATTTTGTGTTCGACAATTTCACGCTCGACCGCATCATCCATTGCATCGATCCGGCCAATGTCGCGTCGCAGGCGGTGGCGCGGCGGCTCGGCGCTGACAATGAGGGGCCGGGTCGGCTCGAGGGCGATGTCGTCGATATCTGGGTTACGACGCGCCAGCGCTGGCGCCGCGATCCGGCTTGAAAAACCCCGCCTGAGCGCCGATTGTTCGGCTGACCCGGAGATCCTTTCGACCGATGACATTGGCCGCAACCGAACTCTGCCTGCGCGCCGCCGCGGTGACGCTGCTGCTGGTGCTTGCGGCCTCGATGCTCGCGGATTTCCGCAACGTGGTAGCGGGGCGGCTCGTGATCGCTTTCGCGCTCGGCACGGCCGCGCATGCGGTGACCGCGTCGTTTGGCGCCGGGGAGCCGATCTCGGTCTGGCACGCACCGCTGATCGCGCTTTCGACCGGCGACATCGTGGTGTTCTGGCTGTTCACCCGCGCGCTGTTCGATGACGCCTTCGTCCTGCGTTGGTGGCACGGTCTGATCTGGGCCGCGGTGGTGACGTTCAGCTTCGTCAATTGCATGTGGATCGCGCCCAGCGGCCACGCACAAGCGGCGATTACCACGGTCAATTTGCTGACGCTCATCTTCATCGGGCTTGCCGTGGCGCAGACCATCGGATCATGGTCGTCGGATCTGGTCGAGCGACGTCGTCGCGTCCGTGTCTTCGTCGTCGCGGCCTCGGCGCTGTACGGCGGAATGAACGCGCTGCTGCAGATCGCCTATGCCGGCAGCCGCGTGACCGTGGAGTGGGCCAATTTGGTCAACGCGGGCGTGCTCGCGGCCATCGTCGCCGGTATCACCTGGGCGTTGATGCGCGTCGATGGCGCCGAGCTGTTCGCTGCGCCGGTCGAGCCCGTCATTGCCAATGCGCCGCCGGCTGTGATGGAGGAGGCGGCCGACCAGAAGCTGGTCAATGCCCTGATGCGTCTGATGGCTGACGAGCGGATCTACCGCCAGGACAACGTCACCATCGGCACGCTGGCGACCCGGCTGAAGATCCCCGAATACCGGCTGCGGCGGCTGATCAACCAGCAGCTCGGCTATCGGAATTTCAATGTCTTCCTCAATAACCACCGGATCGAGGAAGCCAAGGCCGCGCTCGCCGATCCTGCCCAGGCTGAAGTCCCGGTCATCACTATCGCGATGGACGCCGGCTTCCAGTCCCTCGGCCCGTTCAATCGCGCCTTCAAGGCCACGACAGGCGTGACCCCGACCGAGTACCGGAAGCTGAAGGCGAACGCGGCGTAAGGGGCCATTGATGTGAGGCGCGCGCACCGGTGGCAGGGTTCCCTCCCCCCAGCCTCGCCGGACGCTGCCGCAGCCGACCCGCTTTGCATGGGGTTGTTTTCGATATTTTGGCACGGCGGGCGCCCCGCAACGGGAAGCCCGACTGGCGCGCCGACCTCATCGCTCCGGGCGGTCGTTGAAATCACGACACAATTTCAGAATCGACGAGCCGCCTCCAGTCCCCGGCTAGCCCGATTTCCAAATCCGGCGAGCCCGTCCGGGACGGTTGCTGCTTCCTCCCGCGACGCATTCTCGCATCCCGGAGGACCCACTTGACCCGTCGAAAGCTCATTCTCATCCTCGCTGCCAGCACCGCCCTCGGCGCGCTGGGCTGGTCCGCCGCCCGCGCCCGCGACGTGCCCAGGGTGGCGACCGGATTTGTCGCCAACATCCTGTGCTCGGAAACCTTCGTCAGCGGCCTCGATCCAAGGCGTGATTTCACCGAGACCACCGAGGCGATGCCGGGGGTGGGCCTGATCACCTGGGCGATGGATTACCAGGTCGACCGCCAGCGCAAGGACGTCTCGGTGACCCTGTTCGGGTTCGGCCGCAGCCATGCGGTGTATCGCGAGGGGCTCGGCTGCACGCTCGACCATGGCACGGCGCTGGCCGACGTCGCGCTGCCGCCGATGCAGCGGCAGGCCGCGCTGCTGCCCGAAATCGCCGGGCCCGGCATCGTCGCGCCGCAGAGCCCGCAGCTCGCCGCCGCGCTCGATCGCGCCTTC
>CALRXG020000647.1:0-3821 GCA_943372075.1 Bordetella parapertussis | reverse complement strand
CGGTGACCAGGCGGAAGGCCTTCTCCAGCCGTGCAATGCCGCCGTCGTCCTCGACAAAGGCGAGATCAGGCGTCAGGCGATCGCGCGCCGCCGATGGCGACAGCACGAGCTGGGCGCATTGCTGCACGACACGGTCCGACGGACCGGTGACGCGGGCGCCGAACGGCTGGATCAGGAATTTCAGCAGCCACGCCACGGGGCGGTTCGGCAGATTGGCGAGGATTTCCGCGAAGCGGTTCTCGATGGTCTTGAAGCCCGACGCCATGCACCATTCGAGCGCGGGAAGATCGTCCTTCTGCCGGCCCTCGTCCTGCCAGCGCTTCAGCGTGGCGGACAGCAGATAGAGCTCGGACAGGATATCGCCGAACCGCGCGGACAGCATTTCCTTGCGCTTCAGCGCGCCGCCGAGCGTGAGCAGCGCCATGTCGGCGCACAGCGCGAACGCCGACGAATAGCGCGACAGCTGGCGATAGAACTCCGTCGCATCGCCGGCATCCGGCGCCGGTGCAAACAAGCCACCGGTCCAGCTGCGGCCCCAGGCGCGGAACATGGTCGCGAAGCTGTGGCCGACATGCTTCCAGAACGCGGTGTCGAACGCGGTCAGGCCCTTGTCGCGATCGGCTTCGCCGAGCGCGTTCATCTCCTGCAACAGATAGGGATGCGCGCGGATCGCACCCTGCCCGAACACGATCAGGTTGCGGGTCAGGATGTTGGCGCCCTCGACCGTGATGCCGACCGGCACCGAGCGGTAGAGCCCGCCGAGATAATTCTGCGGCTCGTCGATCACGGCCTTGCCGCCATGGATGTCCATCGCGTCGTCGATCGCGATCCGCATCCGCTCGGTGGCGTGCAGCTTCATGATCCCCGATATGACGGCGGGATGATGCCCCTCGTTCAACGCGGCGCAGGTCAGGCGCCGCGCGGCGTCGAGCAGATAGGCGGTGCCGGCGATGCGCGCCAGCGGCTCCTCGATGCCCTCGAACTTGGAGATCGAAATGCCGAACTGTTCGCGGATGCGGGCATAGGCGCCGGTGGTGCGCGCGGCGTAGGCGGCGCCGGCAGCCGACAGCGACGGCAGCGAGATGCCGCGGCCGGCGGCGAGCGCCGTCATCAACATCTTCCAGCCCTGGCCCAAACGTGCCTCACCGCCGATGATGTAGTCGAGCGGGATGAAGACGTCCTTGCCCCAGTTCGGTCCGTTCTGGAACACTTGCATCGCCGGCAGATGGCGGCGGCCGATCGAGACGCCGGGCAGATGGGTCGGGATCAGCGCGACCGTGATGCCGAGCTCGTCCTGATCGCCGACCAGGTGATCCGGATCATAGGCCTTGAACGCAAGCCCGAGCAGCGTCGCGACCGGACCGAGCGTGATGTAGCGCTTGTGCCAATTCAACTTCAGGCCGACGACTTCGCGTCCCTCGAAACTGCCCTTGCAGATGATGCCGGTGTCGATCATCGAGGCGGCATCGGAGCCGGCCTCCGGGCTGGTCAGGCCGAAGCAGGGAATGTCCTGGCCGGAGGCCAGCCGCGGCAGCCATTTGTCCTGCTGCTCCTTGGTGCCGAAGCGCATCAACAATTCGCCCGGCCCGAGCGAGTTCGGCACCATCACGGTGACGGCCGCGGTCAGCGAGCGCGAGGAGATCTTGCGCACCACTTCGGAATGCGCATAGGGCGAGAAGCCGAGGCCGCCGAACTCCTTCGGGATGATCATGCCGAAGAATTTCTTGGCCTTGATGAAGGCCCAGACCTCGGGCGGCAGATCGCGCCACTCCCAGTTGATCTTCCACTCGTCGAGCATCTTGCAGAGTTCGTCGACCGGACCGTGCAGGAAAGCATTCTCCTCGTCGGTCAATATCGCCGGCGCATAGGCCAGCAATTTCGACCAGTCGGGATTGCCGGTGAACAGATCGGCGTCCCACCAGACATCGCCGGCTTCCAGCGCCTCGCGCTCGGTGTCCGACATCGTCGGCAGCACGCCACGCGCCCAGGAGAAGATCGGCTTGGAAAGATAATCGCGGCGGAAGCTCATGGTGGGGTCCTCATGGATCGGCGCGGATAGCTAATATTATCGGAAAGTGCCGGTCGCGGGTGAACACTTCGCCCTGCAAATAAAGCGAAATTGACGCGGCCAAGCCGCCGTTTGTTAACGGCAGGCCGTGCGTTCAGTTCCGAAAGCTGAGCTGCGACAATCAGGTAGCGGGGGACGGCGCCGGCGGGTTAGGCCGACGCCCGGCCTCCCGCAAGCTAGGCCGGCCCGGCCCCCTGGGTTGCGGTATAGACCGCGTAGAGCGACTGGCTTGCGGCCATGAACAGGCGGTTGCGCTTGGGGCCGCCGAAGGTGATGTTGCCGCAGACCTCGGGCAGCCGGATGCGGCCGAGCAGCTTGCCTTCCGGCGACCAGCAGGTCGCACCGTTATAACCCACGGCGCGGCCGGCATTGCTCGAGCACCAGACATTGCCGTTGACGTCGCAGCGGATGCCGTCCGGCCCGCACTTCACGCCGTCGATCGTGAAATCGCTGAACCGCTTGCCGTTGACAGGCTTGTTGTCGGCGCCGACGTCGAACACGAACACATCGCCCTTGCCGCCGGGACCGGTATCGCCCGGTCCCTTGCCGGTCGAGACCACATAGAGCTTCTTGTAGTCGGGCGAGAAACAGATGCCGTTCGGGTCCGGCACCTGATCCTCGCTCACCACGAGATCGATGCGGCCGGAGGGATCGATGCGATAGCAATTGGTCGGCAGCTCGCGCTTGAACGGCGCGAAACCCGGCGGCTGGCCGATCCGCGGATTGAGCTTGCCGGCCGAATTGCCCGGGCCGCCGGCGGCATCGGGCTCGCCCTCATAGAGCTGCCCGCCATAGGGCGGATCGGTGAACCAGTAGCTGCCGTCCGGATGCGCGACGATGTCGTTCGGCGAGTTCAGCTTCTTGCCGTTGTAGCTGTCGGCAAGCACGGTCGCCGTGCCATCATTCTCGTAACGCACGATGCGGCGGGTGAGATGTTCGCAGGACAGCTGGCGGCCCTGGAAGTCGAACGAATTGCCGTTCGAGTAGTTCGACGGCATGCGGAAGACGCTGACATGGCCGTCGTCCTCCGACCAGCGCATCTGCCGGTTGTTGGGAATGTCGCTCCAAAGCAGATAGCGGCCCTGCGAGCTCCAGGCCGGCCCTTCCGCCCACAACACGCCGGTGTAAAGCCGCTTGATCGAGGTGTTGGGCTGGGCAAGGTCGTTGAAGGACGGATCGACCGCGATGACGTCGGGGTCCCAGAAATAGGTGGTCGGCGCACCGCGCGGGCTGAAGTCGCGCGGCGGGCTGGTGATCGTCGTCGGCGGCCCGACCGGCGCCGGCGCGGTCTGCGCCAGCGCGCTGCGAGCTCCCGTGGCGGTGGCAGCGGCGGCAACCGCGAGGCCCTGGACCAGCGTTCGTCGTGATACATGTGGATCGCGTTGCGCTTCGTCTGGATCGCGCTGCTGTTGGCGTGTCATCGCATCCTCCCACTCTGTTGACCGGCCGTTGATCCGGCCTGGCGCGCGGGAGGTTAGACTGCTCGCGCCGAGGTTGCGAGTGACGGTTTTTCATCACCTCGCGCGGAAATTTCACATTGTTGTGGTTTCGGCTTCCGTCATCGCGGTTCAGACGGCAAATAGCTGTGCGTACCTAAGCCCTATTCGTTCGTTTGATGCACACGTCGCGCCACATTTACAACTGTCGTCCCTGCGAACGCAGGGACCCATACGCCGCGGCGGGTGTTGTGAATGGGGCCCGTCGTTCCGGCATAATGCAACAATGAACATTCGTGGTTATGGGTCCCTGCGTT
>CALRXG020000646.1:0-3841 GCA_943372075.1 Bordetella parapertussis | reverse complement strand
GATTTCCGCACGCTGTTTCCGGACATCCCGGTCCGGCTCGGCGCGCTCGGCGCGCTGCTCACGGTGACCGTGATGCTGATCGCCGGCGGCGGCGCCGAGACCCGCCGGCATGGGCTTATGATGATGGCGCTGCGGCTGATCTCTTCGGGCTTGCTCGGCCTCGCCGCCGCCTTCATGGCGCCCGACGTCGATGCCGCGCAGATGGTCCGGTTCGTCGCGGTCGCGATCGCCGGCGTCCTGACCATCGGGCTGATGACGGACGCGCTGCGGGCGCTGTTCGAATCCCAGGAGCCCGGCGTGCTCAATTCGGTCGCGGCATCGCCGGCGCAGACACGCGAGCAGTTGATCGCCGAGCTCGCGCGGCATCCGATCTTCGAAAGCGCGCGGCGCTTCCGCGAAAACGAGCTCACACCCTACGATCCGCCGCTGCTGCGCGATTTCCTGTCGACGCGGCGCGTGCTGCGCCGCTCCGACGCGCCATGGGGGCTGTCGCCGACCGACCCGGCGGCCGAGCGAATGGTCTCGCTGATATCAGCCAACAACGCCTCCCATGTCATCGTGCTCGCGCACGATCCGGTGGATATGATCGTGCTCGCAGTGCCGGTGACCGCGGCCGATCCCGCCACCGAAACCGCGCTGGCGCTGGTGCGGCGGCTGTTGGCGTTGACCCCGGAGGCCAAATGACGCTCGAGGTCAGGGAAGGCGACCGCAAAGCGGCGTTCGACGCAGCGCTAAACGCCTATGGACCCGACAGTCTCTACGTGCCGCCGCTGTGGAGCGATTTCGACCGGATGTTCGATCCCGCGACGAATCCGTTCGTCACCGAAGGCCACGGCCGCACCACGTTGTTCTCCGCGCATCGCGACGGCCGGCCGGTCGGCCGCATCGCCGCCTCGATCCACGACGCCTCCAACCGCAAGCACGGCACCCGCCATGGTGCATTCGGCTTCTTCGACTGCATCGACGACGTTGCAGTGGCCGATGCGCTGCTGCGCGCCGCCGAGCAATGGCTGTCGGCGCGTGGCATGAGCCGTATCGCCGGCAATTTCAATCTGACGGCAATGCAGCAGATCGGCGTCATGACTGACGGCTTTGACCATGCGCCGTTTACCGACATGATGTGGTCGCCGCCGCACATCGCGCAGCATCTGGAGCGCGCCGGCTATGCCGCGACGTTCCCGATGACGACCTTCGAGATCGCGCTCGACGACGGCAAGCCGGAGCAGCTGCTCGGCGACAAGCAGCGTGCGGTGCTCGCCGACCCCGATTTCGTCTGGCAGCCGATCAAGCGCTCCGCCTTCAAGGCGCGGCTGGAGGATGCGCGGCTCATTCTCAATGACGGCTTTGCAGACAATCCGATGTTCGTGCCGCCGACCGCGGCCGAATACCTGTTCCAGGCCGGCGACATGATGTGGATCATCGACAAGCGGATTTCGACCGTGGTCTATCACCGCGGCCGCCCCGCCGGCGCGATCATTGCGATTCCCGACCTCAACCCGCTGATCAAGGCGATCGGCGGCCGGATCGGGCTGACGGCCCCATTCAGGTTCGTGCAGCACCGCATCATGAACACCCGCGCCGTGCTGATCTACCAGTCGGTCTGTCGCGACCTGCACAATCGCGGCCTCAACGGCGCGATGCTCTACCGCACCGCGCTGGCGTTGCAGCAGGCCGGCTACCGCACGCTCGGCGGCACCTGGATCGCCGACATCAACGTGCCTTCGCTGCGCCAGGTCGAGAAGGCCGGGGCCACGCCGCTGCACCGGCTGCACCTGTTCACCAAGCGATTGGCGGCGGCATGAGCGAACTGACGCCGGATCTGCTGCGCGAACTGGTCGCGGAGGCGCGGCTGGCGCCGAGCGTTCACAACATCCAGCCGACGCGCTGGCGCCTGCTCGACGATGGCCGGCTGGCGCTGGTCGACGACACCAGCGTCCGCGCGCCGGTCGCGGACCCCGCGGGGCACGATGTCCTGGTGTCGCATGGCGCTGCGCTGGAGGGCATGAGCCTCGCGCTCAACCGACGCGGCTTCGCCATCACGGCGATGACGACGCTGGAACAGCCGCTGTCGCCGCGATTCTCCGTACTCTGCTCTTTTGCGGTCAGGCCGGGCACCACGCCCGATCCGCTGGCGGAGCATGTGGCACGCCGCATGTCGTGGCGCGGCAAATTCCTCGCTGCGCCGGATGACGCGACGGCGCTGGCGCAGCTGGCCATCGCGCGCGACGATGTGGTCTGCATCAGTCATCGCGGGGCGCTTGCCGACATCGCTGATTGGGCCGATCAGGCCGAGTTCTCGTTTGTCCGCGGCGACGATTACCGCGCTGAACTGCTCACATGGATGCGGACGTCGCCCGCCGATCCGCGCTACCTGCTGGACGGTCTCAACCGCGATGCGCTGGCGATGAACGCCATCGAGGGCAGCGCGGCCCGCTTTGTGCTGGGACGCCTGTTCCGGCCGCTTGATCGTCTCGGCATCGCGGCCGCGCTGCTCGCCGATCGCGCCAAGACCGCATCGGCCTCCGCAATCCTGCTGTTCTGCCGCCCCGTCGGTGAGGATCCGCTCACGACGGGGCGGCATTTCTATCGTGTCTGGCTGGAAATCGTCCGCGCCGGCTTCGCGGCCTGTCCGATTTCGGCGCTGGCCGATCATCCCGGCTGCAACGAACGGCTTGGCGCGCTCGGCAAAATCGGCAGCGATCTGCGCCTGGTCAACGTATTCCGCATCGGCCATCCATCAAAACCCGTGAAACCCCGGCATTTCCGGCTGCCGGTGGATCGGCTGATTGTCTGATCGGTACCCCCTGTCAAAGCTTCACGCGGCCGTGCTATGACGCCGCCCGCAAACCAACAGCGGTGGGGATGATGTCGAAGCAATCGTTGCGCGAGGAGGCCGAGCGCCTGATCCGCGAAACCATGGAAAAGCGGAACCTCGTCATCAAGCAGGGCACGACCCGGATCGAGGCCGTGTGCGGCAAATGCGGTGCGCCGAACCGGGTGCAGGCGGAGAAGGGCCAGTCCCGCGTCAAGTTCACCTGCAAGAACTGCGACCATAAGCAGGAAACGCTGTAAGTCGCTTCCGTCGTCATTGCGAGGAGCGGAGCGACGAAGCAATCCATCGTTCCGCCTGCGCCGAAGCATGGATTGCTTCGCTTCGCTCGCAATGACGGAATAGGGGGCTCAATCCACCCCACAAGCAAGTCTACTTGAACGCCTCACAAACCGTGGTGTGATCCGGCGCGATCCGGGCCGCGGTTCGCAGCGAGACGTTGCGCCACCAGGCATCCAGCGCGTGGCGGTCGCAGGCGAGCTTTACGCTCATGCCGCCGGCGAACTTGATCCAGTCCGCGAAGCTCAAGCGTGACACCGCGATCACCACCGGAATGTCGGCGTCGAGCGCCCGTTCGATCAGAAAGCCCAGGCCCTTGCCGTCGCGCTCCCGCTTGCCGAAGCGGTTGATGATGACGAGGTCGGCGCCTTCGGCGAGCGCGCCGGCGACGCGGACGCCGGCATCCTGCAACCGCGACAGGTCGAGCTTGCAGCCGGTGGCGCCGGGACTCGTAGGACTTTGGCTTGGCGGTTGCGCCAGCAGCACCGTCTCGCCGCTATGTACCAGCACCGCCGACAGGCTGGAATCCGCGCATTGGCCTGATTGCACCATGCCGACGACGCGGCAGCCATGCGCGTTCAGATCACTGGCGAAGTCGCGCAGGACGGCATCGGGATCGTCGTTGTCGTCATAGACCAGGGCGGCGAGGTCGCATTGGGCGTCGAACATGACGGGCTCTGTTCATTGTGGACGAGGGAGGCGGCCGCGGCGCTTGTCGCGTCGCGGCCGGGG
>CALRXG020000645.1:0-3878 GCA_943372075.1 Bordetella parapertussis | reverse complement strand
CATCGCGCGCCTCGGCGGCGACGAGTTCGCGATCGTGCAACACGACATCGGATCCGACGACGATGTCAGCGACCTGGTGGCGCGCATCTATCAGTCGCTGCGAACGCCGTTCGACTGCCTCGGCCATCGGCTGTCGAGCGATGCCAGCATCGGGATCGCGATCGCGCCACGCCACGGCACCGACCTGTTCGAATTGCTCAAATGCGCCGACCTTGCCATGTACGCGGCCAAGGCCGCGGGCCGGCGGACCTATCGGTTCTTCGATCCGGCGATGGAGAAGCAGGCCAATCTGCGCCGCGCATTGGAGGCCGATCTGCGCGTCGCTCTGGCCGAGGGCGGTTTCGAGCTGCACTACCAGCCGCTGGTCGATTTGCGCAGCGACGAGGTGACCGGCTGCGAGGCACTGCTACGCTGGCGTCATCCGGTGCGCGGCATGATCTCGCCGGTGGAGTTCATCCCGGTGGCCGAGGAAACCGGATTGATCGAGGAGATCGGGCAGTGGGTGCTGCGCACCGCCTGCACCGAGGCGGCGGGGTGGCCGGCGCATG
The DNA here is from genome assembly GCA_943372075.1 of Bordetella parapertussis. GTDB lineage: Bacteria > Pseudomonadota > Alphaproteobacteria > Rhizobiales > Xanthobacteraceae > Bradyrhizobium. The sequence goes on along the minus strand of CALRXG020000645.1, from coordinate 3,330 downwards.
TGCGCGTCGCCGTCAACGTCTCGCCGATCCAGTTCAAGTCGGAGACGCTGGCGCTCAAGGTTGCCAGCGCGCTGGCGGAAAGTGGGCTCGACCCGCGCCGGCTCGAACTCGAGATCACCGAGGCGGTGCTGATCGCCGACGACGATGCGGCGCTGGTCACGCTCGGCCAGCTTCGCGCACTCGGCGTCCACATCGCGCTCGACGATTTCGGCACCGGCTACTCGTCGCTGCAATATCTGCAGCGCTTTCCGTTCGACAAGATCAAGATCGACCGCAGCTTCGTCAAGGAGGTCACCCGCAATTCGGGCTCGGCGTCGATCATCCGTGCGGTGGTGTCGATCGCCGCCGACCGCAACATGATCACCACCGCCGAGGGCGTCGAGACCGATCAGCAGCGCGACACCGTGCAGATGCTCGGCTGCACGCAAATGCAGGGCTACTTGTTCAGCAGGCCGGTTCCGGCGCAGGACGTCCGGACGCTGCTCGTGGCTGAAGGCGTCGAAAACGCGGCTTGAGTGTGCCGTCCCGGCGCAGTTCCTTCGAAGGCAAATTCCAGAAATCGACCGGCTGGCGCGACCGACGCGGAACCGAAACCGTGGAACCGCGTTCCCTTGCGGGGCTCGACCGGCAGGCGATCAATGAAAACCGCAATCATGTCCGCGGCCATGCTGCTGTCTGCGTCATGCATGGCGAGCGCGGAAAGTGGCCTTGCGTCCTATTATCGTGGCATCGGCAAGAGCGGCGAGATGACCTGTGCACACCGCAAGCGGCCATTCGGCAGCATGGTCACGGTGTCCTATCGCGGCAAATCGATCCGCTGCCGCGTCAATGATCGAGGTCCGTTCGTTCGCGGACGGATCATCGATGTCTCGACCACGGCGGCCCGCGCGCTCGGCATCCTGCAGCTCGGCGTTGCGCATGTTGAGATCGAGTAAGGCGTGGCCGGCGCTCGCGGTCAGGACTTGGCCGCGGTCGTCCGCTGCGCGGCGATCGCCTTGCGGAGCGTGCGCGACAGCGCCTCGACCGAATAGGGCTTCTGGATCAGTTCGAAGCCGCTGTGTGCGTTCTCGGCGAGCACATTGCTATAGCCGCTGGTCAGCACCACCGGCAGGCCGGGAAAGCGGTCGCGGATCACGCCCGCGAGTTCAACCCCGTTCATGCCCGGCATGATCACATCCGAGAACACGAGGTCGGCGGCGAACTCGTTCTCGGAGAGGATCGAGAGTGCCGCGTTGGCATTTGCCGCGCGTTTGACCGAGTAGCCGAGATCCTCAAGCAGTTCGGTGGAGAACTGGCCGACGTCGTCGTTGTCTTCCACGACGAGGACGCGATAGCCGCGGCCGATCGAGGCCTGCTCGATGCCTGCGCTGGCGGCGACCTTGGTGTCGGCCGGACGCATCGCCTGCGGCAGATAGATGGTGAAGGTCGCGCCGTGCCCGGGCGTGCTGGTGACCTCGATGTCGCCGTCGGATTGCTTGACGAAGCCGAACGCCTGGCTCAAGCCAAGGCCGGTTCCCTTGCCGACCTCCTTGGTCGTGAAGAACGGCTCGAAGATTGCATCGAGATTTTCCGGCGAGATGCCGGTGCCGGTATCCTGGATCGAGACCGTGACGAAATCGCCGCTGCGCGAGGCCTGGGCGCGCAGGGCAGGGATGTTCCTGACCTTCCTGACCCCGATCGTGAGCAGGCCCTCGCCGTTCATGGCGTCGCGCCCGTTGACCGCAAGGTTGATCAGCGCGGTCTCGAACTGGCCGATATCGGCGATCGCGAAACAGTCGGGATCCTCGATCCGGACCTCGATGTGAATCCGTCCACCGACCAGTGGGCGGATCAGCTGCGCGACGCTGTCGACCTGCGACCCGACATTGAACACTTCCGGTTTGAGCGGTTGCCTGCGCGCGAATGCCAGCAGTTGCGCGGTGAGCTTGGAGGCACGCTCGACGGTCTCCGAGATCGCGTCGATGTAGCGGCGGCGCCGTTCGTCCGGCAACTCGCGGCGGCGCAGGAAGTCGGTCGCCGAGCGAATGATCGTGAGCAGGTTGTTGAAATCATGCGCGACGCCGCCGGTGAGCTGGCCGACCGCTTCCATCTTCTGCGATTGCCGCAGGGCTTCCTCGCCGCGGCGCCGTTCGGTGATGTCGACGGCCTCCGGCACCGCGCCGACGATCGTTCCATGCTGGTCCCGCAGCGGCCGCATCTCGAAGTCGAAATGACGGTCGCCGATCGGCAGTCGCAGCGGCAGTTCGGACTTGACGTCCTCGCCGCGCATTGCCGTGGCGAAGGCATTCTTGATCGTTTCCGGCGCGCCTTCGGTCGCGCTGAACCACGGCGTCTCCCAGAACAGCTTGCCGACCACATCGGCGGCGTCAGCGCGAATGCCAGCCAGCGCGGTGCGGTTGGCGTAGAGCAGCTCGCCGTCCTGGTTGAGCAGCCCCTGATGTTGATGGCTGGTTTCCAGGATCGCTCGCATCTGCGCTTCGCTGGACTCGAGCTGCGCGGTCCGTTCGGTGATACGCCGCTCCAGCGACTCGTTGAGCTTGCGCAGCTCGATCTCGGCCTGCTTGGCGGCGGTGATGTCGTGGGCGACGCCGATGAAGCCGATGTGCTTGCCGTTCGGATCCCAGCGCGGCTGCGATTCCGAGCGCAGCCAGCGCCAGTCGCCGCCGGCGTTTCGATAGCGGGCCTCGAGCACGAACGGTTTCAACGACAGTTCGCCGGTGATCTGCTCTTGCAGGATCTTGGGCAGATCGTCCGGATGCAGTGCCTTGCGCCAGTCGAACACGATCGCCTCCTCGAACGGCAGTCCGAGGAAGTCGAGATAAGCCTGGTTGGCGAACGAGCGGGTGCGATCGAGCTTGGTCACCCAGATCGGGACCGGCGCGCTGTCGGCGATCAGGCGGAAGCGCTCCTCGCTCTCGCGCAGGGTTTCCTGCGCCAGCATCTGGTCGGTGACGTCGAGATCGGCGCCGACCAGCCGCAGCGCGCGGCCGCTGCGGTCGCGCTCGATCTTGGCGACGACGCGGATCCAGCGGCTCTCGCCGTCGTTCGGCCGGATGATGCGGTACTCGGCCGTGTAGTCCTCGCCGCCGGATTTGAGCACGCCGAACAGGTGGCGGATGGTGCGTTCGCGATCGTCGGGATGGATGCGCGCGACCCAGTTCTCGTAGGTCTCGTTGACCTCTTCCGGCGGCAGGCCGTGTACCAGCAGATATTCGGGAGAGCGGCGGTTGCGGACGCCGTCGCGGAAATCGATCTCGAGCCCGCCGACCCGGGCGATGCGCTGAATCCGCGCCAGCTCCGCCTCGCGCTCGAGCAGCTCGCGATGGGCCC
>CALRXG020000644.1:0-3885 GCA_943372075.1 Bordetella parapertussis | reverse complement strand
GCGCAGCCCGCAGGAGAAGATGCCGCAGCGCGAAGCCTGCCTCGAGGCCGGCTACATCGCCACGCGCCAGACCGACGGCAAGAGCGTCAAGTTCAAGCGGATGCCGAAGCCGCGGTAAAGCGAAGCAAAGCCACGCCCTGGCTTGTCATCGCCCGCGAAAGCGGGCGATCCAGTATTCCAGAGACGTCGAAGTCATACGGATAAGCCGCGGCGTACTGGATGCTCCGCTTTCGCGGAGCATGACATCCGGGGTCGAGCCGACAGGGTGCCTTCGCCAGAGCCTAGCTCGCGGCTTCCAGCCGTTCCTCGGTGAGCAGGCGCGTGGCGGCGTCGGCGTCCATCGGCTCTCCGAACGCAAAGCCCTGCGCGTATTCGCAGCCGAGCTGGTAGAGCTCGACGGCGTCGGAGTCGGTCTCGGCGCCTTCCGCCACCACCTGCATGCCGAGATCATGCGCCAGCGCGATGATCGATTTCAGGATCACCGGGCGGGTGCCGCGGCTCGTGGTGCGGACGAACGACTGGTCGATCTTGATGGTGTCGAACGGGAAGCGCTGCAAATAGGACAGCGAGGAGTGGCCGGTGCCGAAATCGTCGAGCGACAAGCCGGTGCCGAGTTCGCGGATCCGCGCCAGCATCTGCGCGGCGTGCTCCGGGTTCTCCATGACCAGCGATTCCGTCAGCTCGAGCTTCAGCGTGCCGCGCGCCACCGAGGAGCGCGACAGCACGGTGCGGATATCGTGGATCAGGTCGTGGCGCAGCAACTGCCGCGACGACACGTTCACCGAAGCGAAGATCGGCTCGCGCGCCCGCATCGCGCGCTGCCACACCGCGAGCTGGCGCGCGGTCTGGTCCATCACGAACATGCCGAGATCGACGATCAGGCCGGTCTCCTCGGCGACGTTGATGAATTCCGACGGCGACATCCGGCCGAGCTTGGGATGGTCCCAGCGCACCAGTGCCTCGAAGCCGGCGATCGCACGATCCTCCAGCCGTACGATCGGCTGGTACAGGATCGTGAGTTCCTGCCGCTCGATGGCGCGGCGCAGGTCGCTCTCGAGCGTCAGGCGGTCGGTCTTCCGCGCCCGCATTGCCGGCTTGTAGACGTCGATGCGATCGCCGCCGATCCGCTTCGAATGATACATCGCGAGCTCGGCGTCCTTGATGATCTCGTCGGTGAGCGGCGCCTGCGGATCGGACAGCGCAAGCCCGATCGAGGCGGTCAGGAAGATCTCGCGGTCGTTGAAGGCGATCGGGGCGCGAATGGTCTTGCGGATGGTCTCGGCGAAATTGGTGATCCGCGCCGGGTCCTGCTCCGACAGCAGGATCAGGCCGAACTGGTCGCCAGCCATTCGCGCCAGCGTGTCCTGCGGCTTGAGGATGCGGGTCAGCCGGCGCGCCAGCGTCAGCAGGATGGAATCGCCGACCGCGATGCCGACGGAATCATTGACCTGCTTGAAGCGGTCGAGGTCGATCACCATCAGGGTCGGCCGCAGGCTCGGCATGGTCTTGGCGAGGTTCGCCACCGCGCCGAGGCGGTCCATGAACAGCCGGCGGTTCGGCAGGCCGGTCAGATTGTCATGCACCGAGTCGTGCAGCATCCGCTCTTCGGAGTTCTTGAACTCGGTGACGTCGGTGAGGGTACCGACCACGCGCGAGACCTCGCCGTCGGAGCCGACCACCGGCCGCGCCTTCAGCGCGAACCACATGAAGTGGCCATCCGGCGTGCGCAGCCGGAAATCCTGCACCAGGCGGCCGCGGCGCTGGTCGAGCACGCTGTCGAGCGCGGCGCGGAAGCGGTCCTGGTCGAGCGGGTGCAGCACTTCGAGCCATTTCGCTGCCGGGCCTTCCAGCGTGCCGCGCTTCAGCCCGAGCAGCGCCTCGGTCTCGGGGCTGGTGAACACCTTGTCGGCGGAGACGTCCCAGTCCCAGATCAGATCGCCGGAGCCGGTCAGCGCCAAGGCGCGACGCTCGACATCGGAGACCACGCCGGTGGTGGCGCCGCCGCCGGCGAAGGCGTGCTGCATCACAGTGAACCCGATCAGCATCACGATCAGCACCAGGCCGCCGAGCAGCGCCGGGCCGACGATGTCGTTGGTGACCGAGCCCGCCACCGTCATGCCGGCTGCGATCACCCAGACCACCAGCAGGAACCAGGTCGGGATCAACAGCACTGCGCGGTCGAAGCCGTGGGTCGAGAGATAGACGATCAGCGCGAAGCCGGCGAACGCGATCATGACCAGCGACATCCGCGCGATGCCGGAGGCGACCGCGGGGTCGAACAGCGCCAGCGCCACCAGCGAGCCGAGGAAGACCAGCCAGCCGATCGTGATATGCGAGTAGCGGACGTGCCAGCGACTGAGATTGAGATAGGCGAACAGGAACACCAGCAGTGTCGCCGCGAGGATCGCCTCGCCCGCCGCGCGCCAGACGCGCTCGGCGTTGTTCGACATGTCGAGCACCTTGCCCCAGAAGCCGAAGTCGACGCCGATATAGACCAGCACCGCCCAGGCCAGCGCCGCGGCGGCCGGGAACATGATGCTGCCCTTGACCACAAACAAGATCGTGAGCACGAGCGCGAGCAGGCCCGAAATGCCGATCACGATGCCCTGGTACAGCGTGAACGAGTTGACCTTGTCCTTGTAGGCGTCGGGTTCCCACAGATAGAGCTGCGGCAGCTTGTCGGTGCGCAGTTCCGCGACATAGGTGACGACGGCGCCGGGATCGAGCGTGATGCGGAACACGTCGGCGGTCGGACTCTCCTGCCGCTCGGGACGATCGCCGACCGACGGCGTGATAGTCGCGATGCGCGACAGGCCGAGGTCGGGCCACAACAGGCCTGACGATACGATGCGGTAATGCGGCGCGACGATCAGGCGGTCGAGCTGGTCGTCGGTGTTGTTGGCAAGCGCGAACACCACCCAGTTCTGGCCGCCTTCGCGGGCGCGAACCTCGATGCGGCGCACGATGCCGTCGGTTCCGGGCGCGGTGGAGACCTGGATGCGATCGCCTTCACTGCGCTGATGGTCGAGCACCGCTGTCAGGTCGATCGCCGGCGCATCGCTGCGCACGCTGACTGCGTCGATCGCATACGCATCAGGCGCAGCGGCAAACATCATGAGGCCCAGCGCGAGCAGCGCAAGGCACCTGATCAGACGCAATGTCAGTACTCCGCGATCGACAAACTGCCCGGATCCGGCGACCGGCCCGGAGGTGGCGCGATAAATGACACGAATGCGAAGGGAATCAAAGGGTTTCCGCCCCTGCTTCCACGTTGAGAATTAGACGACCAACACAATTTTGCCAATATGTTCGCTGGTCTCCATGCGGCGGTGCGCGTCGGCGGCCTTTTCCAGCGGGAATGTGCTGTCCATCAGCGGCTTGACGCGGCCTTCGCGCAGCAAGGGCAGCACCTTCGCCTCGATCGCGGCGACCATCGCCGCCTTGTCCGCATTACTACGGGGCCGCAAGGTCGAGCCGGTGTGGTGTAGCCGCTTGATCATCAGCTTGGAGAAATTGGCCGTGGCCTTCGGTGTTCCCGACAGGAACGCGATCTGGACGATGCGGCCCTCGACCGCGGCGGCGTCGTAGTTGCGGTCGATATAGTCGCCGCCCACCATGTCGAGGATGACATTGGCGCCGGCGCCGCCGGTGGCCGTCTTCACCGCCTCGACGAAATCCTCGGTCTTGTAGTTGACCGCATGATCGGCGCCGAGCTTCAGGCAGGCATCGGCCTTGTCTTGCGAGCCGACGGTGACGATCACCTTGGCGCCGAACGCCTTGGCAAGCTGGATCGCCATCGTGCCGATGCCCGACGAGCCGCCGTGAATCAGCAGCGTCTCGCCGGCCTTCAGCGCGCCGCGCTCGAACACATTGTGCCACACCGTC
>CALRXG020000643.1:0-3886 GCA_943372075.1 Bordetella parapertussis | reverse complement strand
TGTCGAGCGTGCCGTGGCGGTTCCGCGCTTCAGGCGAACCGGACCGGCCGTTCGACTTGCCGCACTGAAGCACGGCCTTGAGCCGACGGACAATGATTATCCGAGATGGTTGCGATCTGAATCGCAGATCAGGCGGCGCCGCGCGCGCAACTACTTTGCGAGCACCGCGCTTTGCAGCGCCGCGAGCGTGTCCGGTCCGTAACGCCCATCGGGCGCACGCTTGAGCAGGCCGGCCTTCACCAGGCGCTGCTCGACCGCTTTGCGCAGCTCTGGGGTCAGCGAGGTGGTCGGCTTCTCGATCAACAGCGCGCGCGCCACCGGTGAGCCGCCGCGCAGCGCTTCCAGGCCGTATTCGGCGGCCCTGCCGGGATCGCGCCGAAGACCGCCGGCACCCGCCATCAGCAACGGCATCAGGCTCGCCTTGGCATTCATGTTGCCGATCGCCGCGGCACGTTCGTAGAAGTCGGCGGCACGCGCGAAGTCGCGCGCCTCGCCGATGCCGCCGGCGGCCATATTGCCGAGCATGACATTGCCGTCGCCGTCGCCGAGTTCGGCGGCGCGCTGAAACAACGTGCGTGCCGTGGCATAGTCCTTTACCGCGCCGGTCAGGCCGAGCAGCACATAGCCGACCCGCAACATCGTAGCGGTGTGCTCGGTGGTCGTGAGCTTGTCGATCCATTGCCGCGCCTGGCTGGCATCCTTCGGCACGCCGGTGCCTTGCAGGTAAAGCACGGCGAGGAAACCCATCGCCTGCGGATCGCCGGTATCCGCCGCCTTGCGGTACCACTGCGCGGCCTGTGCCGCGTCCGCGGGACGCCCTATCCCGTTCTCGTAGCCGATGCCGACGTTGCGCATCGCCGGCACGTTGCCTGCGGCCGCGGCCTGGTCGAACAACGCCACCGCGCGCGGCAGGTCGGCCGGCCCGCCCTCGCCCTTCTCCAGCATCACGGCGAGGTCGGACATCGCCGCGACCGAGCCCGCCGCAGCGGACTTCGTCAGCCAGTCGCGCGCCTCGCCGAGCTCTCCAGCGACGCTGAGCGCGCGCGCCATCTGAAATTGCAGACGGCGGTGGTCCGGCGCCTGCGTCAGCGCCGCGCGGCAGGCATCGACGGCGAGCCGCGGCTGGACGTGATTGAGCGCGACGCCGGGCACGCCGGAGGGCCGGTCGGTGTCCTCGGCGGACGCCGCGAGCTTGTCGCAGCCTTCTGCGGCGGTGCGCGCTGCCGGTGTCGGCAGCAGCAGCGCTGTCGTCTGCATCGGCGCTGGCGCCGCGGCAACTGGCGGCGGCGCCGTCGGCGCCGGCTGGCCGACGAAATAGAAGTCGCCGAGCAGCGAGAACGTCACCTCGGGCAATTGCCGCTCATTGGTCGCCTTGTAGACGTCGGCCGCGACATGCCGGAACAGCGGACCGATCTCGACACCGGGCTGGCTGACCTCCCGGATGAACGCGGCCGCGAACGGACTGTTACGCCCCTCGCCGTCGGCGGCCACCGCGCCGGGCTGCGTGGAATACGCGATCACGGTGCCCGCGGTCTGCTTGATCCGTGCCAGGCCGCGCGTGATCGTCACGGCGCGCGCAGGATTGGCCTGCGCCAGCAACTGGTCCGCAAGCGGATTGTCGCGACAGGCGTCGAGCATCAGGATGCGCACGCCGCTGGCGCGTTGCAGGTCGGCGAGGATGTCGTCGACCCGCGCCATCTGCGCGCCGACATCGGCGGCGCCGGTCAGTCTGGCATCGATGGGGACGAGATAATTCGCGCCCCGGAATTGAAAGCCGTGACCGCCGTAAAAGAACAGCGCGGCATCGGCTCCGACGGCGGCGTCGGCAAAGCGGCGAAACGCGTCGTCCATGCCGCGCTTGTCGAGATCGACACCCTCCACCACCTCGAAGCCGGCGCCCTTCAGCATCCGCGCCACATCGGTCGCGTCATTGCGCGGATTGGGCAGCTGCACCGTGTTGCGATAGGCCGAGTTGCCGATCACCAGCGCCACGCGCCGCTCGGCAAAGGCCGGGCTCGATGCGGCCATGCAGCCGAAGAGGACAAACGCCGCGCCCGCGAGCCTGCGCCGGACTGAGTACCGCATGGTGCCGCGTCCGCTTACTTCTTCCAGGGGGCATCGCCGCGCGCCGCGGCATCGGCGAAGATACCCTGCTCGTAGTCGATGAAGGCGCGCACCATCGCGCGATAGGCGGCTTCGGCAACTTTGGGCGACAGACCATCCTGCTCGGCGAGTGCCATCGCCTTCTTCACCACCGCCTCGGCGCGCTCCGGCGCCTCGACTTGCGCCGGATTGGCCTTGAAGCGCGCGGCCTCATGGACGTAGCGGCCTCGCTCGGCCATCAGGCGTACGATCTCGCGATCGAGTCGATCGATATTGCCGCGCACCTCGGCCAGCGTGTTGCAGCAGGCGCCGTTGTCGACCGTAGGGCTGCCCCATAGTGCCACCGCATTGGTTGCGGGTTCCTCGGCCCACGCCATCGCGGGAACCAGGAGCGTCAGCAGACATACCGGCAATCGCATCGAACGGCTCCCAATAGCGCCTCGCGATTGTTATGCCGATTTTGCGCGCAGATGGAAGCCGCGACGCCGGCGGGTCGATCGCGGGTTCCATTCGGAACTGGATCGATGCAGCCGGTCACATCGTGCGATGCGATCAACCGAGCTCCATTCCGGCCAAAACCTCGCTCACCTTCTTCTGGGCGTCCGGAGGCAACGGCAGGATCGGACGCGGCGGTTCGGCCGCACAGATTCCGCTGAGATTGGCGATCGCATAAACGACCCGCAGGCTCGAGAACGTCTTGAGCAGCTGCCAGACCGGCTGCAGCCGCGCGTCCAGCTGACGCGCCTTCACGGCATCGCCGCTTGCCGCGGCACGGACGATGTCGAGGCAGCCCTTGGGGAAAATTCCTGCGAGGACGCTGTACCAGGTCTCGCCGCCCGCCAGCAGCGCCTCGGTACAATTCCAGTCGGCGCTGTAACCCAATGAGAACCCGTTCGGCACGACGGCCCGCAATTCGGCGACATGGCCCGGCAAGGCCGCCGCGTCGAGTGCGGGGCTCTTCACCGCCACGATGCCGTCCACATGGCTCAAACGGCCGATCAAGGCCGGCGTGAATCGAAAATGCGTCGTGCCCGGATTGTCGTAGATGCAGATCGGCAACTTGCTTTCACGCGCCACCGTTCGAAAGTGCTCGAACACCTCGTCATCGGTCAGCGGCGTATACGATACCGGCGCAAGAAGGCCCGCGACCGCGCCGGCATCGCGCGCGTCCTGCGCCAGTCTCACGGCATCATCGGTCCGCAGCGCGCCCACGCCAACCAATATGGGTGTCCTGCCATCGGCCAGGGCGGTAGCCGCCTGCACCGCACGCCGCCGCTCGTCGCGGCTGAAATACGGATAGGAACCGGTGCTTCCGAGCAGCCCGATCGAATCCACCTTCGCGGCAATCAGCGGCGCCAGCAATGCGCGAAGCGCTCCCGCATCGACCTGCCCGTCTCGATTGGAGGGCGTGATCGGGAAGGCAGAAAGCCCCTTGAGATGGACCATCGATTGCTCCTGTTCAGTGACGGTCGTGAGAGGCGACGAAACCTCGCTCCGGCCGCATTCGTCGCGCTATCAATCGCCGTGCGCAGTTCCGCTTGCAAGGTCCAGTTTCCTGCGGACTTTGCAGCAAACTGGTCCAGTACCTCGCCGGGTTCGAGACCGACGCGGAACTGGGTTGGCTTCGATCGGCGTTGCTATTCGAGCATCGTGGTGAGCTGCGCGCCTTCATCCGCCACGAACACCGCGATCAGCTCCGCAGGCTCCGTGGCGCTTGCATTGGCCGAGACCATGTGGGTCGAGCCCGGCGGCTCGAAGAAGGACTGGCCGACATGGAAGGTCT
>CALRXG020000642.1:0-3889 GCA_943372075.1 Bordetella parapertussis | reverse complement strand
GCGCGAGCCGCGCCAGGATCGCGCGCCGGGTCGGATCGGCCAGCGCCGCGAAGGTCGAACTGAGGGGGTCCAGCGGCATGTACTTAGCTCATCGGTTAAATAACCTTTTGGTTAAGTACACTCGAACACGCGCCGCGTCAACGGCCAATTTCGGCCGCTCACGCAGGCGTGCGCGAACTACGATTTGCGCGCGAAGGTGACGTGGGTGGCGTTCGGGCTCGCGACGTGTGAGACGACGGCATAGCCAAGCGCAGGCAGATCGAGGCCGGCGAACAGATTCTCGCCCGCACCGAGCAACACCGGCGACAGTGCGAGTTGCAGCTCGTCGAGCAGGCGCGCCTGGAGGAATTGGCGCACCAGCGAGACGCCGCCGCCGACCCGGATGTCCTTGTCCCCCGCAACCGCACGCGCCCGCTCGAGTGCGGCGTGAATGCCATCGGTCACGAAATGGAACGTGGTGCCGCCTTCCATTTCGATATCCGGCCGTGCGTGATGGGTCAGCACATAGGTCGGCGTGTGATACGGCGGATTGGCGCCCCACCAGCCTTTCCAGGCATGATCCGGCCATGGCCCGCGGATCGGGCCGAACATGTTGCGCCCCAGGATCCAGGCACCGATCCCCTCCATCGCTTTGCGCGCAATCTCGTCGTCGAGCCCGGTGCTGCCGCCGTCCTGGCCGAAGGTCTGGCGGAACGTCCGGGTCTGGAGAAACCAGCCGGGCAACACCATGCCGCCTTCGCCGAATGGATTTTGGAGGCTCTGACGCGGCGCCGCGCCAAATCCGTCGATCGAGACCGAAAACGCCGAAGTCCTGACTTTTCCCATGAATTTCCGCTTCCGTGAGTGAGGGCAACTTACGGAAGACGGGCCGGAAAACCAGCGGCCGACATTTGCCGCTGAAGAAAATTGCCGCTTCTACTTGGCCCCGCATAGCACATCGAGGGCACCCTTCACGATCGCCTCGAGCTCCTTGCGCGGCACGCGGGCGCGGGCACGGATCGCGATGGTGTGGATGGTGGCAGAGGCGAGATGCGCGAGCGCCGCCGGGTCCGCGCCCTCGGGCAGCTCGCCGCGCTCCTTGGCGTGGCGGAAGCAGATGCCGAACGCCTTGTCGAGTTCGGTCAGGCCCTCCAGCACCATGGTGCGGATGTCGGGATCCGACACCGCCTCCGACGCCGCCGTCATCACCGTGAAGCAGCCGCGCGGGCCGGACTCGCCGGACAGATAGATGTCGAGCGCGATGCGATAGATCCGCGCCAGCCGCTCGCGCAGCGGCGCATCGGCGCGAAAGATGTCGGCCATCGCGGCGCGCGCATCATCGCGGTAGCGTTGGTAGCTCTTGATGTAGAGCTCGCGCTTGTCACCGAATGCGCCGTAGAGGCTCGGCCGGTTCATGCCGGTCGCCGCACTGAGGTCATCGAGCGAGGTCGCAGCAAAGCCATCACGCCGGAACAGATCGAGCGCCTTGCCGAGCGCGACGTCGGGCTCGTAGGCGCGCGGCCGCCCACGCCGCTTCGGTGCGACCGGCGTCGCGATTTTGGCAGCAGATGGCGGCTTCTTACTTTTTTGTACCATTTCGCATTAAATTCCTTGACCAGACAAATATTATCCAAGACAGTACAAAAATCAACAACGGCCGGGACACCCGCGCCAGACCGCCCGAGGGAGACACAAATGGACCTTTATTTCTCGCCGCTCGCCTGCTCGATGGCGACCCGCGTCGCGCTCTATGAAGCCGGCCAATTATCTCGAGGTCGACCCGAAGACCAAGCAGGTGCGCAATGACGGCTCCGACTTCAACAAGGTCAACCCGCTCGGCCTGGTGCCGACGCTGCGCACCGACGACGGCGTGGTGCTGACCGAGAACGCCGCGATCCTGCAATATGTCGCCGACCAGTTCCCGCGCGCAGGCCTCGGCACCGCGTCGAACGCCGAGCGTTCGAAGCTGCATCAATGGCTGTGCTTCATCGGCACCGAACTGCACAAGGGGCTGTTCCTGCCGCTGCTCGACAAGAAGGCGCCGCCGGAGGCCAAGACCTACGCGCTGGAGAAATACGTCTCGCGGCTCGACCATGTCGAGGAGCATCTGAAGGGCCGCGACTATCTGCTCGACCATTTCAGCGTCGCCGATGCCTATCTGGTCACCGTCATCAACTGGACCATGGCGACGCCGCCGATCGAGCTTTCGAAATGGCCGGCGCTGAAGGCCTATTACGAGCGGCTGCGCGCCCGTCCCTCGGTGGCGAAGGCGGTGGCGGAAGAGTTCGAGCTCTACAAGGCCGAGATCGCGCGGCACAAGGCAGCGGCGTAAGGCGATCTCTCCCGATCCGTCGTCCCGGCGACGGCCGGGACGACAATCAAAACGGACTATCTCCCAACCCCGGCACGTCGGCCGGGCGCGGGCCCGGGGCGGGCCAGTGGAAGCGGCGGTCCTTCGCCGAGATCGCGACGTCGTTGATCGAGGCCTCACGGCGGCGCATCAGGCCGTGCTCGTCGAACTCCCACTGCTCGTTGCCGTAGGAACGAAACCAGTTGCCGCTGGCGTCATGCCATTCGTACTGGAAGCGCACCGCGATGCGGTTGCCGTCGAACGCCCAGAGATCCTTGATCAGGCGATAGTCGAGCTCCTTCTCCCATTTGCGGGTCAGGAAGGCCGTGATCGCCTCGCGGCCTTGAAACACCTCGGAGCGATTGCGCCAGCGGCTATCTTCGGTATAGGCGCCGGCAACCCGAACGGGGTCGCGCGAATTCCAGGCATCTTCCGCCATGCGCGCCTTCTGCGCGGCGGTCTCGCGGGTGAAAGGCGGCAGCGGCGGGCGTGACATCGGCGATCCCTCGCGGTTGTTTTGTCCCGAGTAAATCTAGCGCCGCGTCCCGCAGAGTCGATGGGGCGTTTGCTATCGTCCGATAGCTAACCCAGATCGGCCTTCATCAGCGCGCGGATGGTCTTGGGAATCGGCTGCGCGCGGCCACCGCTGATGAAGGCGACGCGGACCTGGGCCTTCACGAGCACGTCATCGCCGCGTTTGACTTCCTGCGCCAGCATGATGGAGGCGCCCTTCACCGCGATCGGCCAGGTCACGACGTCGAGCACGTCGTCCATCCGCGCCGGCTTGAGGAAGTCGAGCGTCATCGAGCGCACGACGAAGGCGAAGCCACCGGTCTCCGCCTCGGCCTCGTCGAACAGCGCCTGCTGCTCGGCGCCCATCAGGCGCAGATGATTGGTGCGGCCGCGCTCCATGAAGCGCAGATAATTGGCGTGGTAGACGATGCCCGAAAAATCGGTGTCTTCGTAATAGACGCGGACCTGCATATGGTGGCGGCCGTCGCGGATCTGGCCGTCGAGTATGGGTGAGGTCACTTGCAGCCCCCGATTGCGCAAAACTTCGGGTTCGTATTGCGCAAAATCGCAGGCCGGCGCAAGCGCGCTCAGGACACCACCGGCCCCTTGCCGCCGAGCGTGACCTGCACGATCTCAGGCGGCACGCCGAGCCGGAACGGCATGATGCTGCAACCGAGGCCGCCGGAGACGACGACGTCGCATTTCAGCTTGATGTGGCCATAGGCGAGCCGCATGCCGTGCTTGACCGGCACCGCCGGCGACCAGCCGAGCAGCCGGATCTGGCCGCCATGGGTGTGGCCGGACAGTTGCAGCGCGACGCGCGATGGCACGCGGAGCGCGACGTCGGGCTCGTGCGCAAGCAGGATCACCGGCGCATCGTCGGTGACCTTTGCCAGCGTCGCGTTGAGATCGTCGACGCCGATCCGCGCGACATGGCGATAACGCCGCGCCGCCATGAAGGCGAGCTGGTCGCCGAGACCGGCGAGCCAGAACGGGCGGTTGTCCTTGGTGAGCCGCACCGCGTCGTTCTCGTAGACCGGAATGCCG
>CALRXG020000641.1:0-3896 GCA_943372075.1 Bordetella parapertussis | reverse complement strand
GCAGCAATAGTCGAACTCGATGCCCTGGCCGATGCGGTTCGGCCCGCCGCCGAGGATGATCACCTTCTTGCGGTCCGACGGCGCGCTCTCGTCGGCGAGCTCGCCGGCGAACGGCCGCTCATAGGTCGAATACATGTAGGCGGTCGGCGAAGCGAACTCGGCCGCGCAGGTGTCGATGCGCTTGAACACCGGGCGCACGCCGAGCGCGTGGCGCTTGGCGGTGACGTCGGCCTCGTTGGTTTCGGTCAGCACGGCGAGGCGGGCGTCGGAGAAGCCCATGGCCTTCAGCGTCCGCATGCCGAACGCGTTCGGCGGCAGGCCGTTGCTGCGGACCTTGTCCTCCATCTCGACGATGGCGCGCATCTCGGCGAGGAACCAGGGATCGATCTTGCAGGAGTTGAAGATCTCCTCGTCGGTCCAGCCGAGCCGCATCGCCTGAGCGACCTGCAGGATGCGGTTCGGCGTCGGCGTGCCGAGCGCGGCGCGGATCGCGTTCTTGTCGTCGCCGCGGCCGAGCCCTTCGATGTCGATCTCGTCGAGCCCGGTCAGCCCGGTCTCGAGCCCGCGCAGCGCCTTCTGCAGGCTCTCCTGGAAGGTGCGGCCGATCGCCATCACTTCGCCGACCGACTTCATCGACGTGGTCAGCGTGGAGGAGGCGCCGGGGAATTTCTCGAACGCAAAGCGCGGAATCTTGGTGACGACGTAATCGATGGTCGGCTCGAACGAGGCCGGCGTGGCGCCGCCGGTGATGTCGTTGGCGATCTCATCCAGCGTGTAGCCGACCGCGAGCTTGGCCGCGACCTTGGCGATCGGGAAGCCGGTGGCCTTCGACGCCAGCGCCGACGAGCGCGACACGCGCGGATTCATCTCGATCACGACCATGCGGCCGTCGACCGGATTGATGCCGAACTGGACGTTGGAGCCGCCGGTCTCGACGCCGATCTCGCGCAGCACCGCCAGCGAGGCGTCGCGCATCACCTGGTATTCCTTGTCGGTCAAGGTCAGCGCCGGCGCGATGGTGATGGAATCGCCCGTATGCACGCCCATCGGATCGAGGTTCTCGATCGAGCAGATGATGATGCAATTGTCCTTCTTGTCGCGCACCACCTCCATCTCGTACTCTTTCCAGCCGAGCACGCTTTCCTCGATCAGCACCTCGTTGGTCGGCGAGGCGTCGAGCCCGCGCTCGATGATGTCGAGGAATTCTTCCTTGTTGTAGGCGATGCCGCCGCCGGTGCCGCCCATCGTGAAAGAGGGGCGGATGATCGCGGGCAGGCCGATCTCGGACAGCGCCATCAGCGCCTCGCCGAAGGCATGCTCTTGATAGCGCTTGCGGCGATCGTTCTCGCCGAGCGTCCACTGCCGTTCGAGTTCTTCCAGCGCGGCGCCGGAAAGCTTCTCCCGCTCGGCGAGGTATTTGTCGCGGTAGGTCTTCTTCAGCGCCGAGGCGTTGGCGAGCCGCGATTTCGGCGTCTCCAGCCCGATCTTGGTCATCGCCTCGCGGAACAGCTGGCGGTCCTCGGCCTTGTCGATCGCATCCGCAGTCGCGCCGATCATCTCGACGTCGAACTTGTCGAGCGTGCCCTGGCGGCGCAGCGAGAGCGCGCAGTTCAGCGCGGTCTGGCCGCCCATGGTCGGCAGCAGCGCGAAGCCGCCCGGTATGACGTTGCGCTCCTTCTCGATGATCTTGCCGACGATTTCGGGGGTGATCGGCTCGATATAGGTGGCGTCCGCCAGTTCCGGATCGGTCATGATGGTGGCCGGATTGGAATTGACCAGGACGACCCGGTAACCCTCTTCCTTCAGAGCCTTCACCGCCTGCGTGCCGGAATAGTCAAACTCGCAAGCCTGGCCGATCACGATGGGACCGGCGCCGATGATCAGGATGGTGGAGATGTCGGTTCTTTTGGGCATCAGCTCTCGCGGACTGGAATTTAGGCACAAAAAAAGGGCGCGCTGGTCGCGCGTCCCTCGAGCCATGCGCTACATCTTGTAGCGCCGGAAGCGCGATCCCTCGCGCGCGGGTGGTCTTTAGACCAGTTTCCGCACCCGCGAAACCCCCAAAAGCGCCCAATCAACCGCGATTCTGGGGGAAATTCCTCATTCGACCTATGCCCGGTTGGGGGTACTCGGGGGCGGAGGGGGAATGCTCGGTAGGGACCCGGCTTCGCCCTGCGGGCCCGCTGCCCGGTCCGTCTACGCTTTTGCTACGCTCAAGCTACGCCGGACACGCTTTGCCCCGCCGGTCCGGCGTGGCTGCGCCACGCGTAGCCCGTCAGGGCGAAGCGTGGAGGCCCGGCCTGGGTTTGAACCAGGATAAACAGTGTTGCACCACTGCCGCGTCGACGCTTCCGCCACCGGGCCGAGCGGATCATTGCTGATTATTTCAACGGCCGCCACGTTTACTTTTGGTTAACCCTAACTTTTTTCACAACCCTTGATCCGCGCCCTTGCTCAGTGGTGCGCCACGAATGTCATTCGCCACGGATTGTGCCCGATGTTGCGCGTCGCGCGCGTCGCGCTGAATCCCGCGGCGCCGAGCTTGGCGATCATCTCGTCCTCGCCGTAGCGCTGCAGCCCGATCCTGGTGCGCAGCTGCCGGTAATCGGACAAGGCGGTCGAGGCCAGCCCGATCAGCGCATCGCGCAGGAAGCCGTGGGTCCCGGCAAACCGCAGCAGCGCCACCACGTCTCTGAACATGCCGACTTCCGGCCGCAGGATATCGCCGACCACAAATCGGCCCGACGGTTTCAGCAGGCGATGGATCACGTCGAACGCGGAGTCGAGCTCCTGCGGCGTCATGTATTGCGCCACCGAGTTCATCACCACGAGGTCGATCGTATCCGCCTCCATGTTCTTCAGGTCATCGAGCGAGCGGACACGGATCCGGGTGTCGGGCGCAAAGCGCGCGACCAGCCGGCCACGGACGCCCGGCGCAGGCTCCGCCAGGTAGAGCTGGGCGCAGGCACCGGCGACCTTCGCTGCCGACAGCGCCTCGCCGCAGGCATAGTCCAGCACCACGGCGTCGGGCGATGCGATGTAGCCGATGATGTCGTTTGCGATGACCTGGAAATGCAGGTCGCGGTGCAGTCGGCTCGCATAGATCGTATGCGTGGAATCGTAATAGTCGATCCAATCATCCATCGCGTTGGGTATCCGGCAGAACGGTTCCTGGCTAGGAACGGGTGGGCTGGCGATGCGTTAGCGGTCCGGCGGCGAATGTTCAATGCGCCGAATGACGGGTTCCTAACAGGAAGGTCCAACGTGAGCAAAGCCAAGAGTGACACGAAGTCCGACAAGATCTCGCCCGATCTGGATACACCGAGCGACCTGCCGCAGGCTGCGGTGGACAAAATCTCGGCCTCGCTCAACACGCTGCTGGCTGACGCCTTCGCGCTCTATTTGAAGACCAAGAACTTCCACTGGCACGTCAGCGGCCGGCATTTCCGCGATTACCATCTGATGCTGGACGAGCAGTCGGACGCGATCTTCGCCACGACCGACCAGCTTGCCGAGCGGGTCCGCAAGCTCGGCGGCGTGACGCTGCGGTCGATCGGCGACATCGCCAGGCATCAGACCATCAAGGACAATGACGAGGACTATGTGCCGCCGGTGGAGATGCTGCGCGAGTTGATGGAAGACAACAAGCACATGGCGGCCGCGATGCGCAAGGCGCACAAGCTCGCCGACGACCATGAGGATTCCGGCACCGCCGGCCTGCTCGAAACCTTCATTGACGAAACCGAGCGCCGCACCTGGTTCCTGTTCGAGGCCAGCCGTCAGGAAGGCAGCAACGCGGCCTGACTTTCACACGCACACACGTCGTCCCGGCGAAGGCCGGGACCCATAACCACCAATGGCATTTGTTACGCGGGCTGGAGCCCCAGCGCGATGCG